>JAVHVY010000295.1:0-8967 GCA_032160305.1 Actinoplanes sp.
GGTTCATGAGCGTCGCGGAGAAGCCTCGGGTCGGGCACATTCAGTTTCTCAACTGTCTGCCGATCTACTGGGGGCTGATGCGCTCAGGGGCGCTGCTCGACGTCGACCTGCGCAAGGACAGTCCGGACGTGTTGAACGCCGCGCTGGTCGCCGGGGATCTCGACATCGGGCCGATCTCCCTCGTGGAGTATCTGCGACACGCCGACGAGCTTCTGCTCCTGCCCAACCTCGCGGTCGGCAGCGATGGCCCGGTGCTCTCGGTGAATCTGATCTCCACCCGTCCGCTCCCGGAGCTGGACGGCCGGCCGGTCGCGCTCGGATCGACATCGCGGACCGGAGTCCTGCTCGCGCAGATGCTGCTGGCCGACAGGTACGGCGCCGAGCCCGAATACTTCCGCTGCCCGCCTGACCTGTCGCAGATGCTGCGCCAAGCCGACGCCGGCGTGCTGATCGGCGACCCGGCGCTGCGCGCGATGTACGCGGCCCCGGCTCGCGGCCTGCAGGTCACCGACCTGGGCCAGGCCTGGAACGAGTGGACCGGCCTGCCGATGGTCTTCGCCGTCTGGGCGGTACGCAACGACTACGCCGCCGCCAACCCCGGCGCGGTCAAGGACGTGCATGAGGCGTTCCAGCGCTCCCGCGATCTGTGTCTGGGTGAGCTGGACGAGGTCGCCGAGTCGGCCGCCCGCTGGGAGCCGTTCGACGCGGCGACCCTGGCCTCCTACTTTCGCGCGCTGGACTTCTCGCTCGGCGACCGCCAGATCGCGGGCGTCCGCGAGTTCGCCCGCCGGGCCGCCGCCCGCGGCGAGGTCCCGGCGCTGCCGGCCGACGGCCCCGCCTTCGCGCAGGTCTAGGCGCTGCCGGTCAGCTGAGGCTTCGTCCAGGTCAGCGGCCTAGGCGCCCGGTCAGCTGAGGAGTTCGTCCAGGTCAGCGGCCTAGGCGCTGCCGGTCAGCTGAGGAGTTCGTTCAGGTCGGCGGTCTCTTGCGGAGTCAGGTCCCAGGTGCCCGCGGCCGCGTTGGCCCGGATCTGGTCGGCTGTGGTGGCGCCGGCGATGACGCTGGTGACGGCGGGGCGGGCGGCCAGGCCGGCGATGGCGACGTCGAGCAGGCTGTGGCCGCGTTCGGCGGCGAAGGCGGTCAGCGTGTCGATCAGGTCCCAGTCGGCGCCGTCGAGCCAGGGCTGGTAGCGCTCCTGGGCCAGCCGGGTGCCCGCGGCGGCTTTCTGGCCGCGCCGGTACTTGCCGCTGAGCAGGCCGCTGTCCAGCGGGAAGAACGGCAGGAAGCCCAGCCCGAAGTGCTCGCAGGCCGGGATGATCTCGGCCTCGACCGCGCGGTGCAGCAGGCTGTACCGGTTCTGCGCGCTGATGAACGGCGGGTGCCCGGCCGCCCGGGCCGTCCAGTCCGCGTCGGCGAGCTGCCAGCCGGCGAAGTTGGAGTTGCCCAGGTAGCGCACCTTGCCGGCGCGGACCAGGTCGTCGAGGGCGGCCAGGGTTTCCTCGATCGGCGTCTCGGCGTCGGGCGCGTGGATCTGGTAGAGGTCGATGTAGTCGGTGTCGAGGCGGCGCAGGGAGGCTTCGACGGCCCGCACGATGTAGCCGCGGGAGCCGCGCGCGCCCCGGTCGACCCCGTTCGTCCCCGCCATGTCCATCCCGAACTTGGTGGCCAGCACGATCTCGTCGCGGCGGCCCTTGAGCGCGAGGCCGAGCAGCTCCTCGGAAGCACCGTGCGGGGTGCCGTAGATGTCCGCTGTGTCGAAGAGGGTGATGCCCGCGTCGAAGGCGGCGTCGACCACGGCGCGGGTGCCGTCGGCGTCGAGTTTGCGACCGACGTTGTTGCAGCCGAGCCCGATGGTGGAGACGACGAGGCCGGAGGAGCCGAGGCGGCGGTAGGTCATGTCACTCATGATCCGAGCCTATGCCGGCGGATGATCCACGAAACTTTCCCGTAATACATTGTCTATTATCTATTGACACAGGATGTTCACTATTCGATTCTGAGAGCGCTCTCTCCCCCGAGAGCCCGCCCTCCGAGGAGTCCCCGTGCGTACCAGAAGAAGGCTCTTGCATGCCCTCGCCGCGCTTGCGGTGACCATCCCCCTCAGCGCCGCGATCTCGGCAGCCCCCGCCGAAGCGGTGGGACCGAGCCTCCTGCCGGTCACCGTCACCAACAACACCGGCCGTGGTGACGCGGTCTACCTCTACGTCATCGTCGTCAACCTGAACACCGGCCGCCTCGGTTACGTCAACCAGGGCGGCGCCTTCACGCCGTGGCCGGCCGGCGCGATTCCGCCGGTCCCGGCACCCGACGTGGCGATCGGCGGCCCCGGCAACGGCGGTGCCACCACGATCAACTTTCCCCGCGGCCTCTCCGGCCGGGTCTACTTCTCGCTCGGCACGAAGCTCAAGTTCTTCCTGACCCCAGACGGCCTCGTGCAGCCGGCGCCGTGGGCCGGCGGCGACGCGAACCGTGACATCCTCTTCGACTGGAGCGAATTCACCTACAACGACGCCGGGCTGTGGCTGAACAGTTCGCAGGTGGACATGTTCGCCGTGCCGCACGCGGTGTCGGTGACCGGCAGCGGCGGCTTCAAGAAAACCGGCGAGCTGCTCAACAACGGTCGCGACAATGTGATCAACGGGATCAAGGCCCAGTCCGGCTGGGGCAACACCGCCTACACCCGCTCCGACGGGACTGTGCTGCGGGTGCTCGCTCCGGGCAAGGCCGCCGAGGCGGGACTGCTCAGCGCGAACTACCTCGACTCCTACATCACGTCGGCGTGGAACGCCTACACCGGCAAGACGCTCACGGTCGTGCCGTTCACGGACCAGCCCAACACCAAATACTTCGGGCGTACGTCGGGGAACGTCATGAACTTCACCAACACCAGTGGCGCCACGGTCACGTCGTTCAACAAGCCGTCGTCGGCCAGTGTCTTCGGCTGCGCCGGTGACCTGCCCGCCCCGAACGACCTTGTCGTCGGGCCGATCTCGCGGACGCTGTGCGCGGCGCTGAACCGGGGCACGCTGGGCACGATCGACACCCAGCCCAGCATCAACGCGGCCGACTTCTACAAGAACAGCCCCACGAACGAGTACGCGAAGATCATCCACGCGAACATGGCCGACGGTAAGGCGTACGCATTCCCGTTCGACGACGTCGGCAACTTCGAGGCGCTAGTCAACGACGGGTCGCCGACCTCGGCCGGGATCACGCTCACCCCGTTCGGTGCGGGTGGCCCGCCTCCGCCCCCGCCGCCGCCCACCGCCGTGTCGCTGATCAGCGACTGGAACGGCAAATGCATCGACGTCCCCGCCGCCAACTTCGTCGACGGCCTGCAGTTGCAGGCGTGGGCGTGCAACGGCACCACCGCCCAGAAGTGGACCTTCGAGGGCGGGGCGCTGAAGACCCAGAACAACAAGTGCATGGACGTGGCCGGCGGCTCGACCGCCAACCTCGCCGCGATCCAGCTCTACACGTGCAACGGCACGGGCGCGCAGCAGTTCGTCCTCACCGGCGCCGGCGAGCTGCGCAACCCGCAGTCCAACCGGTGCGTCGACATCGGCGGCTGGAACGGCAACGACGGCGCCAAGCTGATCCTCTGGGACTGCACCGGCGGCGCGAACCAGAAGTGGCACAAGGGCTGAGCGTTCAGCCATCTGCCTGGTTATCCCTCCGCTGTCGGGCGGGCCTCGCTCTTGCGGGGCCCGCCCGCTGTACGTGCCGCGGACGAGGCGGGTCGGGTCGGCATGGGCGGGTGCTCTGCATGGACCGCGGACGAGGCGGGTGGGGTCGGCACGGGCTGGGCGGGAGCTCTGCATGGACCGCGGTCACGACGGGTTGGCGAGGTCCCGGTAGGCGGGGCGCAGGAGGTCGAGCAGCGGGATGTGGCGCACGCGGATCGGGGGCGGGTCCAGGGCTCGCAGCAACAGCTCGGGTGGGGTTGCCACGCGCGGCGGGCGTTCGCGCAAACGGCTCAATGAGATACCGGGGGAGTAGAAATCCGCCAGGCGGGAGTCGAGCGGAACCTCGTCGACCGCCAGCGGATCGATCGCATCCGCCGGCTCGGGACTGACGCGCAGGGCGGCGAGCAACTCCTCGCGACCCCGGCCCCGCCAGGCCAGGACCAGGAACGGGTCGTCGTCGAACGCCTCGGCCAGCACGTAGAGCACCGCTGAGGCATGCTTGCACGGGATCGCCCAGTCGGGGCAGGTGCATGTCATCTCCAGCGCGGCCGGGAAGAGTGGCAGGCCCAGCTCGTCGAAGACGTCCAGGATCTCGTGCGGCATGTCGCCGGCCAGCAGAGCCGCCCGATACAGCGCCCGCGCGGCCAGCGCCTCCTCGATCAGCGCCCAGTCCGTCCCGTCGTACGCTGGGATCCTGATCGTGATCGCATAGGGCTTGGGCCGCGAACCCTGCACCCGGCCGCTCACCTGGCCCGGCCCGAGCGCGAAATCCATCACCTGGCCCTTGCGGGCGTAGGACCGCCCCCGGGCCAGCCGGCCGGGCTGGCAGATCCGTTCGAGGATCTCCACGAAACGGCGGGACCACCACTGCTCGCCGATCCTGCCGCGCCGGGCCCGCACCGCGATCCCGCCGTCCACCTCGATCGCCTTGCCGCCCTCGAAGAAGCGGCCCTCCGCGTCGATCGGCATCTCAGCTCACCGCCGCAGGGTCGAGCGCGAACAGCTCGCGCAGCTGATCGGTGCTCAGATCGGTCACCCAGTCCTCACCGGTGCCGACCACCGAGGAGGCCAGCGCTTTCTTCCGTTCGATCATCGCGTCGATCTTCTCCTCGAGCGTGCCCGTGCAGATGAACTTGCGGACCTGCACGTTGCGCGACTGCCCGATCCGGAACGCCCGGTCGGTGGCCTGATCCTCGACCGCCGGATTCCACCAGCGGTCGACGTGGATCACGTGGTTGGCCGCGGTCAGGTTGAGGCCGGTGCCGGCGGCCTTCAAGGACAGCAGGAACAGCATCGGCTCGTCGTCGGTCTGGAAACGCTCGACCAGCTCGTCGCGTCTCGCCTTGCTCAGACCGCCGTGCAGCCACAGCACCGGGCGGTCGAGCTGGGCGGCCAGGTAGGGCTGCAGCATCGAGCCGAACTCGGCGAACTGGGTGAAGACCAGCGCCTTGTCGCCCTCCTCGATGATCTCCTGGGCCAGCTCCTCAAGCCGGGCCAGCTTGCCCGACCGGCCGGGCAGCCGCGAGCCGTCCTTCAGCAGGTGAACGGGGTGGTTGCAGACCTGCTTGAGCTTGGTCATGGCGGCGAGCACGTTGCCGCGGCGCTGGATGCCCTCGGTGGTGCCGATGACCGCCATCATGTCCTCGACCACAGCCTGATAGAGGGTGGCCTGCTCGGCCGTGAGGGAACACCAGACCTTCATCTCGTTCTTCTCCGGGAGGTCCGAGATGATCGTCTTGTCGGTCTTCAGCCGGCGCAGGACGAACGGGCCGGTCGCCCGTTTCAGCGCCGCGGTGGCCTCCTCATCCTGGCGGACCTCGATCGGCTCCTGGAAACGCCGCCGGAACCGCTTGGCCGACCCGAGCAGACCCGGATTGCAGAAGTCCATGATCGACCACAGCTCGGCGAGGTGGTTCTCCACCGGGGTGCCGGTCAGCGCCAGCCGGGTCCGCGCCGGGATCGCCCGCACCGCCTGGGCCTGCCTCGTCCCACTGTTCTTGATCGCCTGGGCCTCGTCGCAGACCACCCGCCCCCAGGCGACCTCCCGCAACGCGCCGAGGTCACGCAACGCCGTCCCGTACGTCGTCAGGACCAGATCCGCCTCGTCGATCGCCTCGCGGCGACGGGTGCCGCCGTGGTGGACGTAGACGGTCAGCTCGGGGGCGAACCGGGCCGCCTCCCGCTGCCAGTTACTGACCAGGGACATCGGGCAGATCAGCAGGGTCGGCGCGACCGGCTCGCCCGCCTCGCGTTCGGCGAGCAGCAGCGACAGGGTCTGCGCCGTCTTGCCCAGGCCCATGTCGTCGGCGAGGATGCCGCCGAGCCCGAGCCGGCCCAGGAACGCGAGCCAGGACAGCCCCCGCTCCTGATACGGCCGCAGCCTCCCCTGGAAACCGGCCGGCGTGCCCATCGGGGCCAGCCGCTCGGCGGCCTCGCCGGAGAGCAGGTCGCCCAGCATTCCGTCGGCGTCGACCTCGACCAGCGGCAGGTCATCCTCGCCGCCGTCGACCACCTGCCGCAGCACCTCGGCCGCGGTGACCTCGCCCGTGCGCCGCCGGTCGACGGCCTGCAGCGCGGCCCGCAGCTGCCGGTCGTCCAGCTCGACCCATTGGCCGCGGACCCGGACCAGCGGCACCTTGAGCCGGGCCAGCTCGGCCAGCTCCTCGGCGCTGACCGCCCCGTCACCGATCACCAGGTCGATCCTGAAGTCGACCAGGTCGTCCAGCCCGAAGCCCGAGGCGGTAGCGGCCTTGCCGGAGGACGTCTTGGTCTTGGTCCGGGTGGTGAGCTTGAGGCCGACACCCTTGCGGCCCGCCCACGACGGCAGCTGCACGCCGAAGCCGGCCGCCTGCAGCAGCGGGGCCGCGCTGCGCAGGAAGTCGTGCGCGCCGGCCGTGTCCAGCTCCATCGCCGCCGGTTCGGGGTCGCGCAGGGCGTCGTGCAGCGCCGGGAAGAGCCGGACGGCGCGGCCGAGCCCCGCCAGCAGGGTCTCGTCGGGCCGGGGCGGTAGGCCCGGCATCCGGACGCCGTCCCACACGTCGCCCGCGGGCAGGTAGACGCTCGGATCCTCGGCCGACTGCAGTGCGAAGTCGAGCCGCCAGTCGTCGCGGGTCGCCACCGGCTCGACCAGCCGGAAACTGACCCGGACCGGACCGTTCGCGGCCAGGGCGGCGCGCATCCAGCTTTCCAGCGCGCGGGTCAGCTCGGCGAGCTCGCCGGCCGGGGCGCCGGGAAGCGCGGGATCGGCGGCGGTCAGGGCGACCGCCCACCGGTCGGCCAGCGGCGCTGTCGACCCCGGCCGGCGACCCAGCAGCAGGCGCTCGGGCAGCAGCGTGCGGGTGGCGGAGTCGACCAGGACGTCGACTGCCGAGCGCAGCAGCCCGCCCAGCCCGGCGGCTGGGTCGGCAGCGCGGCAGACCGGTGGCATCGCCGCGGCGAAATCCCGGAAGGCCGCCGCGTCGGCGCCGGTGAGGACTGGCCGCCAGCGGGCCGCGGGAACGCCCTCCTCGGTGACGACCTGCGGCAGCATCCGGCCGCGCTGGGCCAGATCGCCCGCCTGCCCGGCCAGCATGGACAGATAACGCAGGGAGGCGGCCGCTGTCCATGGTCCCTGCGGGTCGGGGTCGGCCAGGGCGGCGAGCGCCACCCACGCGTCCGCACCCGGCACGAGCAGCGCGGGAACCTTCCACTGGCGCAGACCGGGTCGCTTGGCCGTGATCTCGATCCCGGTGTCGGGGGACGGCAGCGGACCTCTGGTCGTGCCGGGCAGGTGCAGCGTCAGGGTGCCGTCGACGGCCTTGGCCAGGGCCTCGCGCAGATCGTCGGAGGCACCAGACAGGGTGGCGGCGGGGGAGACCGCGAACGGGTGCACGCGACCTGAGGTCGTCAGGGACCGTGCCGGATTCTCCGCCCACAGGCCGAGCCGTCCCGAAACCCAGACGCCATGAACGATGAGCACGACAACTCCTGTCACTCCCGGCCCACTGCCTGAAACCCCGCCAAGGCTAACGACCGCGTACGACACTGTGTGCGCTCGACCGCCTCGGCGTGCCGGTCGACCCCAAAGCCGGCAGTGACCCGCGCCGCTGACTTCTGTCGGACCGGGGACGTAGTCTTCGAGGCGTGACGGCGAATCAGGAGATCGACAGCATCCTGCGGCGCGGCGCGGACGGCGGACGGATCACGCCCGAGGAAGCGCTGCTGCTCTACACGGAGGCGCCCTTCCACGCGCTCGGCGAGGCCGCGGACGCGGTCCGGCGCCGGCGCTACCCGGACGGGATCGTCACCTACCTGATCGACCGCAACATCAACTACACGAACGTGTGCGTCACCGCCTGCAAGTTCTGTGCCTTCTACCGGGCGCCCAAGCACCACGAGGGCTGGTCGCACCCGATGGAGGAGATCCTGCACCGGTGCGCCGAGGCGGTCGAGCTCGGCGCCACCCAGGTGATGCTGCAGGGCGGCCACCACCCGGACTACGGCGTCGACTATTACGAGAGTCTGTTCGCCGCCGTCAAGCAGGCCTATCCGCAGCTGGCGATCCACTCGATCGGCCCGAGCGAGATCCTGCACATGGCCAAGGTCTCCGGCGTCTCGATCGAGGAGGCGGTGCTGCGGATCAAGGCGGCCGGCCTCGACTCGATCGCCGGCGCGGGCGCGGAGATGCTGCCCGACCGCCCGCGCAAGGCCATCGCCCCCCTCAAGGAGAGCGGCGCCCGCTGGCTCGAGGTGATGACCGTCGCCCACCGCAACGGCCTGAGCAGCACAGCGACCATGATGATGGGTACGGGCGAGACGAACGCCGAACGCATCGAGCACATCCGGATGATCCGCGAGGTGCAGGACATCGCCGTGGCGAACGGCTACGTCGACTCGGCGGTCGAGCCGGACGGCACGGTCGGCGGTTTCCGCGCCTTCATCCCGTGGACGTACCAGTCGGAGAACAACCACCTCAAGGGCCGCACCCAGGCCACAACGATGGAGTATCTGCGCTTCATCGCGGTCTCCCGGCTCTTCTTCGACAACGTCGCGCATCTACAGGCGTCCTGGCTGACCACGGGCAAGGACGTCGGCCAGCTGTCGCTGCACCTGGGGGTCGACGACCTGGGCTCGATCATGCTGGAGGAGAACGTGATCTCCTCGGCCGGCGCCCGGCACCGCTCCAACCTGCACGAGCTGATCTGGATGATCCGTACGGCGGACCGCATCCCGGCCCAGCGCGACACCCTCTACCGGCACCTCGCCGTGCACGCCACGCCGGAGCAGGACCCGACGGACGACCGGG
>JAVHVY010000310.1:0-9321 GCA_032160305.1 Actinoplanes sp.
TCTGGACGCCTGGTTCAACGGCGAAACCCTCGACCCCCGCCGAACCAGCCACCTCTCACGCCTGGAACTCGCCCTCGCCGCCTGAACAGAATTCGCCAGCGGAGTCGATGAGGACCTGCAGTAGCCACGCTGCTAGCCAATCGGCTGATTGAGCATCTAAATACCACATATTACCCGATTATGGCCCTGTTCGACAGGGAATCGAACATCGAACCTTGACGGCTAACACAGATTATGTGAATCTGCACAAGTATTCTGTTCGACCTGGCGTCGTCGCCAGTTTCTCCTCGTTCTCCCTTGCTAACTGCTGGCCCCGGTGCCAGTCGACAGGAGATACCCACTAACTGCTGGCCCCGGTGCCAGTCGACAGGAGATACCCATGGCTGTTGCAGAATCGGCCACTCCGGCGACGCCTGGAGCACGGTCCGCGGACACTGACGTGACGCACACCGGCCTTCGGAAGGACTCGATCGGACTTCCCGGCGTACTGATGCAAGCAATCGCTCAGATATCTCCCACGCTGGGAATCTTCTACACCATTGCCTTCACGACCGGTCAGGCCGGCAAGGCGGCGCCCCTGACGTACCTCGCCGCTTTCGTCGTCTGCCTGGTACTGGCCGTGCCGATGACGGTGCTGGCCCGCCACCTGCCGTCCGCCGGCGGTTTCTACACGTACGTATCGCGAGGCATCGGGCCCCGCTGGGGTTTTCTTACCGGTTGGCTTTACGCGATCATGGTGACGATCGTTCCGTCCGCCCTGGCTGCCTTTACCGGCGCGGTGCTTCACGATGAATTGAACGGCAAGTACGGATTCGGCCTGCCGTGGTGGGTCTACGCGCTGGTCATCCTCGCGATCTGCTTCGCTTGCGCCTACCGCGGGATCACGCTGTCGATCCGGTTCCTGGTCGGCATGTCGCTGTTCGAGATCGTCGTCGGCCTCTCCCTCTCGCTCACCGGCCTTGTCAACCCCGGGCCGGGCGGCGTCAACGCGTCCGGCTTCGATCCCCGCAGCATCGGGAACTCGTCGGCGTTCTTCCTCGCCGTCGTGTTGTCGATCTTTGCCTTCACCGGATTCGAGTCGGCGGCGGTGGTGGCCGAGGAATCGCGCGATCCCAAGCGGTTCGTGCCACGCGCGATCGCCGGTTCACTCATCCTCATCGGCGCGTTCTACGTCGTCTGCGCCTGGGGCCTGCAGACCGGCTGGGGCACCGACAACCTGGCCGCACTGGCCAGCTCACCGACCGCCCCGGCGTTCGTGCTCGCCGATCGGCTCTGGGGTGGCGCCGGCTCGATCATCGTGCTGATCGCACTGGTCAACTCCGGTCTGGGCGTGTGTATCGCCTGCACCACCAGCTCGACCCGAACGATCTTCGGCATGGCCCGTACCGGCGCGTTGCCGACGGTGCTGTCCCGGGTCAGTACCACCCACCGCACCCCGGTCGTCGCGATCTACGTACAAAGCCTGGTGGCGGTGGCGATCTGTCTGGCCGTCGGGCTCCCGCTCGGCCCGTACAACCTGTTCAACCTGCTGGGAACGACCGGAACGTTCGTCTACATTCCGATCTTCATTCTGACCAACGTCGCCGCCTGCCTCTACATCCGCAGCCAGCATCCCGACGAGTTCCGCATCCTGCCGCTGGTGATCTGCCCGATCGTCTCGACGGCCGCGCTGATCACGATCGGCTACAAGAGCGTTGTGCCGCTGCCTGCCTCGCCGGTGAACCTCGCGCCGGCTCTGGCCGCGTCCTACCTGGCTATCGGAGCACTGGTTCTGGTGGGCCGCAACCTACGACCGGGCCGGCGAGGTTGGATGGCGCACGCGGGTGAGCTGCCCGCCATCGACTGAGACCCTACGAGCGGGCGCAGCCGACAACGAACGACGGGAGTACCCAGGTGCAAGCCACGGAACGGCAACAGACCATCCTCAAGCTGCTCGAAGCGCGCGGCCAGGTCACGATCACCGACCTGAGTGCCCGCTTGTCAGTCTCGGAGATGACGATCCGCCGCGACCTGGCCCAGTTGGAGTCCGACGGGCTGCTACGCCGGACCCACGGCGGTGCCGCCCGCACCTCCAGTGGCAGCTTCGCACCGCCGTTCGCGATGCGGGCTCGGCTCAACCCCGACGCGAAGCGAGCCATCGCGGCGGCCGTCGCCGCCGAACTGACCGACGGACAGACCCTGGTGCTCGACGGAGGCAGCACCGGTACCGCGATCGCTGAGGCACTGGTCGGGCGCCCCCTGACCGTCTGCGCGCTGAATATGCGGGTGGCCGAGATTCTGCTCTCCACGCCGGAGACCCGGGTGATGGTCCCGGGCGGCCAGATCCGCCATGGCGAGTTGTCGATCATTGGACCCTCGGCCGAGCGTACGCTTCTCGACCACCGTTTCGACACCTACGTCATGACCGTCTCCGCGATCGATGCCAGCGCCGGCATGACCGAGTGGAACGTCGATGATGCCGCCGTCAAGCGCGCCGCGCTGTCCGCTTCGGCTCGGTGCGTCGTCGCCTGCGACGCCTCGAAGTTCGGCCGCACAGCGTTCGCTGTGATAGCCGGCCTGGACGCCGCCGACGTCATCGTCACCGACGTCGACATTTCCGCCGAGCATCGCCACGAGCTGGCGGCGTCTGGCGCGACGTTGAAGATCGCCTAACTATCTGAAAGGTGGACCCCGTCAGATGTCCCTACCCCGTGAAGTGGACACCCTTGTTCTCGGCGCCGGTACCGGCGGCGCCTCATTCGCCGGGATGCTGGCCACCCACAGCGACGAGTCCATCCTGCTGGTTGAGGCCGGCCCGGACTACGGCCCGTTCGTCGCCGGCCGCTGGCCGGCCGACGTGCTGGACGCCAAGGCGATTCCCCTGTCTCACGACTGGCGGCTCCGCCACGCCGGCCGCGACCTCGACCTTCCCCGAGCTCGGATAGTCGGCGGTTGCTCCTCGCACAACGGGTGCACCGCCTCGATCGGCGCCCGCGCCGACTACGATGACTGGGCCGCCCAGGGTAACCCGGGCTGGGACGGCGACACTGTGCTGCCGCTGCTCGGCTGGGTGCGTGACCGGTTGCAGGTCCGGCGCTACACGATGTCCGAGCTGACCAGCGCGCAGGTGGCGTTCGTCCGGGCCGGGCTCGCCGTCGGACTGCCCTACGCCGATGATCTGGTCGACGTCGACGCCGCGACCGGGATCGGCCCGATGCCGGTCAACATCGTCGACGGCGTGCGGTGGAACGCGGCCTTCGCCTTCCTCGACCCGATCCGCGACGCCGGCTCGCTGACGATCGCCGGCGACACCGTAGCGCATCGGGTGCTGTTCGAGCGTGGCTCGGCGGTCGGCGCCGAGCTGTCCGGTCCGGATGGCAGAGCACAGGTGGTCAGGGCCGGCCGGGTCGTCGTGGCCGCGGGCGCCTACCATTCCCCGGCGCTGTTGTTGCGTTCCGGAGTGGGTGCCGCCGACGCGGTCCGCGCGATCGGTATTCAGCCGGTGGTGGACCTGCCTGGCGTCGGCGAGCACCTCCTCGACCATTGCTGCGTTCAGCTCGATTTCGCGGGCAACGAGGGCTTGGCGCAGGAACTGGCCCGCACGCAGTGGAACCCCGACGAGCAGACCGTCGGACGTGCCCGCTCCTCACGATGCGACACCGGACCATACGACCTACACGTCTTCATGGTCGCCGGCGCCAACAGCGGACATCCCGGCCTACCGCCGATCAGCTTGTACGGCGGCGCGATGCGGGCGCTATCCGAGGGCCGCGTCACCGTTGGCAACGCCGACCCCGCCGCTGCGCCGGTGATCGACCACCGCTACGGCACCGACCCCGGCGGCTACGACAGGACCGTTCTGGCCGAGGCGCTGGAACTGCTCCGCACCATGACCGCGGTCGGCGAACTGACCGCGGTCCTCGGCGACGAGGTCACCGACGGAACTTCGCCCCTGGCCCGGATCGTCAGCTACTGCCACCCGGCCGGAAGCTGCCGGATGGGGCCCGAGAGCCAATCGGGCACCGTCGTCGGCGCCACTGGCGCCGTTCACGGCGTTCACGGCCTCTACATCGCCGACGCGTCGATCATGCCTTCGATCACCCGCGGAAACATCAACCTGCCTACCGCGATGATCGGCGCCCGGATCGCCGCCGGCCTGCTCAAACTGGCCCCCGCCGACGCCATCGCCTAGACCCTCCTTCACACACGAAACGAGTCCACCCGCAGATGAGCAAGAGCCCTTTCGAGATCGACATCCAAGACCAGGCGCAGGCTCTGCGATCATTCGAACTGTCGGTCCTGCCGGCCCGCCTGACCAGCCTCGCCCGCGCCCGGCCCGAGCGGATCGTCCTGACCGGCATGGGATCGTCGCACTTCGCCGCAGTACCCACCTGGCGCCGGCTGGTCGCCGCCGGACACCCGGCCTGGTGGGTCGACACAGGGCAACTGCTCGACAGTCCCGACCTGCTGACACCGACAACCCTGCTCGTTGTCACATCGCAATCCGGGGCCAGCGGCGAGATCGCGGCGCTGCTCGACCCGGAAGCCGCCCTGACCTCCGGCTGCACGGTGGTCGGCATCACCAACGATCCGGACAGTCCGCTGGGCCGCGCGGCCGACATCCTCGTCGAGTTGCACAGCGGACCCGAGGCCACCGTGAGCACCAAGAGCTACCTGAACACCCTGGCCGCCCACCAACGCGTACTCGACACGCTGCTTGGCAGCCCGAGGCCGACCTCAACCCTCGACGTGGCGAAACAACTCGAATCCTGGACCGCTCCCGCCGCCCTCATCGACGCCGCCCACGCGGCAGCCGACACACCGAATTCCAGGATCGCCTTCATCGGGGCCGCCGATCACGCCGCCACCGCCCTCTACGCGGGACTCATCACCAAGGAAGCAGCAAAGGTGGCCGCCGAGGGATACATCGGCAGCCAGTTCCGGCACGGTCCGCTGGAACTAGCCGGCACCGGCCTCACCGCTATCCTATTCGGCGCCACCACAACCGGCGGCGATCCGCTGCCCCGACTGGCCCGGGACCTCATCACGACCGGCTCCACAGTGCTCCTCGTCGGCGACCTGGACATCGATGGCGCGGCCAGGATCATCGTGCCCACCGGCGACATCCTCACCGAAGTGTCCGTCGGCGCGCTGGTCGCCCAAACCTTCGCCGTTGAGGTTGCTCGAGCCCGTGGCATCGAACCCGGCGCCTTCCGCTACGGCAGCAAGATCACTAGCGCGCTATGACCAGCACCATCGAGCCCGTCACCGTAGGCATTGACCTCGGCGGAACCGGCACCCGCCTCGTCGCGGTTGACCGGCACGGCGTCGTATGCGGCCAACGCCTGCTGGAGACACCGCGTTCCACGTCGGCGCCGGACCTGCTCGTTCGTACTCTGGCAGGCCACATCAGCGCCGTAGCGGGCACCCGACCGCTACGCGGCATCGGCATCGGCGCCAGCGGACCCGTGGACGCCAACGGAATCATCCGCAACGATGCGACACTGCCGGCCTACAGCAATCTCCCACTCACCACCCTGATCGCAGCAACCCTCGGCGCGCCATGCCAAATCGACAACGACGCCACCACCGCGGCCATCGGCGAGAACACCTACGGCGCAGGACACCAAAGCCCCAGTCTGCTGATGATCACCCTCGGCACCGGCGTCGGCGTCGGCGTCCTCACCCCGCAAGGACCGTTTCGCGCCGCCGACGGAAGTCACCCCGAGGCCGGACATCTCCCACTACCCGGACCAGCAGCGCCCTGCTACTGCGGCCTGACAACCTGCTGGGAACAACTGGCCTCACGCACTGCCCTGGACAAGCTGACCGAAGGCCACACCACGACGCTGGCCGAGAGCGCCAACGCAGGCGACGCCACAGCGCGTGATCTCTTCCATCGCTACGGCGAGCGCGTCGGCACAGGCATGGCCGCACTGCTCACCATCTTCCGGCCCGAACGGGTCGTCATCGGCGGCAGCGCCGCCCAATACCTACCGCACTTCGCGCCCGCCCTCGACAAGGCCATCGCCCGAAAAAGCCCATTCGCCTGGTCGCCGCCATACCAGACCGCCACCCTCGGCGCACTCTCCGGCGCGATCGGCGCCGCAGTGATCGCCCGACCACCCGATACAGCCCGAAACCGGTCTGCCGCGTCACGCCACGCCGCGCGCCATTGACATAGCTACAGTGCGCGGTGGCCGAGCCCGCCGCTGTAGCCGGTCTGGGGGAACCTCGGGGGAAGTTCCAGTCCCGGAACGGGGCGTCAGTCGACGGCATGACATGACCTGCCGTCGACAGCCTCACCTGCGAAAATGACACGTGGCGGTACGCCGCGAGAGCCCGCGATACACAAGATCGCGGACTCTCAATCCGCGGTTGTAGGTTCAAGTCCTATGCGGCGCACAGATCAACACGGCCCTGAGCAGGCGTTTTACGTCTGGTCGGGGCCATTTTCGTCCCTTGTGGACGAAGCGGTGACAACTATCGTGCGTCGGTTCAGCCGTCGACGGCCAGGATTCTGGCGAGAGTGTGACGGTTCTGCCTAGAGTGTTCGACGCCTGCGAGCGTATGCCGGCAGCTACCTCACGTCAGCAAGGAGTCCACGCCGATGTCGTCCACAGCAGGCGAGCTCGTTACCGAGGTGCTGGAGTACGGCGGCGGACGTCAGGTCACCGCCTACGTCCCGGCGGCTGCGCCCGAGGCGATCGTCTTTGCCGGAGACGGCCAGTTGATCGCGTCGTGGGGAGGAGTTCTGGAGGCCGCCGATCTACCGCCCACGATGATCATCGGCGCGCACCGGCTGGCGGATGAGACGCTGCGGCTGCACGAGTACTCACCGGGCCGCAGTACGGACGCGTTCGCCTTCGACCCGCAACGGTTCGCGGCACACGAGAAATTCTTCGTCGAGGACGTACGCCGATGGGCGGCGACCCGCCTGGGTGCCAAGCTGCCGGCCGACCGAACTGCGGCGTTCGGCGTCTCCGCCAGTGCGGAACTCGCACTGGCCATGGGGCTTCGTCACCCCGACATCTACGGCGCGGTCTTCTGCGCCTCACCCGGTGCGGGATACCAGCCACCAGCCGTGCTGCCCGGCAGACTCCCGCGCACCTACCTCGTCGCCGGCACCAAAGAACCGTTCTTTCGTAACAACGCGACCCGGTGGGCGAGCGCGCTGCGCGATGCGGGCGGCGACGTTGTCCTGACCGAACGGGTCGGCTCGCACGGCGGCGCGTTCTGGAAACAAGAGTTTCCGCTGATGGTGGCATGGGCGTTCGGACACTGACCCGGTCGACGCCCGGTACGCCCGCGAGTTCGACGTTGGCCCGAAGCGTGAGCCGACCGACGCGGCTGAGGTCGAGCGGGTGGCCGGCGTGCACCTGCCACAAGTCGCGAAGCTGCTTTTCGCCGAGTCAGTGGGCTTCCAGGACACGGAGGTGTGGGCAGTGGTCCGCATGCCCGCGTCGGCGTTGGACGGCTTCCTGTCCGACGGCAAGCTGCCGAAGCCCGAGTCCGGTCTGCGGACCGTTGCCGACTCGTTCGGCGCCGGCCCCGGATTGGACCCGAAGACGGCCGTCAAGGTTTCCGGAATCGACCAGTTCGACACCGGCTCCCCCGAGGGCTACCACCGCAAGGCGATGTTCGACCTTGACAAGCCCGATGAGGTGACCGTCTATCTGGTGGCCACCACGACCTGAATCGAGGTGGGCCTGCGGTGGTGTCACGCGAAGCCCGCAAGGAGGAAGGCCCCGAGTTCTTCGAACAGCGCGAGCATGCGTACGTGCTGCGGGTGGCGTCCACCTTCATGCTCACTCTGAACGCGGAAACCCGGCTGACCTGCGGGTGCGTGACCGGTGAATATTACGCGAACCGCGCTCGTCTGATGGTCCTTGGTGGCCTGATCCGACGCGTGTTGCGATCCGGCACGTGGCCCGGCGGCGTAGCGCAGCCTGCGGGTCTCTGCCGTCGAGGCCGGCAAGGCTCTTCAGAGTCCCAAGTAGTTGCGCAATGCGTCGTCGACGCGCGACAAAGTGGTCCGGGACAGCCGGCCCACGCGCGCGCCGACATTGTCGGGGACGACCGGGCGCAGTCGGGTGACGTCGATGGTGCCGCGTACCGGGTCGGCCGGTGCTGCGCGAACCAGCGACGGTGATGGCGGTGTCGGGGTGTCGGCGCCGAGGATGACTACGAAGGTGGCGCGGCGCGGGTTGTACGGCGCTGCGGAAACGATCGCGATGCGGGTGCGGGCGTTGCCGATCGTGTACTCGTAGACGTCGCCGCGGGTCACGCGGTATCAAGGTCGTGCCGGTCGGCGGCGTCGAGTGCGGCGAGGACTGTTTGGTCGTCCGGCGGTAGGGAGGCTTCCCAGTCGGCGATGATGTCGACGTCGCCTCGTGCTGCCTCGTGGCGGATCGCTCGGTCCAGCCAGCGGCCGACGTCGAGCCCTTCGGCCTCGGCGCGGGACCGCGCAAGGGGGATGCTGTCCTCATCGAGCGTCAGTGACGTTTTCGTTCGCATACCGCTGACCATACCGCTCAACATGCCGCTGGAGGTATGGGGACGGCTGTCGTGGAAGGCTGCCGAGTCGTCACATGTGCCTGTCGTCTTCCTCGCCCACTGGCCACATCTTGCCGGGGTTCCGAACATGCGTGATCTCGAGACGCCGGCACAGCCCGGCATGATGCGCATCCGCCGTCATCGCCGCGCTGCTGTGGCCTCGATCACCTGCCGCAACGGTCCCTCCTGGCTGCGAGCTGGCAGCCGTCCGGCAGTGAATGGACTAGCCCGTTTGGCGCCCAGTTGCTCTACGTACAGCGGCTAGTACTAGGCGCTGTCGGGGCGTTGGTCGAGGAAGGCTTGAGGATTTGAGCGGCTCAGACGTCCTCGACGTCCGCGAAGACGATGCGCACGCCGCCGGTCGCCAGTTCGAAGACCTTGCCGACAAGCGCGCCGGCCTCCTCGGTCGTCACGGCCTCACTGGCCGCGTCGTAGCCGGGGCAATCGCAGCGATCCTGCTCGCGGCCCTACGGTTCTTTGCGCTATTTCGCTTTCCACGCCGCATTTTGCGGAATGGACTTGCTGGCCACCACGACCTCGATGATGGACGGCCCGTCCGTGTTCGCCAAGGCCCCCTTCATGGCATCCCCCAGCTCCTGGTACGTGCCGACCTTCCATCCCTGGCAGCCGAAGACCTCGGCCAGCTTGCTGTAATTCCACGGGTGCAGGACGCACGAACCGTAGAACGGCTTGTCGGTGTGGAAGACCGATGCGTCGGCGAGCCACTGCTCCACGCCGTAGACCCCGTTGTTGATCACGAAGATGATGGGGTTCAGGCCGAAGCGG
>JAVHVY010000490.1:0-8611 GCA_032160305.1 Actinoplanes sp.
CGGGCTCCGGGCTCCGGGCTCCGGGCTCCGGGCTCCGGGCTCCGGGGAGCATAAGCGCACTGGGTGGTTGGGCCAATGGATTCCGGTATCGGTTTCACGTGAAACGGGCCTGGTTGAAGGCGCTCTAAGCCATGGGCGGTGTTCAAGGGACGGATCTGCGGAGCCCAGTCGCAATCGCCGCCTTGGGGCCAAACTCGAGGGCCACTATCAGGCCGCCCGCGTTGGCAGTCAGGTGGACGTCGTGGGCACGTCCGGCTGGCGGCTTGAATGCGCCAGACAGCTCTGCCGTGTCCATCGGAGCGTTAGCACGTGTGAGGGAAACTCAGGGCAGGCGACAGCCGGACCGCTGAACTCTCACGGACGTCCCAGCCGCCGATAGAGACCGGGGTCAGCGGAAGTTGGCAACTCTCAACTGCGGTAGCGGAACACGGGAACTCGTCGTCCAGCCGCCCTGCCTTGCGACGACCGTACAGCCGGCTCACGGGGTGATCGTTGCGAGTCGTCCGGTGGAGTGGTGACAGCCGGCTTTCGCCTTCTGTTTCACGTGGAACCGTCCCACTGGCAGACGAATCCTTCGGCCCTTATCCAGACGGCGAGGACCCCGGGCAGGTATCGAGTCGCCATGACATCGGGGAGCGCTGACACTCGGAAGTGCGCCACCGTCCGCAGCAACCACAGATAGCGCACGCAAAGGATCGGGACTGAACTGCACACCGCGGGAAACGCCCAGGGCCACCCATCGCCTAACGGGTACCCATAGGCCACGCATGCCATCGCGTGGGAGGCGCTGTGGCCAACCAACGGCACAGCGCGGGATGAGCGCCCGCGCATCGCACACCACGGGACAGGAACCGCACCGCACCGCGGAGATGCGGGTCGCGTAGGCCAGGCACGGCGGGACTCGGACAGGGCCTCAGTGACCTCGGTCAAGACAGCGGCCACAGTCTCCTCCGTCAACGTACTTGGCCGCGGACGCCGCAGCGCACCGTGGCAGCGATACCTGCCGGTCATCCGAGTAGCGCAGTGTCCGGGGCCAACCCGGGGGTGATGGTCAAGGCCTCGTGTGACGAAGGGCAGGATCCCTGGATCAACCTCCGGCGCAGACACGACTGTCTGGGCGACGTCAGTCCGATGATCGTTTGGCCGCTCTTCAGAGCCGCCGGCGGCGCCATCCGCAGGGCGCGCCCTCCGAACGTTTAGCCATTGTCGCGGCCGTCTCCTTCCGCTCGGCGCCGCGTGCATGAGTACAGAAACTCCCTTGAGCCGCACGGGCTTGATCGCGTCCGCCGGAGTCCAGGTTTCCGAGTCGGGGCCCTAGATCAGATCGCAGCCCGTTTCACGTGAAACACCGCGCAGGAGGAACCTTGTTGCGGTCTGGGCCGGTCTAGCAGGCGGCCTCGGGAAGCAGGCGGATCGCCGTTGCGAGGTAACGATGAAGAAGTACCCGGTAGTCCTGCGGACCGCGCAATAGCGGGCACCTCGGCGGTCTCCGAATCGGGCGAAGGACGACGGAGAGAAGACAAGGAAACGGCGGGACGATCCGACGCCGGACTGGCGGTCAATCCGCGAGACCATCCAGAGTCGCGACAGCCCGAGAATCACATCAAGGATGCATGGCGACAGGACTACGTAGATACCTGAGCCCGAAAACGGGCATTTAGGGCGTACGGAAGCAGGGTTGAGGGGATCTTGGGGGCTGAGAAAATCTGAGGAGGATGGCTCTGACGGAACTTGAATGGGGATCAGCGTGTTGGGAAAAGGTGAATGGCCAGCGGGAATGGGGATATGAGGAAGGCACGTGATTCTCACGAATCACGTGCCTTCTGTTCGACGTCGGCGTGCCGTTACTCCGGGGTCTCGCCGGCGCCTTCCTGATCCACACCGATCATCCCGACGATGCGCTCCAGGTCGTCCACCGTCGCGAACTCGATTGTGATCTTGCCTTTGCTCCGGCCGATGTCGACCTTGACCCGGGTGTCGAAGCGGTCCGACAGCCGGTCGGCCAGATCGTTGAGTGCCGGGGCGTGCACCTTGGCGCGACGGGTCGGCGCCGCCTTCTTCGCCGGTCCGTCGGAGATCGCCAGCGACACCAGCTCTTCTGTGGCGCGTACCGACAGGCCTTCGGCCACGATGCGCAGCGCCAGCTTTTCCTGGTTGTCGCTGTCGTCGAGCCCGAGCAGGGCTCGCGCGTGACCCGCCGACAGCACACCGGCGGCGACGCGGCGCTGCACCGGGGCGGGCAGGTTGAGCAGCCGGATCGTGTTGGAGATCTGCGGGCGGCTCCGGCCGATCCGGCGTGCCAGCTCTTCGTGTGTGGCACCGAACTCCTCGAGCAGCTGCTGGTATGCGGCCGCCTCTTCGAGTGGGTTCAGGTTGGCCCGGTGGATGTTTTCCAGGAGCGCGTCTCGCAGCATCGCGTCGTCGCGGGTGTCGCGGATGATCGCCGGGATCGTGTCGCGGCCGACTGCCTGCGCGGCCCGCCATCGGCGTTCGCCCATGACCAGTTCGTAGCGGCCGTTGCCGCTGTCCCGAACCACGATCGGCTGCAGGAACCCGACCTCCTGGATCGAGGTCTTCAGCTCCTCCAGGGCTTCCTCGTCGAAGACGTGCCGGGGCTGCTTGGCGTTCGGCACGATCGAAGTGACCGGCAGCTCGGCGAAGCGCGCACCGGGCACCGGGGTCAGGCCGTTCTGGTCGGTCACGGCATGTTCCGTGGGCGCGACGAACTGGCTGGGCGCGACGGACTGTGCGACCGGAACCGCCGCCGAGGACTCCGGCAGCGGGGGAGCGCTCGTTGCCGGTGGTTCCTCGGTGGCCACCGCGCCGGGTGGCGGCCCGGTCGGGATCAGTGCGCCCAGGCCACGGCCCAGGCCCCCCCGCGGACGGTTCTTCATGCCGTTCCTCCGTTACTTACCCCACGCATCGCGATCTCCAGAGCGGCCTCGAAATAACTGGTCGCGCCCCGCGAACCCGGATCGTAGGTCATCACGGATTGGCCGTAGCTCGGAGCCTCCGACACCCGTACGTTGCGGGGGATCACGGCCTCGAGCACCTTCGCACCGAAGTGGTTGCGGACGTCCTGCTCCACGGCGTCGGCCAGCCGGGTCCGGCGGTCGTACATCGTGAGCAGGATGGTGGAGACGTCCAACGTGGGGTTCAGGTGCTGACGCACCAGGTTGATGTTGTTGATGAGCTGGTTGAGGCCCTCCAGCGCGTAGTACTCGCACTGGATCGGGATCAGCACCTCCTGTGCGGCACAGAGCGCGTTGACCGTGAGCAGGCCGAGTGACGGCGGGCAGTCGATGAAGATGTAGTCGAACTTCTCCGGATGCGCCGAGATGGCCCGGACGAGCCGGGACTCCCGGGCGACCACCGAGACCAGCTCGATCTCCGCGCCGGCCAGGTCGATCGTCGCCGGTACGCAGAAGAGGTTGGGAATACCCTCGACGGCCTGGGCCACCTCGGACAGCGGGACGTTGTCGATCAGACAGTCGTAGACGTCCGGGATGCCGGCATGGTGCGGGACGTTGAGGCCGGTGGAGGCGTTGCCCTGCGGGTCCAGGTCGACGACCAGCACCCGGTTCCCGTGCAGCGCGAGCGCCACCGCGAGATTGACGGTCGTGGTCGTCTTCCCGACGCCACCCTTCTGGTTGGCGACACAGAGCACCCGTGGATGGTCCGGTCGCGGCATCGTGATCTCACCGCTGGGGTTGAGGATCTGCACAGCTCGCAACGCTTCCATGGCCAGGGGCGGATCGTCGTCAACCCGCTCGGGCGTTTCACGTGAAACATGTTCGTCAGCGTGAGCTTCTACCGGCGGAGCCGCCTGCGGGGGCGGCTGGGGCGCTGACCGCGGGACCGGCGAGGGGGCCTCGACCGGATGCGGCGCCGGGGCCGGGTTGACGCCAGGGGACCCGTACACCTGGCCGGTCGTTGTTTGTTGACCGTATCCGTTGCCTGCACGTGGCTGCGGCACGCTCTGCTCCCCGCTCTCAAAGACCACTTGCGCCGGCAGTCGGCCTGGCGTCGGGAACGGATCGGTTTCACGTGAAACACCGTCCCAGTCGCCACGACGACCTTCGGGGCTCATGCCGTAGTCATGCACCGTCTTATCCCTGCCTGCTAGGAATGGGTCGGCACCGCGAGCGCTCACCGTGGCATCGGCTGGCGATGCGTGCGGTCTGGCAGAAGGCGGTGGGGCGTCGAGTGCCACCGCCCTCGGGTCAACACTATCGGCGCGCGGCCAGCCTACGGCCGTCGGGCGAGTGCCGCCATGGTTGTCCGCCTGATGGGTCGATACCGATACCGAGTCCGAGACGTCGAAGAGCATGAATCCGGGCACGAGCCGCATAGCCGCCCCGTACTCGGGCCCTTCAACTGCAGGCCACCCGACCTCTGCACCGACGGCAGCCGCCGCGGAGACACCCGGGCGAGCCGATGGTGACGGACGTCGCACTTCCTGACCAGCGTGCGTACGCGAAGGCCGCCACGCCGTTGCCGACAGGTCGGTCACCGGGTGCAGCGCCACCGGAACCTGGTCGGCGAACGACTGGGTGGTCCCGGACGAGTCGTGACCGACGGGGAGATAGGAGTGGAACCGCTCCTCCGGGGCCGTCAGAACCGGAACCATCCCCGGTGGAGTCGCCGCCCCGAGCACCGGACGTGCTGACTTCCCGGTCCGCTTGCGAGCGCCCCGCCTGCCCATCTATCTCCTCCGCGTTCTCCTTCGCCCGGAGCCGCGGCCGCCGGAATTGCCCGCGGACCGCCCCGAACCGGCCGCCTTGCTGGCCGGCCCCGGCTTCGACGGCACGACGTTCCGCTCGCGCACGATCTCCACGACCGTGGTGGGCGGGTCGATCACCCCGGCTCCGCAGAGCCGGACGACCGGGTCGGAGCCGCCGAGGCGTTCGATCGCCTGGCGATGCTCCACCACCTCGTCCGCGGCCGACGTGCCCTTCAGCGCCAGCAACCGGCCGCCGACGGCGGCGAGCGGCAGGCACCAGCCGGCGAGCCGGTCCAACGGCGCGACGGCCCGGGCGGTGACGATGTCAGCGACGGCGACTTCGCCGCCGGCGATGTCCTCGGCGCGGCCCCGGACAACGGTGACTGTCGCGTCGAGGCCGAGCTTTGTCACCGCCTCGGTCAGGAAGGCGGTACGCCGTGCCAGTGGCTCGACCAGGGTGATCGTGAGATCAGGCCGGGCCACTGCCAGCACGATACCGGGCAAACCTGCACCAGAGCCCACATCAACGACTGAAGCGCCGATAGGGATTATCTCGGATATTACACAGCAGTTGATCAGATGCCGTTCCCAGATGCGCGGGGCCTCCCGGGGCCCGATCAGTCCGCGCACGACGCCATCGGTGACGAGCAACTCGGCGTACGCGATGGCCAGGGGCAGGCGTACGCCGAAGACCTGCTCCGCGGCCTGGGCACATGCCGGCGGCGGGGTCGCGCGGGGGGACGGGAACACGGGGGAAGACGACGGCCCGGGCGAAGAAACGCCCGGGCCGTGGTCACCCGCGTCGGGGCGGGAAGTCATCGCGTCAGTCGGCCGGCTTGACCACGATGCGGCGGCTGGGCTCGACGCCCTCCGACTCGCTCTGCACCCCGGCGATAGCGTTCACCACGTCGTGCACGCATTTGCGCTCGAACGCCGACATCGGCTCCAGGCGCACCGCGTCGCCGTGCTCCTTGACCTTCTCCACCGCGTTGCGAGCCACGGCCGCCAGCTCCTTGCGCCGACTGGCGCGGTAGCCGCCGATGTCCAGGAGTAGTCGGCTCGGCGAGCCGGTGGCGCGGAAGATCGCCAGCCGGGTGAGCTCCTGCAGCGCCTCCAGCGTTGCGCCGCGCTGGCCGACGAGCGGCTGCAGCTGGCCACCGACGACCTCGACCATCGGCCGGCCGGCCGAGACCAGCTCGTCGATGTCACCGTCGTAGTCGAGGATGTCCAGCAGACCCTCGATGTAGTCGGCCGCTATCTCGCTCTGCCGGAACAGGTCACCGTCAGTGGCGACGGTTTCCGACTTCTTCGACTCCTCCGGCGCGGAGGCCGGGATCGCGTCCTCCTCGACGGGAGCGGTTGCGGACTCGGGAGTGCTGGTGTCGGTCACGGTGTCATCTCCGTACTCTCGGGCCGGACCTGCTCGGTCCGCTGGTTCCCACGCCGTCGGTGTGCGACGACGGCGTGGGGAGGTCTTTGTTCGCGCGGGGACCGCGCCCTGAGCTGGGCGGCGTCATCCCTTGGGTTTGCTCGCGGGTCGTGCACCCTTCTTCGGGTTGACCGGCTTCGCGCCCGGCTTGGGGGCGAGGGCCCTAGTGTCGACGACCGGGCTCTGCGGCTCGGGGGCGGCGGGCTTGCGGCCGAACAGGCCACCCGTGCGGGCGGGCTGGACCAGGCTGCCCTTGCTGCCGTTCTTCGCCGCCGTGCCGTTCTTCGCCGCGTTCGAGCCGCCGGCCGGGCGGGTGGGGGCGGGCTTGCCGCCGGCCATCGGCGGGGGCGGGAACTTGCGGAGCACCCATTGCTGCTGGCTCAGTGTGAAGAGGTTGTTGGTGACCCAGTAGATGATGACACCGATCGGGAACAGCGAACCGGAGATCAGCAGGGACAGCGGGATGCCGTAGAGCATCAGGCGCTGGATCATCTTCTGCTGCGGGTCCTCGGCCCAGCCGGTCTTCAGGATCATCTGGCGGCTGGTCGCGTACGTGGTCGCCATCATGATCAGGACCAGGATGCCGGCCAGGATCTTGACCGTGGTGCCGTTCGCGTCGAGCGCGGTCAGCTCCACGGCGGTCGAGCCGAACTTCGACGGCAGCGGGACGGTGAACAGGGAGGCGTGGGTCGCCTTGTCGAACTGGTCGGCGGTCCAGCCGTACAGCGCCTTGTGGCCGTTGCCCGGGTTGAGCCGGCGCAGCGTGTGGAAGAGGCCGAGGAAGACGGGGATCTGCAGGAACATCGGAAGGCAGCCCATCAGCGGGTTGGCCTTCTCCACCTTGTAGAGCTCCATCATTTCTTTCTGGAGCGTCTCGCGGTCACCCTTGTGCTTGTTCTGCAGTTCCTTGACCTTGGGCTGCAGCGCCTGCATCGCCCGCTGGCTCTTGATCTGCTTCACGAAGACCGGGAAGAGGATGACCCGGACCGTCACCACCAGGAAGATGATGGCCAGCACCCAGGTCCAGTTGGTACCCAGGACCGGGCCCTCCGGGATGCCGATCAGACTCCACAGGTCTTGCCAGCGCAGCAGGATCCACGAAATCGCGTAGTAGACCCAGTCGAGACTCAATTCAGGCTCCAGTCACATCAGCAGGTCGGTGACGGATCGGGTCAGGCACCGGATCGAACCCGCCAGGGTGGAAGGGGTGACACCGCAGCAGCCGCCAGATCGCCAGCGCGCTCCCCCGTAGAGCGCCGTGCCGCGCGATCGCCTCTTCGGCATACGCGCTGCACGATGGGTAGAACCGACAGCGGGCCGGCAGTGCCGGGCTCAGATAACGACGGTACGCGACGATCGGCGCCGTCAGCAGTCGGGCGACCGGCCCGCGCGCGGTCATCGGCGTCGCTTCGGGTTGCGGGCCGCCGCCAGTGCGGCTTCGAGATCGGCGCCGAGAGTGGCCGACGACGCGGTGGCTGAGCTGGGCAGAGCCCTGACGACCAGCGAGGACGCGGCCGGCAGCTCGGCCAGCAGCGGCCGGACGAGGTGCCGCAGCCGGCGCCGGACCTGATTGCGGATGACAGCGTTGCCGACGGCCTTGGACACGACGAAGCCGGCGCGTGCCGTGGAGGCTTGCGCCGGCTCGTCGGGAAGAAGTAGATGGACGACCAGGGTGCCGCGGCCGGCTCGACGGCCACCGCGAACCGCTGCGGCGAATTCGTTACTGCGCCGCAGTCGTTGCGCCGCGGCCAGCACGACTACCTGGGCATTCCGGCCTGACAGATGTCGGCTCAGGCCGACAGCTTGTCGCGACCCTTGCCACGGCGGTTGGCGAGAATGGACCGGCCGGCACGGGTGCGCATGCGCAGCCGGAAGCCGTGGGTCTTCGCGCGCCGGCGGTTGTTCGGCTGGTAGGTGCGCTTGCTCACGTCAAAACTCCGTCTTCGTGCTCAGTCCAAGGGGCATCAAGCTGCAAGACGCCACTTTAGCAGAGCGCGGCGGAGCAACCGCTCGACCCTACGCACGGCCCCGCTGGGGGTCAACTACCCGACCCGGCGGCCCGGCGGTGGCGCCCGGACCTCGCGTACGCTGCGGGAAAAGATTCACCGAGTGCGCAGAACGACCGTTCGGGACGCCTGGGCGGGTGGCGACCGGTTGAAGGCACGGGCTGAACGCTGTTAGCGTGCCCGTTTGCTGGTCTTCAGCGCTGGTCACCTGCCGCATGTGAAGACCAGTAACCGGACCTAGCACTAGAAACCGGACGAGGCGGTGAATCGTTCGGCACGGTGAGCCTTCCCGCGCCAAGCACAGGCTCCGGGGAATTCTGCCGACCATCCGGCCGGGGAGCGCTCGCTGAGACACCTGTCCAGGTTGTGGATAACCTGTGGACAGCCGGCGGCGCGGTGCAGGTACAGCAGGCACGTGGTTGCTTGGGTTGGGGGGCGTCGGTGGGTCGGCCG
>JAVHVY010000505.1:0-2725 GCA_032160305.1 Actinoplanes sp.
GATCTTCGGCGAGCTGTACCGCAGCAGCGGCGAATGGAAATTCCGCGCCGTGGGCCAGGGCTACAGCAGCGGCCTCGCCGGCATCGCCCGCGACTTCGGCGTACACGTCGGCTGAACCCCACGCCCTCTAGGTGCCCAGCCGCGCCTCTATCTGGCTGCTTGGCCGATGGGTCTGGCCCCGGTTCGGTGGACTCATTACCTGCGATGACGAGGTCGTCGCTGGAAGGATCACGATCGTGCCTACTCCATATCCGAAGGAGTTCCGTCCCGACGTCGTCGCGGTCGCTCGTCAAGGTGATCAGTCGGCCAAGGTGGCGGCGAGCCGATCAGCAGCGTCCACTGGTTGACCTTGGAGGAGAAAGTATGGACAGCGCCGCGGCGCCGTTACCGCGAGTGGCAAACAGGATCGACTGGGCTGCAACGCCGCCCCGACCAATCAACGCAACAGCGCCGACAGCACCGGCGACAGCGCAACCAGGATCCAGCGGCTATTGCAGTGGCAACGGCGCCTCGACCCACCAGGGCGACTCGTCGAGCTCGACTCGGGTGACCCACTTGACCCAGTGGTAGCCGCGCCGACCCGGCACCACCAGCCGGACCGGCGCCCCATGGCCAGCCGACAACGGCTGTCCGCCGACATAAACGGCCAACAGCAAGTCGTCGGCGAGCGGCAGCCTCCGCCGATATCCGGTCGCGCTCCTGACCTCGACGGTCCCGTTCGATCCGGCCGGCAGCAGCCGCGAGACGCGTGCACCCGACCACAGCTGCCGAGACCACCAGCCACCGGTGCAATCCAGGATTAAGCTGACCTGATCACCCACTGCCCGGATCTCCTCGACGGTCCAGTCGCGCCCCGTTCCACCCGCGCGGACAGCCAACCGCCACGCGACCGGGTCGATCGCCGGAATTTCATCGAAGAGCCAGGACGTCGTCGGCATTGCGTCCGGGTTGCCTGAGGCCCGTTCATAGGAGCCGGTCGCGCGACGTCGGGCCCCGGGCAGGCCGACAGCGGCGACGAGTACTTCCAGACAGGCGTACCCGGCCGACGCCGCGGCGATGAGGATGCCGGCGCGCAATAGGGTGCGTCGCGACAGATCGGTCCGGCGGACTCGGACGCGCCGCCGCCACACGTGCACCGCCAACGGAACAAGCGCCGCCAGGGCCGCCCCGACGTGCACCTGCAAGGCGGTGACACCCGCGGCGTGAACCAATGCGCCGCTGCTATTGGCCACTCCGGTTACCAGGGCAATGAGTACGGTCGCGGCCAAGATCATGGACATCACCCGTCCCGACCGTCGTCGGCGCAGCCCGCGGCGCATGATCGTCGACTTCCACGGAACCAGAACCAACACGGTGAGGCCGACGATCCCGTGCGCTACCACGACCAGGCCGACGGTCCCGCTGCCGACCAGGAAGGTCGCGCCCCCGGTCACCGCTGCCGCAGGCAACAGCACCAGCAGCGCGAGATTCGTCGCCCGCCCGGCCATCCCTAAACAGTAAGTTCGAAACCCTGGCGGCCGATCGTTCCTAGACTGGCTGGTCTAGGACGAACCCTGCGCCAAAGCGCGCGCCGCCCGCATAGGGCCGCGCCCGACGGCTGGGTGTGTCGACAAGCTCGCTCGACTCCGACGACTCATCCGAGATGCCGGGGACTATCTCGCACGACCCAGGCTCGCTCATCGGCTACTTGCATGACCGAATCGGTCCGCTTCTCGGACCGAGGCGTCCATAAAGTCTCATCTGCGCAGCCGGTGAGTCAGATTTCGACTCCAACCGAGTGGCCCCGGTCCTCGACGAGCTCCTCCACGATCGTCGACACTCCGGCCGTCACGATCAGGAACCCGATCTACACCATCCGGCGGGACTGTCCCCTGTCCGGCGGCAGGACCGTGACCTCCGGCGCAATCACCACTACGTGTGGTGTGGAGCGATGCGTGGTCGCGGCCAATTTGGCCACAATCCGCTATGCGCGTCGCGCCGCGTAGCTCAGGTAGCGCTGTCGGGGTCCAGGATGTGATCCAGTTCAGCCAGTTCGGCGCCTTTCGCGACGAAGCCATCGGCGCCGTACCGATCGGCTTCGATTCTGCCGTGAAGCTCGGCTGAGAACACCACGATGCGCGCCCGAGGGCTGCTCGCCCGCAAGGCGACGATGAGGCTGCTGCCGCGTACGTCGGGTAAGGACAGGTCCATGACCACCGCCGCGAAATGGTGTTGAGCGGCAGCGACGAGTGCCTCGGCCCCGGTGGCTGCCTCGATCACCGAGTCGAACCGGCCGCCGGCGCGCAGATGCGACACGAGTACTTGCCGCATCAAGTCGTTGTCCTCGACAACGAGCACGGTCCTCATGACAGGCTTGCTGAGCGGTGAGGGTTGCCGTCGGCGCACCGCGTACGTCCGGTCCTGGGGCTGGCTCGGCGCCAGGCAGACTTTCGCAGTAACCGCAGCCCGTTGAGGCCGACGATGACGGTGGAGCCTTCGTGTCCGGCGACGCCCAGTGGCAGCGGTAAATGTCCGAGCAGGTCCCACAGCACGAGCACGGTGATGAAGGTGGCTGCGATGGCGAGGTTGGCGATCACGACGCGGCGGGCGTGCCGAGACAACGCGATGACTTTGGGGATGGTGGCCAGTTCGTCGCGCACGATCACGGCGTCGGCGGTTTCTAGTGCGAGGTCGGATCCCGCCCGGCCCATGGCGATTCCGGTGTGCGCGGCGGCCAGTGCGGGGG
>JAVHVY010000501.1:0-9025 GCA_032160305.1 Actinoplanes sp.
CCGCTGTTGGTCACGTCGAAGCCGACGGCGACGTTCCCGTTGGCGTCGGGCGCGCCGACGGTCAGGTTGGCGTACGTGAACGAGGTGTAGGACAGGCCGAACCCGAACGGGAACAGCGGAGTGACGCTCTGGCTGTCGTACCAGCGGTAGCCGACGTTCAGGCCCTCGGAGTACTGCACGGTGTTGTTCTGGCCGGGCCACTGGGCGGTGGTGTGCGCCGGCACGTCGGCCAGCGACGCGGGGAACGTCACCGGCAGCTTGCCGGACGGGTTCACGTCGCCGAACAGCAGCGACGCGAGCGCGTTGCCGTACTCCTGGCCCGGGTACCAGCTCTCGATGATGCCGCGGACCGCGCCGGCCCACGGCATCGTCACCGCCGAGCCGCTGTTGACCACGACGACCGTGTTCGGGTTGGCCGCGGCGACATCGACGACCAGCTGGTTCTGCGCGGCGGACAGGCTGATGTCGCCGAGGTCGCTGCCCTCGGTCTCATACTTGCTGACGAAGAGCACGGCCAGGTTCGCGGCCCGGGCCGCGGCCACCGCCGCGTCGTGTCCCGAGCTGCTCGGCACGGTCCAGGCCTGGCCGGCCGCGCCGGAGCAGGTGGCGATCTGCAGCTGGGTGCTGTTCGCCGAGCCGGTTGCGGTCAGGCACTTGCCCGAGCCGGTGTTGACGATCCGGCCGCCGGTCGTGGTCCACTTCTGCGCGGCCGTGCCGTTGCAGTCGTAGAGCTGGACCTTCGTGCCGTCGGCGGTGCCGCCCGCGGCCACGTCCATGCATTTGCCCAGCGCCTGGATCGAGGCGTCGGCCTGCACGGTCCAGTTCTGCGCGTCGGTGCTGTTGCAGTCGTAGAGCTGCACGGCGGTGCCGTTGGCGGTGGAGGCCGCGGCGACGTCGATGCACTTGCCGGCCAGCCCGGTGATCACGCTGCCGGACACGCCCGCCGAGTAGGTCACGGTGACGCCGCTGCCGGCCCGTGCGGCGATGCCCGCGGCCGGGCTCACCGTGCCGGAGGAGTTGACGCCGGCGCTGCCGCCGCCCTGGTTCATGGGCGAACCGATCACCGCGATCGACGTGGTGCTCGCCGGCACGGGCAGGACCGCGTTCGCGTTCTTCAGCAGCACGCTGCCGTCCGCGGCCACCTGCCGGGCCACCGCGAGGTGCGCGGCGGAGGTCACCGGCGTGGACAACGTGCCGGTCTGCGTACGGTCGAAGAGCCCGCGCCGGAACATCGGGATCAGGATCCGGCGTACGTGGTCGTCGACGGTCGCCTGGCTGACCTGCCCGTTAGTGACCGCCGTGGTCAGCGCCGCGCCGTAGTAGGTGCTGTCCGGCATCTCCATGTCGAGGCCGTTGTTGGCCGATGCGACCGTGGAGTGGGTGGCGCCCCAGTCGGAGGTGACGAAGCCGTCGAAGCCCCACTCGTTCTTCAGGATCGCGTTCTGCAGGGGCCCGTTCTCGCAGGCGAAGGCGCCGTTGATCGCCGAGTACGAGCACATCGCCGAGTCGGCCCCGCCCTGCCGCACCGACGTTTCGAAGGCGGGCAGGTAGATCTCGCGTTCCGTGCGGTCGGCGACGATCGCGTTGTCGGCGGTGGTGTTGCGGCTGGTCTCCTGGTTGTAGACGGCGTAGTGCTTGACCTGCGCCATCGGCCCTTGGCTCTGGATGCCCTGAATGTCGGCGGCACTCATCTGCCCGGCCAGGTACGGGTCCTCGCCGAACGACTCGAAGGCCCGGCCCCAGCGCGGGTCGCGGACGATGTTGATGGTGGGGGCGAGCACCACGTTGGTGCCCTTGCCCCACTGCTCGGCGCCGAGCGTCTGGCCGTACCGCTGCATCAGGGCGGTGTCCCAGCTCGCCGCGCCGGCGACCGGGGCGGCCAGCTGGGTGACGCCGGTGGCGCCGTCGCCGACGCCGAGCGGCCCGTCCTGCAGGTGCAGGGCCGGGATGCCGAGCCGGGTGTTCGCGGGCACGCAGCCGACGTAGCCGCAGTTGCCGCCGCCGTGCAGCATGGTCAGCTTCTCGGCCTGGGTCATGGCCGCCAGCAGCAGATTCGCGCGGTCGACAGGGGACAGCGCCGTGTTCATCCAGGGCTGGTCGGCGGCTTGGGCGGGGACGGTGGAGACGGGGACGGTGCAGGCGAGGACGGTCACCGTGAGGACGGCGGTGACCAGGAGTTTTCGTAACACTGGTCTTCTCCCGTGGGGGCGGGGTGGTGGCGCCGATGAGGACGCATCGACGGCCGTGAAAACTCAGCATGACTTTTTTCTGGCCGTGAAGGAAGGCCGTGGCGAACCGGAACCAGCCCGCGGTCTGCCCGCACCGGCGGGGCCCTAGGTGCGCCGTCCACCCGGGACTGTCAAGCCTGCCGGGTGGCGACGGCCCTGATCCCGCGGGCGAAACCCGTTTAGCGTGCCAGCGGAGCGCTGAGCTCCCACGCCGGATCCGTTAGCGTGCCAGCGGAGCGCTGAGCTCCCACGCCGGCGTCTCCGGCTCGGCAGCCGGCGTCTCCGGCTCGGCAGCGCGCTGCTGCGGGATCCGCGCCGGGGGCGTGGCCTCGCCGTCCTGGTCGATCCCGGCGAAGGACGATCGCAGGCCATTGCGCAGCCGGCGGCTCAACGGCCGCTCGATGAAGCGCCATACCAGCCAGCTGAGCGTCAGCATGGCGACGAAGGCCAGCGCCAGCACTTCGACCGCCGGAAGGTGCAGGTGGCCGCGGACCGTGTTGATCAGCGAGAAGCCGATCACCTGGTGCATCAGGTACAACGGGTAGGTCAGCGCGCCCGCGACGGTCAGCCAGCGCCACTGCACCCGGTCGAAGAGCCGCAGCGCGACGAAGGCCATCACGGCGAAGCACAGAGTCAAGGCGAGGCACAGCGCGACGTTGTTCGGCTCGACCCCGGAGCCCCCGAACTGCGCGTCGGCCTGCGACCGGATCCGGCTCAGCGCGAGCAGGTAGTTGAAGCCGACGATGCCCCACAGCAGCAGGTTGCCGCCGTACTTGTAGATCACGAACAGGGCCACTCCGGCGATGAAATACGGGGCGTAGCGGAACATCGTCACGAGCTCGGCCAACTTGTCGTCGGACGTGGCCGCGATGATCGTCGCGACGGTCCAGAGTGCGCAGAAGGCGACCACCCGGCGGTAGGTCACGCCGAGCAGCACCACGATCGCGAAGAGCAGGTAGAACCGCATCTCGAACCACAGCGTCCAGTACGAGGGGTCCAGGTCGATGCCGCCGGACCCCTGCTGGGCCATGGTCAGGTTGAGCAGGATGTTCGTCGGGCTGCTCTTGAGCGCGCTGCCGCTGGTGAGGCCGGAGTACATCAGCACGAGGGCGGTGAGGATCACGGCGAACCAGTAGGCCGGGAACAGCCGCGCTACCCGGGAGGTGAAGAAGTCGCTCAGGCTGCGTCCCCAGGCGCTCATGCAGATCACGAAGCCACTGATCAGGAAGAACAGGTTCACGCCCAGCCAGCCGTACGTCGCCGCGGCGTGCACCGGGCCGAAGAGCGAGCCCATGTCCGTCGTGCCCCAGGGGTGGACGCCCTGGTGATTGGCCGTCAGGTCCGCTGTCCCGACGCCGACCCAGTGCTTGGACAGCACGGCGACGGCGGCCAGCAGGCGTAGCCCGTCGAGCACGGCGAGGCGGGCCCGGCGAGGCGCCGGGGCTGAGGCCTCAGTGGCCGGTGCTTTCTCGGCATCCACCACGCATCGCTGCCGCTCGGCGCGGCCGGAGACCGCCCTGTGGGCTGCGGTGCGGACAGTCATGAGTACACCCTTCCTCGTGCGGCGCCTGATCCCGCCAGACAGGAGGTAGGGCGCGGGCGCGCGGGTTGGGCGACATGGATCACCCTATCCGTCGCACGCCACCTAGCGCGGACATCACGGCGACTGCACAGGTTAACCAATGCATTTACCGACGTCGACCCCGGGCTAGGTCTGTCGTGTCCACCGCATGGACAGCCCGGCCGCGGCGCGTTCGGTGCATCACGACGCCGCGCTCTCGGCCAGGCTCAGCATGCCGGCAGGTCACCCTTGCCCGAGCGGCATCCACAGTCGTCCTGGCGGAGTCGTCCGGGCCGAGGGAAGCCATGGACCGAACCACGCGATTCGGCCGCCAGGTCCACGGTGTTCACCGCGGCCTGGCGGCCGAATCGCCTGATCAGTCCTCGCTCTGGACGGCCAGAGTCACTTGCCGGCTGCCTCGTACAGCTTCTCGGGGGCGACGGCGCCGATCAGCACCTTGCCGTCGTCGGTGATCAAGGCGCTGAACAGCGATCCGCTGAGCAGATGACCACTGCCCCAGGAGCCGCTGACCTTTGGCAGGCCGTCGACCAGGCCCTGAGCCGTCGCGGCCACGGTGCCCTTGTCGGTAGCGTTCCCGGCGGGCATCTTCGCTACCAGGACCGAGGTCCAGCCGGTGCCGACGACGGTCGGCCCGCTCGTGTCGGCCGGCTTCTTCGCCCGCACCTCAGCCTTCGCGTTGGCCTTCGCCTTGGCGGCTTCCTTCTGCAGGTCGGCCGGCTTCTCCGTGGTCACCTTGGCGCCCGCCGGCGGGTTGAACGCGAACTGCTGCGCGTCCGGCACGGTGAAGCTGATCTGCTGGAACGCGACCCGTACGGCCGGGTTGTTGGCGCCCTTGGCGTAGACCTCGACGCGCAGCGGGACGTGCGTCTTGGCGTCGATCGCCAGGCGCACCTGGCCGACCAGCGATGCCGAGTCCTTCGGCGACAGCACCAGCTCGTAGGCGTCCCGGCCGGCCACCGAGGCGGCCCCGGTCGTGGTCACCCGGGTGCTCGGGTCGATCGCCGCCAGGGCCGCGTCGGCAGCCTCCTGCGGGGTCGCCGGCACGCCGGCCGGCAGCGCCTTTGGCGTCTCCCCGCGGCCCGCGCCGGCCGGGATCGTGTAATGCGTGGCGCTGTTGTCGGCGCTCTTCCACATCCACACGTCGGAGCCGTTGCGGATCACGTCCGTCTCGCCCAGCGCCCCGAGCAGGGCGACGCGGGCCTTGTCCTCGCCGGCGTACCAGACCCGGGCGGTGTTGCTGCCCGCGATCAGCTTGCCGATGTCGGCGCCGCCCGAGCCGAGCCCGGAGAGCGCCGTCAGGCCCAGGTCGGCCGTCTCCACGACCGTGCCGGAGAGCCCGTCGATCTTCGCGTTCTGCACGTCCACCAGCAGCTGCGCCGCACTGCGTGCCGGCAGGGACGGGTCGGCGCTGGCGGCGATCGTACCGGCGGCCGCGCCACCGCCGATGACCAGCACCGCCGCGGCCGATGGCACGAGCCAGCGCAGTGCCGGCCTTGATCTGAACACGGACACGATGTCCACCTCCCGTTGTCTGTCGCCATCGTGCTCCCGGGGCCCTGTGACCCGCCTGAGAAGAACCCGTAAGGGCCGCACCCCGCATGCCAAGGTAGTGGGGTGCGATTGCTGGTGGTGGAGGATGAGGCACGTCTCGCGGCGGCGCTGCAGCGCGGGCTGCAGGCGGAGGGCTTCGCGGTCGACGTGGCCGCCGACGGCGAGGCCGGGCTGGACCTGGCCCGGCACGGCGGCTACGACGCGATGATCCTCGACGTGATGCTGCCGAAACTGTCCGGTTACCGGGTCGTGCGCCAGTTGCGCGCCGAGCGGGAGTGGCTGCCGGTGCTGATGCTGTCGGCCAAGGACGGCGAGTACGACCAGGCCGACGGCCTGGACTGCGGCGCCGACGACTACCTGACCAAGCCCTTCTCGTACGTGGTGCTGCTGGCCCGGCTGCGGGCGCTGCTGCGCCGCGGCGGCCGGGAACGCCCGACCGTACTCACCCACGGCGCCCTGGAGCTCGACCCGGCCGAGCGCCGCGTCACCGTGGCCGGCGCCGAGGTCACCCTGACCGCCCGGGAGTACGCGCTGCTGGAGTATCTGCTGCGCCGCCCCGGCGAAGTGGTGTCGAAGACCGAACTGCTCGACCACGTCTGGGACGCCTCGCTGGACACGGCCGAGAACGCGGTCGAGGTCTACGTCGGCTACCTACGCCGCAAGATCGGCCGGGAGCGGCTGGAGACGGTCCGCGGGGCCGGCTACCGGCTCGCCGCCGTGCCGGTGGGCTGAGCCGTGCGCCGGCTGCGCGGTCTGAGCCTGCGGGCCCGGCTGCTGCTCGTCTCCGTCGTGGCGCTGACCGTGGGGTTGGCCGCCGGCGGCGTGCTGCTGGTCGGCGTGCTCAACTTCGCGCTGCTGCGCGCGGTCAACACCGAGGCGCTGGACACCGCGAAAGCGGTCGCCAACCTGGTCGACCAGGACTCCCTCAGCGACCCGATCCCGGTCAGCCCGGGGATGCAGGTCCAGGTGGTGGACGCCCAGGACCGGGTCCGGGCGGTCTCGGCGGGCGCCGACCGGCTGGTCCCGATCCTCTACCCCGACGAGCTACGCGGCCTGGCCGCAGGCAAGGGCCTGGTGATTCCCGGCGACCGGATCGGCCTGGACGGCATGGTCCGGGTGGTCACGATCGGCGCCGGCCTGCCCAGCGATCCGGTGCGGGTGGTCGTGGCCCGCTCCATCGCCGACGTCACCTCCGGCGTGCACCTGCTGCGGGTCACCTTGCTGATCGCCTTCCCGCTGCTGGTGATCCTGCTCGCGGCGGTCTCCTGGCGGATCACCGGCGCCGCGCTGAGCCCGGTCGAAGCGCTGCGCGCCGGGGCCGAGGAGATCACCGGCGGGGCCCGGCCCGGGCGGCTGCCGGTGCCCGACTCGCGCGACGAGGTGCACCGGCTCGCGATCACCCTGAACGGGATGCTGCACCGCCTCGACACGGCGCGGGCCCGGCAGCGGGCCTTCGTCGCCGACGCCGCGCACGAGTTGCGCAGCCCACTGACGAACATGCGCACCGAGCTCGAGGTGGCCCAGCGGCTGCCAGGCTCGACCGACTGGCCCGCTCTCACCGACGACCTGCTCACCGACGTCGACCGGCTCAGCCGGCTGGTCGACGACCTGCTGCTGCTGGCCCGCGCCGACGACGCGGCCACCCGCGTGGCGGCCCCGGCCGGACCGGTCGAGCTGGGCGACCTGCTCGCCGAGGTGGCGGCCCGCTATCCGGGCGTGCGGTACGAGCGGCCGGTGGTGGCGCTGAGCACGACGGGGGAGCGGGACGCGCTCGGCCGGGTGGTCGCCAACCTGCTCGACAACGCCACCCGGCATGCCGAGTCGACGGTCGTGCTCAGCGTGACGGCGGACGGCGCGTACCAGAAGATCTCGGTCTGCGACGACGGGCCGGGCATCCCGGCGGCGGACCGGGAGCGCGTCTTCCAGCGGTTCACCCGCCTCGACGACGGGCGGGCCCGCGACGCGGGCGGGTCCGGGCTGGGCCTGGCGATCGTCAGCGAGCTGGTCCGCCAGCACCGCGGCACGATCACTCTCGGCGATGCCGGCACCCTCCGTGATGCCGGCACCCTCCGTGATGCCGGCGCCCTCAGCGATGCCGGCACGCTCCGTGATGCCGGCGCCCTCAGCGATGCCGGCACGCTCCGTGGTGCCGGCTCCCTCCGTGATGCCGGCTCCCTCCGTAACGCCGGCTCCCTCAGTGACGCCGGCTCCCTCAGCGACGCCGGCACGCTCCGTGGCGCCGGTCCGCCGGGTCTGCGGGCCGAGGTGCGACTCCCGGTCGCCTGAGCGGGGACCGGGAATCAGTCCCGGCGGGCGCGACCGGGCCGCCGGCCGTACGGTGCCTTCATGGACGACATCACCGCGCTGATCCTCGACGACCACCACGCCTTCCGGGTCGGCTTCGCCCGTCTGGACGACGCGAAGACCGACGACGAGTTGGCCGCGATCTGGGAGCCGCTGGCCCTGCACCTGGACATCCATGCCGACGCTGAGGAGCAGATCCTCTACCCGCACCTGCTCACCGACGCGGGCGGCGACGACGCGGTGGAGGAGACCGACGACGCGATCGGCGACCACAACAAGATCCGTGACGGGATCGAGCAGGCGCGCGCCCACCCGGTCGGCTCCGACGGCTGGTGGAAGGGCGTCTGGACGGCCCGTACGGAGAACAGCGATCACCTGCGCGAGGAGGAGGACGAGGTGCTGCCCGACTTCCGCAAACACGCGAGCCTCGCGTTGCGGCAGGAGCTGGCGGTCCGGTGGCTGACCTTCTACGGCGAGCACCCGCAGGGCAAGGGCCTGACCTTCCGCGACCAGGACCCGAAGAAGTACATCGCCGAAAACAGCTGACCGCCTCCGTCGCGTCGGCGATGCTCGGGCGGTGCGCGTCGCCGGCCTGCTGGCCGTCCTGCTCGCCGGTGGCTGCGCCGGCTCCACCGGCGGCCACGCCGCGCCCGTACGGCCGCTTTCAGTGTCGGCGTCGGTCAGCGGGGGATGGGAGGTCACGGTCTACTACACGGCCGTCGAGGCGTTCCACGACGGCCCGCCGGTCGCCGTCACCGGCTGCCCGAAGCTCGACTGCCGCGACGGCCACGCCGACCTGGGCCGCTACCCCGGCGACTTCGTGCAGGCGGTGCGGGACGAGGGAACCGGGCGAACCTCGGCCGGCGCGTATCTGAATTGGTCGTACGACACCGGTTACTGGCTCGACACGGCGCCCCGCGACTCGTACGGGCGACCGCTCGTGCCATACGTCTCCGCAGCGGCCGACCCGGACGTGCTGAGCCGGGGCACCCGCTTCACGATCGCCGCATGCGGCCACCGCGACGACGCCACCGCCGTGCCGGACGCCGTCTGCGCCAGGCTGCGGTCGGCGACCTGGCTGGTCACCGACGAGTTCACCCCCGGGCTCGGCGGCCGCCGGCACCTCGACGCGTACATCGGAGCGGAGAACGCACCGGACTTCGCCGGCTCCGACTGGTACCTCACCCTCACCGGCGCGACGCTGTACCTGAGCTGACCGGCCGCACAGCGGCCCAGCTTCGGCTCGCAGTGGCTCAGCTTCGGCTCGCAGTGGCTCAGCTTCGGCTCGCAGTGGCTCAGCTTCGGCTCGCAGTGGCTCAGCTTCGGCTCGCAGTGGCTCAGCTTCGGCTCGCAGTGGCTC
>JAVHVY010000052.1:0-6030 GCA_032160305.1 Actinoplanes sp.
AGAAGTAACTGCCTCGACGGCGCCCGGTCCCCCGGTCTGGGGCCGGGCGCCGTTCGCATGTTCAGAGAAAATGATCAGCAGGAGGCAGAGCGGTGAGCAACGACCGGTTGACGACCCTTCTCGAGGAGTACGCCCAGCTCGAGAAGCAGATGGAGGACCCGTCCATCCACTCCGACCAGGCGCTGGTGCGTCGCGTCGGCCGCCGCTTCGCCGAACTGGCCCCGATCAACTCGACCTTTTACGAGCTGGAAGCCGCCCGCGCCGACCTGACCGCCGCCCGGGAACTGGCCGCCGAGGACCCGAGCTTCGCCGGCGAGGTCGAGGCGATCGCCGCCGCGCTGGCTCCGCTGGAGGACAAGCTCGGCGAGATGCTGGCCCCGCGTGACCCGCACGACGCCAAGGACGTGATCGTCGAGATCAAGGCCGGCGAGGGCGGTCAGGAGTCGGCCCTGTTCGCCGGCGACCTGCTGCGGATGTACACCCGTTATGCGGAGAAGCACGGCTGGGTGATCGAGGTCATCGACGCCCAGGAGTCCGACCTCGGCGGCGTGAAGGACGTGTCGGTGGCGGTCAAGACCAAGGGTGTGCCCGAGGGTGGCCACGGCGTCTGGTCCCGGCTGAAGTGGGAGGGCGGCGTGCACCGCGTACAGCGGGTGCCGGTGACCGAGTCGCAGGGCCGCATCCACACCTCGGCGGCCGGCGTGCTGGTCCTGCCCGAGGCCGAGGACGTCGACGTGCACGTCGAGCCCGGGGACCTGCGGATCGACGTGTTCCGCTCGTCCGGCCCCGGCGGCCAGTCGGTCAACACCACCGACTCCGCGGTCCGGATCACCCACCTGCCCACCGGTACGGTGGTGAGCTGCCAGAACGAGAAGAGCCAGCTGCAGAACCGGGAGTCCGCGATGCGGATCCTGCGCTCCCGGCTGCTCGCCGCGGCCCAGGAGCAGGCCGACGCGGCCGCCTCGGACTCCCGCAAAGCCCAGGTGCGCACGGTCGACCGCTCGGAGCGGATCCGCACCTACAACTATCCGCAGAACCGGATCACCGACCACCGGATCGGCTACACGGCCTACAACCTGGACCTGGTCCTCGGCGGCGAGCTGGACGCGGTGCTGGACGCGCTGGCGGAGGCCGACCGGGCCGCCCGGCTGGCCGGTGAGTCGGAGCTCAGCCGACGGCAGTGATCGCCGCCGGGCGGCTCAGCCGGGCACGGTCGTCGCGACCCAGCGCAACCGCCGCCGGTCGAGTCGCGTGCGGCGCGGGGACGCCGTCACCGGTTCCGGGTCGGCGTATCCGGGATCGATGACGGTCATGCGGGGGTGCGATTGCCGGCGGCGGCGGCCAGGGCGGCGCTCAGCGAACGGCCGTTCGGTCCGACCTCGGACCAGCCGGCGGCCAGGCCGATCGGGGTGCCCGGGACGAGCACCTGCCAATTCTCCGCCGCCGCCGCGGTGCTGATCCGGCGGGAGACCTCGGCTGCCTGGGCGGCGCCCGCACCGGGCAGCACCACCACGAACTCGTCGCCGGCGAAACGGGCCACGAAATCGCCGCGGCGCATCACCCTGCTCAGCACGCCGGCGATCCGTTGCAGGACCAGATCGCCGCAGTGCCGGCCGTACCGCAGGTTGACCGCCGAGAAGCCGATCAGGTCGCAGACGCCGATCGCCGCGCGATCGCCGCGGGCCAGCATCGCCGACACGTAGCGTTCGAGCTGGCGGCGGTTGGGCAGGCCGGTCAGCGGGTCGGTCAGGGTTTCGTCGCCGTAGCGGCCGGCGTCGGGCTGGGTCTCCTGGGCGTCGAGCCGGGCGGCGACGCCGTCGAGATAGCCGTCGCGCAGCCGGTCGATGCGCTGCGCGGCCAGCCGGAACGCGTAGCGGTCGGCGGTGTGCGCGGCGGCGTGGTCTCCGGCCGAGGCGAAGATGATGCTGCGCAGCCGGGCCGGTTCGGCCGGGCCGAGGATCTCCGGCGAGACCGGTACGGCGTCGAGCTGGTGCAGCGCCTCGCCGGGCCGGTCGGCGGCGATGGCCAGGCAGACCCCGCCCAGATGCCGTAGGTCCCGGGAGCGGACGCTGTCGCCGCTGTCGCCGAGCAGACCGGCCACATCGGCCCGACTGGGCTCGCCCAGGGCGGCCCGGCGGGCCAGGGCATAGCCGTACACCGCGCGGTTACTCGGCCGCAGTCTGCTCTCCGCGCCGGTCGCCACGTAGCGGGCCAGCTCGGTGTCGATGTCGCGCAGCACCCGCAGGCAGCCGTCCGTGTCGCCCTGGTGGTCGAGCGAGACCGCGTTGCGCAGCCGGATGCCCGGCGCGGCGAACGCCTCGGCGGCCATCCCGGCGGCGGCGCCGACCTGCCGGGCCTGCTCGATCGCGGTCAGGGCATGGCCGTGGAAACCCAGGTACGAGTACGCCATGGCCAGATCGTGCCAGCCCCACGCGAGCTCCGTGTCCCCCGCGGGAACGGCGGCCAGCGCCCGGGAAGCCTGCACGAGGTGGGTCACGCCGCGGTCGAGCGCGCCCTGCAGATGGGCGCCCAGCGCGGCGAAGGCGTGCATCTGACCGCGCAGGTACGGGTCGGGAACCTCGAGTACGGCCTCGGAGGCGGCGGTCATGGCCGGCGACAACTCGGCCACCCGGCCCAGGTTGATCAGTGCCCCGAACCGCTGGACCAGTGCGTACGCGCGGGTGACCGGGTCGGACGTCGTCGCCAGCACCCGGTCGAGGATCGGCAGCGCCTCGGCCGATCGGCCGCCTTGCTGCAACTCCCCGGCCTGGCGGAGCTCCTCGACGCAATCCGCGAGCTGGTCCAACCAACTCACCGGCGCCTCCTGCGCTGTCAAACTGTCGATCCGCCGCAACCCGGCCGGGCGGCGTCATGGTCGACGTTCCATGATTATGCCGTGACAACGCCTGACGAACACCCCTCGGCGGGGACGGAACGGACGCGACTGGCGCCCGTGCTGGCCACGGCCATACAGGAACTCGCGGCGGCCGGGATCGAGTCGCCGCGGGCGGACGCGGAGGTGCTCGCTGCCCACGTGCTCGGGGTGGGCCGGGGCCGGCTCGTTCTGATCGACACCATGCGCGCCGACGAGCGGCGTCGGTACGCCGCGCTGGTCGGGCAGCGCTCGCAGCGGGTGCCGTTGCAGCATCTCCTCGGCACCGCCGCCTTCCGGCATCTGGAGCTGGCGGTGGGCGACGGGGTGTTCGTGCCGCGGCCGGAGACCGAACTGCTGGCCGGCTGGGGAATCGCGCATACCGCGCCGGGTGCGACGGTGGTGGATCTCTGCAGTGGCACCGGCGCGATCGCGCTCGCGGTCGCCGACGAAGCGGCCCCCGGCCGGGTGGTGGCCGTGGAACGGTCCCCGGCCGCCCTCGCCTACCTGCGGCGCAACGCCGGCGGCCACCCCGCGGTGCGGATCGTCCGGGCCGACGTCACCGATCCGGCGATCCTGCCGGAGTTGCGCGGCACCGTCGACGTCGTGCTCTGCAACCCGCCGTACGTACCGGCCGGCACGCCCGTGCCCCCCGAGGTCGCCGACCACGACCCGGCCGAGGCCGTCTTCGGCGGTGCGGACGGGCTGACGGTGATCCGGCCGGTGATCGTCCTGGCGGCGGTGCTGTTGCGGCCCGGCGGGGTGGTCGGCGTCGAGCACGACGACGTGCACGTCACCACGGTGCCCGATCTGCTGCGCGCGGACGGCCGGTTCACCGACGTCGAGGAGCATCCTGACCTCGCGGGACGCCCGCGATATGCCACCGCACGGCGTGGGTGATGAGGATCATGCGCAGCATGGCAGACTTCACCGCGTGATGCTTTACGACTGCCGGACCGTGGCCGAGCGCGACCGGGGTATCGCCGCGGCCGTCGAGGCGGTCAAGAGCGGCGAACTGGTCGTGCTGCCGACCGACACGGTCTACGGCATCGGCGCCGACGCGTTCACCCCGCACGCGGTATCGGCCCTGCACTCGGCCCGCAACGCCGACCGCCGGGTGCCGCCGCCGGTGCTGGTCGGCTCCCGGCACACCCTGGACGGGCTGGTCTACTCGCTGCCCAAGGCGGCCCGCGAGCTGGCCGACGCGTTCTGGCCGGGGGCGCTGACCCTGATGGTCGAGCACTCACCCAGCCTGCAGTGGGATCTCGGTGACACCGGCGGGGTGATCGGGGTGCGGATGCCGCTGCACCCGGTCGCGCTCGAGGTGCTGCGCGAGGTCGGCCCGATGTGTGTGACCGCGGCCAACAAGATCGGCCGGGCCGCGCCGCGGACCGCCGAGGAGGCCCGCGAGCAGCTGGAGTATTCGGTCCGGATCTATCTCGAGGCCGGCCTGACCCCGCCCGCCCCCGGATTCTCCACGCCGTCCGAAGGACCAGGCGTCGGTAGCAACACAGCGCTGTCCGTAGGACCAGGCGCCGGTAGCAGCGCAGCGTCCAGCACGATCGTGGACGTGTCCGGCGACGTGCCCCGGGTCCTGCGCAACGGCGCGATCGCGTACGAGAAGCTGCGCGACGTCGTGCCCGAGATCCTGGCCGCAGGGTCGTGAGCATGGCTGTGCCGCTACCCAAGCCTGGACTATCAGTCGGCGGAGCGCCGCTACCCAAGCCTGGACTATCAGTCGGCGGAGCGTTCACTGTGCTGCACGTGTGCATGGGCAACATCTGCCGGTCGCCGATGGCCGAGCGGCTGCTCGTCCAGGCGGCCCGGCAGCGGCTGGCCGCCCTCGACCCGGCAACCGACCTGGGCACGCTGCTGATCAGCGTGAGCGCGGGCACCGGCGGCTGGCACGAGGGCGAGGAGATGAACCCGCCCGCGGCCCGGCAGTTGCGGCAGCGCGGCGCGGACCCGGACGGCTTCGCGGCCCGTAAGCTCACCTCGGGGCATCTGCACGACGCCGATCTGATCCTCACCGCGACCGCCGACCAGAGCGACTACGTGCAGGCGCTGCTGCCCGACGCGGCCGGGCACACGTTCGTGCTCGGGCACTTCGGGCGGCTGCTGCGCGAGCTCAAGACCGGTGCGCTGCCGGCGGCCGGCACCGATCCGGCGGCGTTCACCCTGCGGGCCAGCGCGCTCGTCGAGGCGGCCGACCAGCTCCGCGCCGGCACCGAGCCGCTGCCGGGCGACGACCTGGACGACCCGTGGGGTCGCGGCGACCAGACCTTCCAGCGCATCGCCGACGACATCGACGAGACGGTCTACGCGCTGGTCGACACGCTGCTGCCGGTAGTGCACCGGCCAGCGGGGCCGGGAGTAGCGGGGCCGGGAGTAGCGGGGCCGGCGTGACGATCGTCGCTCCCGACGAGGCCGGCCTGGCCCGTGCGGTCGCGCTGTTGCGGGCCGGCTCGGTGGTCGCGTTCCCCACGGAGACCGTCTACGGGCTGGGCGCCGACGCGTTCTCCCCGGTCGCGGTCGCGGAGATCTACCGGTTGAAGAACAGACCGTCCTGGAATCCGCTGATCGTGCACGTGGCGACCGTCGAGCAGGCCCGCGCCCTGGCCGCCGAGTGGCCGCCCGCGGCCGAGGAACTGGCCCGGCGCTTCTGGCCCGGCCCGCTGACCCTGGTGGTCGCGGCGCGCGGCGGCGGCACCCTGGCGATCCGGATCCCGGCCCACCCGGTCGCGTTGCGGCTGCTGGCCGCCTCGGGCCTGGTCCTGGCCGCGCCGAGCGCGAACCGTTCGGAGAGCATCTCGCCGACCACCGCCGAGCACGTGGTGCGCAGCCTGCCTGCCGTCCCGCTGGTGCTCGACGGGGGTCCGGCGTCGTTCGGGATCGAGTCGACGGTGCTGGACCTGACCACGGCCACGCCCCGGCTGCTGCGCCCGGGCGCGCTCGGCCTAAGGGCGCTGCGGGCGGCGATCGGCCCGATCACGCTGCCCGACGCCGTGGTCGGCGACGGCTCCGCCCGGCCGTCACCGGGCATGAGCAGGCGGCACTACGCGCCCAGGGCCCGACTGATCCTGGCCAAGGACGTCACCGACGTCGACCGCGCCGGACTACGCGAGCCGATCACGATCCTGACGTACGAGGGCCACGGT
>JAVHVY010000056.1:0-36100 GCA_032160305.1 Actinoplanes sp.
AGAAGTAACCTTCCCGCTTACGGTCTTCCATCGCGGCTTCGCTGACCTTGTCGTCGCCCCGGGTCGCGCCGCGCTCGGTGATCCGGGTGGCGGCGACCTCGTCGATGACCTTCTCGACCGTGTCGGCCTCGGAGAGCACGGCGGCGGTCTGCGAGGCGTCGCCGACGGTGCGGTAGCGCACCATCCGGGTCTCGGACGTCTCGCCCGGACGCAGCTTGATGAACTCGTTGACCGCGTAGAACATCCCGGCGCGCTCGACGACCTCGCGGTCGTGCGCGTAGTAGATGCTCGGCAGCGGGATCTCTTCCTTGGCGATGTAGTGCCAGACGTCCAGCTCGGTCCAGTTGGAGAGCGGGAAGACCCGGATCGACTCGCCCGGGTGGTGCCGGCCGTTGTAGAGCGACCACAGCTCGGGCCGCTGGTTCTTCGGGTCCCACTGGCCGAACTCGTCGCGGAAGCTGAACATCCGCTCCTTGGCCCGGGCCTTCTCCTCGTCGCGCCGGGCGCCGCCGAAGAGCGCGTCGAAGCGGTACTTCTCCACCGCTGCCAGCAGCACCGGGGTCTGGATCCGGTTGCGGGTGCCGTCCGGCAGCTCGCGGACGTGGCCCGCGTCGATGGCCTCCTGCACGCTGGCGACCACCAGGTTGAGGCCGAGCTCGGCAACCCGGGAGTCGCGATACTCCAGCACCTCGGCGAAGTTGTGCCCGGTGTCGATGTGCATCACCGGGAACGGGATGCGGGCCGGCGCGAACGCCTTCTCGGCAAGGCGCAGCATCACGATCGAGTCCTTGCCACCGCTGAACAGCATCACCGGGCGCTCGAACTCGGCCATCACCTCCCGCATGACGAAAATGCTCTCGGCCTCGAGAGCGTCGAGATGCGAGACGCGGTAGGTCAACGGATTGCTCATGCGGGGCGTACCGGGCCTTTCGGGTGTCGGCCGACCTGGGTGGCGGTCAGGTAGTCGGTAGGTGCCGCTGCAGGGCAGCGAGCAGCCGGGGAGCGAGATCCTTCCGGCAGACGACCAGGTCCGGCAGCTTCGGATCAGCCTGGTTGTATTTCAGCGCAGATCCATCGATTCGGGAAGCATGCAGGCCGGTGGCCGTGGCCACAGCAACCGGAGCGGCGCTGTCCCACTCGTACTGTCCGCCCGCATGCACGTAGGCGTCGGCCTCGCCGCTGATCACCGCGGCGATCTTCACCCCGGCCGATCCCATCGGCACCAGCTCCGCGCCGATGTCCTCGGCCAGGGCGGTGACGAAGGCCGGCGGGCGGGTCCGGCTGGCCGCGATCCGGATCGGGCCGCCGGTCGCGGCGGAGAGCGGCATCGGCGGATACGCCGGCGGGATGTCGGTGGCGAGCGTGCGGTGCTGGGCGGGCATCGCCACGGCGCCGGCGGCCAGGCAGGCGGGGGCGGAGCAGTCCGCCGTCCAGAGCGCGACGTGCACCGCCCAGTCGCCGCGGCCCTCCTCGGAGAACTCGCGGGTACCGTCCAGCGGATCGATGATCCAGACCCGGGAGGCGCCGAGCCGCTCGGGACGCACCGTGCTGTGCTCGCCGTCCTGCCAGGCGAGCCGGGAGTGGTCGTCCTCCTCGGAGAGCACCGCGTCGGCGGGCCGCCAGCGGGCCAGCTCGGCACGGATCAGGTCGTGGGCGGCCTTGTCCCCGACGGCCTTGAGAGCCTTGCCGTCGGCGTAGCCCAACTCCGCACGCACCGAGAGCAGCAACCCTCCGGCCCGGTCGGCCAGCCAGCGCGCGAACGCCGCATCGATGACCGGCGGCGTGCCACCGCCCTCGGCCACGGGCTCCCGCTGCGCCCCGACGCGCGCCGCGGTGCCGGTCTGCTCGCCCATACTCTCGCCCCTCACCGTGCTCCTTCAGTACGCCCCTGATGAGCGCACCACCGCGGTCATGGTCCGCAACAGGATCACCAGGTCCAAACTCAGGGACCAGTTCTCCACATAGCGCAGGTCCAGCCTGACCGCCTCGTCCCACGGCAGGTCCGATCGTCCGGAAACCTGCCAAAGGCCGGTCATGCCCGGCTTGACCGCAAGCCGGCGCCACACATCGTCGGCGTAGGCGGCGACCTCCGCGGGCAGCGGCGGCCTCGGCCCGACCAGGGACATCTGCCCACAAACCACATTCAGCAGCTGCGGGAGCTCGTCCACCGAGAATCTGCGCAGCCACCGACCGGCCGGGGTGACGCGCGGATCCTCGCGGATCTTGAAGAGCACACCGTCGTGCTCGTTGAGATGCTTCAGCTCGGCGAGCCGGGCCTCGGCGTCGACATACATGCTGCGGAACTTGAAGATGCGGAACTCGCGCCCGTCACGGCCCACCCGCATCTGGCGAAAGAGTACCGGGCCGTGGGAAGTGCACCGGACCCAGAGTGCGACACCCGACAGCAGCGGGGCGAACGCGACAAGCAAGGTCAACGCCCCGAATCGATCGAAGATCTCCTTTACCACCCGGACGCCACCGTGCAGCCGCGGATGCTCGACGTGCAGCATCGGCAGCCCGTCGAACGGCCGGATCGTGGTCCGGGCGCCGGCCACGTCGATCAATGCGCTGGCCACGACCAGGTCGACCTCGTCGCGTTCGAGCCGCCAGGCCAGCCGGCGCAGCGCCGCCCCGTCCAGCTCCGGGCAGCCCAGCACCACCACGGTGTCCGCGTCGGCGGCGTCGACCGCCGTCGCCACGTCGTCGAAGGTGCCGTAGACGGGCAGTCCGCCGGCCCGGTCCGGCTCGGCGGGCAGGCAGGCGCCGACCACCTCAAGCCCGTGGTAACGCTCCCGGCGCAACTGCCGGGTGATCCCGACGACGGCCGGCCCGTGCCCGACCACGAGCACCCGGCGCAGCCGCTCCCCGCGCTGCCGGGCCACGTGCAGCCGTCTGCGCAGCAGGAAGCGCAGGACCAGCACGCCGGCAGTCGCCGTCGGCAGGGAGATCAGGACGTAGGACCGGGCCAGATCCAGATTCAATGCGTACGACAGGGCCGACGCGCCCGCGATCAGGCCGACCCCGCCCCGGATCACCCGCTGGTATTCGTCGATGCCCACGAAGAGGTAGCGGCGCTCGTAGGCCCGGCCAACGGCCAGCACGAACAGCAGCGCGAACGGCAGCAGGGCGGAGAGGTAGAGGTACCAGCGGTTGTAGGGGGTGACCTGGTCGCCGAACCGCAGCCAGAAGGTCAGCACCCCGGCGGCGACCCCGGCCGACAGATCGCACAGGATCAGCGCGCGCACGTACTCGCGCTCCCAGCGCTGGCGACGCGACATCGCGGCGTGCCGGCCCCGGGACCGGACGAACGGGCGGGTCGCGGCCGGCTTCGACCGGTCCGGTTTCTGGTGGTGGCGATCAAGGCGGTCGGCGCCGGCCGGGGCGGGGCTGGCGGGGGCCATCGGGTACGGGATCCTAGTGACCTTGGGTAGCAGGACCGTCTGCTCGCCGGACGGGTCCTGAGCCACCGAACCCCTCCCCGACGCGCCGAATCACCCACACACCCGCACCTGGTGTGCTACTCGTGACCAACGCACGGGACCGGCCCAGCGTCACGGGGCGATAGGCGGACAAGACACCCTAAATGATGCCGCCGTTTCCGACCATCTCGCCCGAGAAAGTAGTATTTGTACCCCCGTTAAGCGCCGTGATACCTGTTCTGGGCCCACTCGACGCCCTCCCGTACGACGGCCTCCACCACATCGGCCGCCCGATCGACCAGGAAGTCCAGCTCCTTGCGCTGCGCACCGGCGAAGTCGGACAGCACGTAGTCGGCCGGATCCTGCCGCCCCGGCGGGCGGCCGATACCGAACCGGACCCGCGCGTACTCCTGGGTCGACAACGACGTGGACATCGACCGCAGGCCGTTGTGACCACCCTCACCACCGCCGCGTTTCACCCGCACCTGCCCGAACGGGACGTCGAGCTCGTCGTGGACGGCGATCACCTGCTCGACCGGCACCTTGAAGAACCGCGCCAGCGCCACCACCGGGCCACCGGACAGGTTCATGAAAGTCAGTGGCTTCACCAGGATCAACTTCGGACCGCCGAAGCCCAGCCGGCCCTCCGCCACCTCGGCGTGCACCCGCTTCGGCCGGCCGAACTTCGCCCCGACCCGCGACGCCAGCAGATCCGCCACCAGGAAACCCACGTTGTGCCGGTTCCCCGCGTACTCCTTGCCGGGATTGCCCAGGCCGACCACCAGCCACGGCGCGTCGTCCGTCATCGCTGCCTCTCCTCACCGCCCACCTGGCCTAACCACACACCTGGCCGCACCGCCCACTTGGCCGCACCACACACCTGGCCGCACCGCCCAGCTGGCCGCACCGCCCAGCTGGCCGCAACCCGAGCCGGTCTCAACGCAAACAGGGAAAGTGCCGGCCGGCACTTTCCCTGATGACTCGTTCTCGAACGGGAGAACTACTCCGCGGGAGCAGCCTCGGTCGACTCGACCTCGCCCTCGCCCGCCTCGCTGTCGCCTTCGAGCTGCTCAGTGCTCTGCGCCAGGGTGACGATCGCCAGCACGAACTCGGGATCGACAGCCAGCTCGGTGCCCTCGGGCAGAATCACGTCGGCGGCGGTGATCTGCGCGCCGGCCTCCAGGCCCTCGATCGACACCTCGAGGCTGTTCGGCAGGTGCATGGCCTCGGCGGTGACGGCGAGAGTGTTCGACTCGTTCACGATCAGGGTGTTGCGGGCGGCCTCGCCGATCATCGTCACCGGGACGTCGACCTGGACCTTTTCGCCACGCTTCACGATGATCAGGTCGACGTGCTCGTACGTGTCCTTGATCGGGTCCCGCTGGATCGCCTTCGGCAGGGCCAACGTCGTGCCGCTGCCGCCCACGATGTCGATCGTGAAGACCTGGTTGAGACCGCCGTGCCGGATCGCCGCGGCGAACTCCCGGGCCGGCAACGCGATGTGAGTGGGCTTCTCGCCGTGGCCGTACAGCACGGCGGGCACCAAGCCGGCCCGGCGCGTGCGGCGGGCACCACCTTTGCCGAACTCGGTGCGGGGCTCGGCGCTGATCTTTACCTCGGACACGGGGAAACTCCTGAAACTCATTCGTTCGGGCTGCGGCTAAGTCGGCGGGCTGCGTACACGGCGGGGCTGCGGCGGTGCCGGGCGAGGAGGCGCGCTGGGCACAGGCCCGGAGCACCGCGTCGATCACGGTGCCTCCGTGCGGACTGCGAACTCCGGCAGACCGCGGGGCACCCTCGCCGTGGCAACCGTGCCAGCTTACCTGGCACGATCGCGCCTATCCCACCGGGCCCCGGCAGCTCGCTCCCAGCGCGAAAATGTCACCCGGTCGGTGCAACTTGCACCACCTCCGCCGGCTAGCTCAAACCGCCGAACAACGTGGTCACCGAGCCGTCGTCGAAGACCTCCCGGATCGCCCGGGCCAGCAGCGGAGCGATCGACAACACGGTGATCTTGTCCAGTTGCTTCTCCGGGGTGAGCGGCAACGTGTTGGTCACCACCAGCTCACTGATCCGGCTGTTCTTCAGCCGCTCCGTCGCCGGATCGGACAACAGGGCGTGCGTCGAGGCGACGATCACATCGGCGGCGCCCGCGTCGAAGAGGATGACCGCCGCCTTGGGGATCGTGCCACCGGTGTCGATCATGTCGTCGACGATCAGGCACACCCGGCCCTCGACCTCGCCGACCACCCGGTTCGCGACCACCTGGTTGGGCTTCAACGGATCACGCGTCTTGTGGATGAACGCCAGCGGGCAGCCGCCCAGCCGGTCGGTCCAGCGCTCGGCGACCCGGACCCGACCCGAGTCAGGCGCGACCACCGTCATCGGCCGGCCCCCGAACTTCCGCTGCACGTGCTCGGCCAGGATGTTCATCGCGAACAGGTGATCCACCGGCCCGTCGAAGAACCCCTGGATCTGTGCGGTGTGCAGGTCGACTGTCAAGATCCGATTCGCGCCCGCCGTCTTCAGTAGATCGGCCATCAGCCGGGCGGAGATCGGCTCCCGACCCCGGTGCTTCTTGTCCTGCCGCGAATACGGATAGAACGGCAGAACCACGGTGATCCGCTTCGCCGAACCGCGCTTGAGTGCGTCGACCATGATCAGCGTCTCCATGACCCACCTGTTCACGCCCTCCGTGACCGACTGCACCACGAAAGCGTCCGAACCGCGCACCGAGTCCTTGAACCGGACGAAGATCTCCCCGTTCGCGAACTCGTAGTTGTCCGACGGCGTCGGGGCGACCCCGAGCACCTGCCCGATCTCCTCGGCCAGCTCCGGGAAGCCCTGCCCGGAGAAAAGCATCAAACTCTTGCGGTTCTCCGCAACGATGCTGCCCATCGGCTCGTCCGCTCCCGTGTGGGTCGAGGGGAATAGTCGCCTGCAGTATCCCCCGCGTCCGCCGTCCTGCCACGTGCCGCGGGGGTGGGACAGCTCACCGTCCCGCCGGCGTGCCGTGCCCGTCAGGCTTCCTCGGCCTGCTCCTTCGCCCGCGCCGCGGCGGCGGCCGACGTGCTACCCGGGCGGCGCCGCTGCGTCCAGCCCTCGATGGCGCGCTGCGGCGCCCTCGTCACCCCGAGCGCACCCGCGGGAACGTCCTGCTGGATCGCGCTGCCGGCCGCCACGTACGCCCCCGGGCCGATCTCCACCGGCGCGATCAGCACCGTGTCGGACCCCACGAACGCGGCCTCGCCGACGATCGTCCGATGCTTCCGTACCCCATCGTAGTTCGCGAAGATCGTCCCCGCGCCGATGTTCGACTTCGCGCCGATTTGCGCGTCGCCGACATACGACAGGTGCGGCACCTTCGCCCCGTCACCCAGCTCCGAGTTCTTCGTCTCCACGAACCCGCCCACCTTCGCCTTACGGCCCAGCTTCGTGCCCGGCCGCAGATACGAGAACGGGCCGACCGTGGCCTCCGGACCGATCTGCGCCCCGATCGAATGCGTGCGCAGGACCACCGCACCCTCGCCCACCGTCGTGTCGATCAACGTGGAATCCGGGCCCACGACCGCGCCCGCCGCCACGCTGGTCGCACCGAGCAACTGCGAATTCTGGTCGATCTCAGCATCCGGCGACAGCCGCACGGTCACGTCGATCCACGTCGTCGCCGGATCGAGGATCGACACCCCGGCGCGCATCCAGGCGTCGTTGACCCGATCGCGCAGCAGCGCCCGCAGCCGGGCCAACTCGGCCCGGTCGTTGCAGCCCAGCGTCTCGACCGCATCCGCCGCGACGTACACCCCGACCGGGTGACCCACCGCCGCGAGCAGCCCGAAGACGTCGGTCAGATACTCCTCGCCCTGGTCGTTGTCGACGGAGAGCTTGCCCAGCGCCTCCCGCAACAGGGCCGCGTCGAAGGCGTAGATGCCCGCGTTGATCTCGCGGAGTCCGCGCACCTCGGGCGAGGCGTCGCGCTCCTCGACGATCCGCTCCAGATTGCCGGCCGCGCCGCGCACGATCCGGCCCAGCCCGGTCGGGTCGGGCACCTCGGCGGCGAGCACGGTCGCCCCGACCTGACCCTGCTCGTGCGTGGCGATCAGCGCGGCGACCCTCTCGGGCCGCAGCAGCGGGACAACGCCGTTGAGCACGACGACCGTCCCGGTCGCCTCCGGCACCGCCTCCAGCGCGATCCGCACCGCGTTGCCGGTGCCGCGCTGGTGGGCCTGCAGGACCGGGGTCGCGCCCGGGGCGATCTCGCTCAGGTGCGCCTCGACCTGCTCGGCCTGGTGCCCGACGACCACGATCGTGCGCTCGGCCCGAGCGGCATCGGCGGCGGTCAGCACGTGCCCGATCAGGGTGCGCCCGAGCAGCGGGTGCAGCATCTTCTGCGTCGCAGACTTCATCCGTTTGCCCTCACCAGCGGCAAGAACGACGACAGTACGACTCCGGGCCTGGCTCACGCGGGACTCCATTGTTCGCAGTGGCGATGCGGTCGCGGCGTGCCTTCGGCCGCAGAGCCATTCGATAAGGCTCACACCAGAAATGAGCTCGGCTGCCAGGACTCGAACCTGAAATGAGGGCACCAAAGGCCCCAGTGTTGCCAATTACACCACAGCCGACTGATTCGATCGCCATACACTAGCGCGTCGCCGCCACTGAACGAATCTACTATCCCGGCCCCATCAAAGTCGCCATCACCCCCTCCACCCGCCAGTAGAGCTCCCTCGACTGCGGCACGCTGATGACCAGGCAGCCGTGGTAGTCGTCGCCCGTATTCATTCGCTTGGTGACGGGGGTATGACGCTTGATCGTCGGGCGCTGGAAAAGCTCTCTGGGCAGGCCCAGCTCAGTGGCGGCGGGCCTCGGCGCGGCGCTCGTCGTTCATGCCCGAACGTTAGTACTAAATCCGGGCCGTTTCCGCCCCGGATTCCGCCCGCACTACGGACGCTCGGCGAAGAACGTCCAGATTGTCGGTGTCGCCTTCAACGCCGTAGACGGGGGGGCCAGGCCGAGGAGTTTCTGGGCCAGGGGCGCCTCCCGACCACCCGGCCACTGATGGCCGGCGCCGGCCACGGTAATGAGCTCGACCGAACGGCCCTGCGGGCAGGTCGCCGTCGAGGTCGTCACTGTCCCGGCGGTGGTTGCCTTGGCCGGGCCGCAGTCGTCGATCTTCCGCCAGGTTTGCATCAGGGCCGGGACCGCCGGTCCGTCGATCTTGGCTGGAAGCCGGGTTCCGGCACCCTGATTGCTGCGCTTGCCGGGACCGCCGTTGTACGGGATCGTCGCGTCGGCGGTGCCGTGGATGGCGAGGATCGAGATCGGCGCGGGCCTTGCACAGCTATTGATCATGGTGCCGGAGACCGCGGCGATAGCGGCGAAGACCGTGGTGTCACAGGCGAGCCGGTACGACATCAACGCGCCGTTGGAGATTCCGGTGGCATAGATCCTGGACTTGTCCGTCAGACTCGCGAACGAACCGACCAGCTGCGTGAGGAAGCCCACGTCGTCGACCTTGTCGCGAGCGGCGACACCGCAGCAGTCGGCGTCGGCGTCCCAGGTGCGATTGACGCCATCCGGGAACACGGCCAGGAACCTGCCGTGATCCGCCTCGGCATCCCAGCCGTACGATTCCTCGGCTTGTCGGCCGGTACCGGCGGCGCCATGCAGGACGAGCACCAGGGGGGCCGGCGTCGGCAGGTCGGCGGGGCGATAGACCCGGTACGTCCGGTCGGTGCCGCTGATCCGCATCGTGCCGGTGGACTGGCCGACAGGTAGCGCGGCCGCGGACGTCGGGGCGGGTGTCGTACCGTCGGGTTGGTGGTGCGCAGTGCAGCCGGCCAGAAGGATCAGGGCCATTATCGCCACGACTCGAACTTTCACGGTGCCACCGTCTTGGCTAGCTTGATGAGCTCCCAGCCGCCCTCGGGGACATTGTCCGTCGGATCGGTACGAAGATTCATCGGGTTCGCCATGCCCACGTAGAGATCACTGCCGTCGACAACCATGTTGCGGATGCCGTAGTTCAGGTAGTTGCCGAGACCGTTGGTGGAAATCGGCTCTGCTTTCGCCGCGGCGGACGGGAACATCCACAGATCACCGCCGTACGACTGGTCGTCGATCAGCCCGGCACCGAGCTTCGACGCGGTGCCCGGCTTACCCGGGATCCGCCGGAAGATGTCCTGGACCAGATAGCTCCAGTCCATCGTGCCGACGAAGAGTTTTCCATCGGCCACCGCCATCCGCCAGGTGTAGTTGTTGAACGGTGTATCGAATCCGGACTTGCCGTAGACCGGCGTCCAGCCGGTCGACTTCACGGACCACGACGCCGTGCCGGCGTCGTAGGCCGGGAGGGCGGTCTCGCCATAGAGAAGCTCGATCTTGGCGTCGGGGGTGCCGAGATCCTTGCCGCGCCAGATGCTGATCGCGCGCTGCGTGTTGAGCAGCTGGTCGGCTTTGCCATCGGTGGTGGTCTGCGGATAGCGCGACTCGAAGACCCTGTACGCCTTCATCGGGACGTGCATGGTGCCCCAATAGAGGTAACCGTCGAAGGAGGCGATGCCGCCACCACCGTAGGTCAGGTTGACGATCGGGTCGGGCTCGTACATGCCGGAATTCCAGGCCTGGGTCCATTTATCGGCGTCCTCCGGGTTCAGGCCCGGCTCGCCGTCCGACAGTTTCGGGCTTACCCAGACACCGGCGAACTGCTCCGGTCCGGTGTGCTGGCTGCCCTGCCAGCTGGTGATGGCGATCCTGCCGTCGTAGGCCGCCAGGTCGGCCGCCTGCACCGGCAGGTTGGCGACGATCTCGAAACTGAACGGGTTGCTCAGGTCACCGGTCCAGCGGAGCACACCACCGCCGTCTGCACCGTTACGACCGACGCCGACGCCGAGGTAGAGTGCGTCGTCCGCGGTCAGGAACGTGCGGATGTTGCCGTACTGCGGCAGGTTGCGCGAGCCGATGAACTCGTGGCTCGCGGCGTCGAAGGCGAACAGGTTGAGCGAGTTGTTCGTCGCCGGGCCGCCCAGCAACACCACACCGCCGAGGTTGCCGGCGGCGCGCAGGCCGATCGTGGTCCGCAACCGGGTGGCGTCGTCGGCGCTCTTCGCGTTGATCTCGTCGGACAGGTTGACCGACGTCTTCGACTCCGCGTTGTAGAGCCAGACCTGCGGGGTTCGCTGGTCGCCGATCGAGGCGGGCCAGGTCGGATCGTCTCGCAGGGTCTGGCTCTTCGCGTACTCACACACATAGTCGCTGTTCACGACCGGAATAGGCGTGTCGAGGGTGGCGCCCCCGACGAGGCAGTGGATGTTGGCACCGGTGCCGAACCAGATGTCACCGCCGACTTTCGTCATGCCCCAGACGTACGCCTGATTGACCTTGGGTTGACCCTCCGCGCACGGCGGCCCGACCGGATAGGGCTGACCGATGCCGTTGAAACACTCATCCGGGGCGGCTTTGGCCAGCAGCGTCGCCGTGTAGCCGGCACCCTGCTTCGCCGGCGCCCGGGTCAGCGTCGCCGCCCTGGTCGAGGTCGTCCGTCGCGACGCGGTACCGGCCAGAGCCGATTGCGTGCCGAGCAGGACGACGACGACCGCGGCGACCGCCGTCCCCAGGCGAAGCGTTGCGTTCACGCGGAGGGTCCTTTCCATCACGTCAGCTGGTCGCCTTGTGCAGCCGGATGAGCTCCCAGCCACCCTCGGGAATGGTGTCGGTACGGTCGGTCCGCAGGTTCATCGGGTTGGCCATCCCGAGGTAGATGTCGCTGCCGTCGACCACCATGTTGCGGATGCCGTAGTTGAGGTAGTTGCCGAATCCGGTGGTGTTGATCGGCGTTGCCTTGTCCGTGGTGTTGGGGAACATCCACAGGTCGGCACCCCACCCGGCCGGGTCGGTCGGGTTCGCGGTGGAGGACAGGGTGTGCACCAGGTAGCTCCAGTCCATGGTGGCCACGAAGAGCTTTCCGTCGGAGACGGCCATCCGCCAGGTGTAGTTGTTGAACCCGTTACCGAAGCCACTCTTGCCGTCAAGGGCAGTCCAGCCCGTCGGTTTCGCGGACCAGGTGGCCGACGTCGGGTCGTACGCCGGGAGCTGCGACTCGCCGTACAGCAGCTCGATCTTCTGGTTCGCCGTGCCGAGGTCCTTGCCTCGCCAGATGCTGATCGCGCGCTGGGTGGCCTTCGTCTGCGCCTTCTTGGCGTCATCGGTCGTCTGCGGGTAGGCCGCCTGGTGCACCTTGGTCGACTTCAGCGGCACGTACATGGTGCCCCAGTACAGGTAACCGCCGTAGGAGGCGACGCCACCGAGGTTGGTGGTGTTCTTGATCAGTGGGTCGGGCTCGTACTGGCCCACGTTGAACGACTGGGTCCAGTTGCCGGCGCTGGCCGTGGTGAGCGGCAGGGTCGGGCTGGTCCACACACCGGAAAGCTGGCCGTCGTTGGTCGCCGACCCGGTGCCCCAGGTCGTCGCCGCGAGCCGGCCGTCGTAGTAGGCGAGGTCCGCGGCCTGCGTCGGCAGCTTGCCGACCTCCTCGAACTGGAACGGATTGCTCTTGCTACCCGTCCAGTGCAGCACGGCGCCACCCTTCTTGCCGTTCGGGCCGATGCCGACACCGAGGAACAGGGTGCCGTCGACGTTCAGGAAGGTCCGGGCGTTGCCGTACTTCAGGATGTTCTTGGATCCGAGGAACTTGTTGGTCGTCGTGTCGAACGCGAAGATGTTGAGCGTCGTCTCCAACGTCGGGCCGGCGAAGAAGGCGATGCCGTTCGCGTTGCCCGCGGAGCGGATGCCGAGCGTGCTGCGCAGCCGTCGCGAGTCGCCCGCCGAGGCGTTCAGGATCTCCGATGAGCGGTTGGTCAGCGTCTTATTGGCCGAGTCGTACATCCAGATCTGCGGCGGACGGAAGTCGCCGACCGGGGCCGGCACGCCCTTCTTGGCGACCTGGCTCTGGCCGTACTCGCAGACGTAGTCGTCGTTGAGCAACGGCGTGGTCTGCCCGAGGTTGGCCCCACTGGTCATGCAGAAGACGTTCGGGCCGGTGCCGAACCAGACCTGGGTGCCGACCCGGGTCAGGCCCCAGACGTACGACTGGTTGACCTTGGCCTGGCCCTCCGCGCACGGCGGCCCGGCGGGGTACAGCTGGCCGACGCCGTTGAAGCACTCGTCCGGCTGGGCCTTGCCGAGCAGTTCCGACGTGTAGCCGGGGTCATCGGCGGCGTACGCGCCGACCGTCACAAAGGTGATGGAGAGGCCCAAGACGACGGCGGCGGCGGACCCGAGCAGCTTTTTCTTCACGCGGTCACACCCTGCGGGGACCGGACACGCCCGGCAACCGATACGGCCCACTCAGCGGGCTCAGCAAAGCCGAGGAACTCGGCCAGCGACGTCAACTGTCCAATAGGGTCCATCAACAACTCCTCATAGGTCATCTTGTGCAAGTGAACGGGTAAGTGGTCCGCCAGCGCCTGCTCTGCCTGGCTGGTCATGAAGGCACAGAGGGCGACAAAGCGATTGAGGTCGTCACCGCGCTTGCGCAGAAACTCGGCCGTGAGGTGGCCGGGGAGAAACTGCACTACCTCCGCCGGCAGCTCATCACTGTATTCGGTGTCAAAGGGATCGATGCCGTACTTCGCCCGTGCCTCCACCTGCAGCTGCGCTAGTTGGAACGACGAGTGCCGCGCCATCGACTTCGCCGTCGCCTTCTGCTCCCGAGTGAGATAGACGATCTTAGCTTCGGGGTAGTTCTCCAGGATCCAGGGGCTGTACATGCTCGAGGCGCCGGAGCGCTCCACCCACCGTCGCTTGCCGGTGGTCTCGGCCAGCAGATCCAGGAAAGACCGGTTGTGCGCGCTGATGCTCTGTGGGGGAAAGCGCTTGACGCCCTCGGCCAGCCGGTCGAACAGCGCGTCCCGGTCGTCGGTCAGCTTGGCCAGGGTGATCGCCAGGATCCGCGGGATGTTGACCAGATCGCGCGCGTACCGGCCATCGGCGGGATACGAGAACTCCTTGGGCTGGGCGCCCAACCGGAGCAGGATCGACATCTCGGTCTTCGGGCTGGCCAGCACGTCCCAATATGCCGGCCCGGTCAACGTCGCCGTACTGCGGTTCCACGAACCCAGCACGTTCAGAAACTCCTGCGCCGAGCAGGTCTCGGGCTCCTCGTCGATCAGATCGGAGAGCAGAGTCGAGCCGCACCGCCCGCTGCTGATGATGATGGCGTGGTCCATATGGTTCTCCTCCAGAGATTTCAGTGGACGGCAGCGGTGAGCCAGGGCAACACCTCGGCACGGACCCGGCCCGCGGCGCCCACCAACAGCCGGTGACCCTGGTCCGGGACGACGACGTGACAGGAGTGCGGAAGCAGGCGCCTGGTGTCCGGCGCCAGTTCGCGCACAGCGGACGCGCCGCCGTAGAGGCAGAGCACCGGGCAGTCGATCGCGGCCAGTTCGGCCGACGACGGCAGCACGCTCTCCGACAGCTCAACGCTCAGGCTCGTGCCGGTGAACAGCCCCGACGCCGCCTGCAGGCCGCGCAGGGAGATCGGGCGGCTGCTCAGTATCGCGTCGGTGTCGGCAAGCGTCTCGGCCGCCCTGGCCAGCCGCTTGCGCATCCGGTCGAACCAGGCCGGGATCGGCGGGGCCGACTCGATCGTGACGATGCCCGCGATCCGGCCCGGATTGCGGGCCGCGTACGCGAAGGCGATCGTGCCGCCGAACGAGTTGCCGAACAGGTGCATCGGCCCCTCGACGCGCCAGTGCTCGGCGACCAGAGCGGTCAGGTCCGCGACGAAGTGGTCGAGGCTGTAGCCCATGGCCGGCCGATCACTGTGCCCGTGCCCGCGCAGGTCATGCATCAGCACCCGGAAACCGGCCTGGGCGAGCGGGTAAGCCAGCGCGAGGAACCAGCTCGCCATGCTGTCCGTGGTCATGCCGTGAACGAGCACGGCCGTGCCGCGCTGGGGCCCCACCGACGCCACCTCCTCGACGTGCAGCCGCACGCCGTTGACGTGGACAATGCTCATGCGCTGACCTGAGCCTTCGCCAACGAGTCGGCGATGTAGTCCACCAGCTGGCCGACCTTGAGCACCGACAGCGAGTCGACATCCAGCTTGGACACGAAAAGCGCCAGGTTGACCGCGTCGCCGTAACGGGCCTGCAGCCGCCCGGCCAGGGACACCACGTCGAGGCTCTCCATACCGAGCTCGTCGCGGAAGGCGGTGTCCACCGAGATCTCCGCGTCCGGTCCGAAATCACCGAGTACTGCGCGAAGTATGGTGTCGACGTCGGCGAACACGATGGTCTTATCAATTGGCATTGCGGTGCTCCTCATGGTTTCTCTTCAGGGGGGCGGGTCCAGGCCACGACGTAGTGGCGGGCCGGAAGCTCGGGGGGGTTGGTCAGCTCACGCCAGCCGACGGTGAAGCAACGGCCGTCGACCATGACCGTGCTGTCCGCCAGGGAGACGACGAAACGGCGGGGTGCCCCGTCGAGTCCCGTCCCCAGGGCTTTGCCGACAGCTTCCTTCGCCGCCCAGAGCCGGGCGAAGTCAAGGTCGCGGTGCTCGCCGAGCTGGGCGATCTCGCGCTCGACGAGGGCGAAGCGGATGGTGGCGTCGTCGCGCGGGACGACCTCAGCGACGTCGATGCCGACGGCCGCACCGGCCGGACCGGCGATCGCGACCCCGATTTCCGCGGTGTGCGCCAGCGACACCACCGACTCGAGGTGGCCTGGGCGCGGCTCGATCACCGGCCGGCCACTCGACTCGTTCTGGATCGACACCTCGATCGGATATACCGAGGAGACCCCGGCCTTCCACTGGCGCAGCCGTACCGCGTCGATGGCCGCGATCCGACCCATCAGCCATGTGCGGCGCTGGGCCGGTGGCATCCGCTCGTACCGGGCGGCCGCCTGGGTGCCCAGGATCCGGTGCGCCGTCATGGTCCGGGTGACAGCGTCGTTCCAGGCGTCGAAGACCATCGTCCAGCCTTCCGGCTGGACCGTTGCCATCGGTGCTCTGTCTGGATACCCGGCGAACGGGTGGATGGTCGGGTGTCCCTCGAAACGCCGGTCGGCGGCTCCGTCGATCTGCGCCCAGACCCGGCCACCCGCCGAGAGCTGGGTATCACGGACCAGCTCGCGATCAGTGATCGAGGTGATGCGCGCCTGACAGTCGAGTTCGGTGTCCGGCTCTGGTGGCGGACCGTAGAACCGGATCCGGCTCAGTCCGACCGGCAGCGGCGCCGCCGGGGAATCCTGCGTGGTGGCGATCCAGGTCCCGATGATCTGCAACGCGTTGTCCAGCAGCGCGCCAGGTGCCGTCGAAACGGTGACCGTGCCACGGACATGCATCTCTCCCAAGGCGTGCACCGCCGTCACACCCTGGAACTGCGGGCCGTGGAACATGTACCTCTTCTCGTACATCTCGGCCGGGCCGATGGTCGTCGGGAACTCGCGGCCCGCCGGCGTCGGCCAGGCCGGCTCCGGCGGCTGGGGGTAGCGCGTGCCGAGCTCGACGGTGGCCCGGGCGTACATGCCGAAGGCCACCGTGACGTCGTTGCCGCCGGAGCGGGTCACCGTGATGTCGACCTGCGTCGCCGGCGCCGCCAACACCCAGCGGTTGAACCGCGCGTCGCGGACCCCGATCGCTGTCATCCCGGGTGCCGCCTGCTCCGCGGCCTTCATCATGTGCCAGACGATGGTGGTCGCGGGCATCACCGGCCACCGGTCCGCAACCGTCGGCCACGCCGGCGGCTGCGCGAAGAAGCAATGGTCCAGCAGGTACGGCAGGTCCTCGACGGACACCCGCAGCGACGTCCGCAGCAGCACGTCGGAGGGCTGCCCGGGAACGCCGGGCAGCACATCAGCGCGCAGCCCCGGAACCCCGGGCAGCACATCAGCGCGCAGCCCCGGGACTCTGGGCAGCACCGGCGCGGCTGGACGAGTCATCGCGGCCGGCGCCGCCTGGAGCACCGCGACCGCGCTGTCCGCCGTCTCCTGCAGCAGCGCGGCCAGCTCGCGGGCGGCGTGCGAGGTGCCGCCCATCCCCGCCAGCACGGACAACGCTGTCTCCGGTAGCGCAACCGCCGCCGCCGGCCCGGCCGGGCGGGAGGCCGCTGCGGCCGGTGCCGGCTCGCGCACCGTCGCGCCGAGCAGACCGGCCGCACCCGCGCCGAGCTTGACCAGCGGACCGCCGAGATCGAGCCGCACCGACGGCCCGCGGCGCTCGGCCGGCACCGCCACCTGACGGGACGGGGTCTTCCGCTCCCGGACGGGCACCGGCTCCAATGCCCGCCAGTCGGGACTCGCGCCGTCGACCCACAACGCGGTCGCCACCCGGCGCAGCTGGTCCATACCACTACGGCGCGAGACGTTGACCGGTACGGCCAGGTGCTCGCGGTCGCGCAGGTTGTCGTCGATCACGGTGGCCAGCTGACCGGCGCCGACCTGGAGGAAGACCCGGAATCCGGCCTCGTACATGGCATTCATCAGCTGCCGGAAACGGACCGGCTCGACCATGTGCCGCAGGATGAGCTGGGCGACCTCCTGCGGGTCCGCCGGGAACGGTGCGGCAGTGTTTCCCGACCACACCGGCACCTCGGTCGGACCGACACCCCACCGGCCGACAGCTGCCCCGATCGCCTGCATCCCCTCCGCGAACAGCGGGGTGTGGAACACCGATCGGAACGGCAGCACGCGGCACAGCACGTTGCGCGAGAGCAAGCTGTCCACCAGCAGTTGGACCTGCTCACGGGGACCGTTCACCATGCACTGGACGGGCGAGTTGTCGTGCGTGAGCAGGACACCCGGATAGTCGGTCAGCGCCGGGGCGATCGTCTGCGCAGGGGCGTTGATCGCCGCGAACACGTACCCGTGCACCTCGACCTTGGTCGCGTCGAAAGCGCTCAGGAACGCGTTGACCCCTTCGGCGCGGGTCTGGCCGGACACCGTGCCGGCAGTCCACTCTCCGATGCTGTGCCCCGCCAGCGCGTCCGGCCGGACGTTCAGCCGGCGTAGTGCGGTGTCCAGCAGGACGCCCGCCTCGATCAGCCCCAGGCCGTGCCGCCCGAGATCATCAGCCACGAGGTCCCGGTACGGCAGCCCGAAATGCGCGGCCACGTCCGCCGTACGCGGGGCGAACTCCGCCTCGACGCCGGGGAACACGAACGCGAGCTTGCCGCCGCCCGGGCCCAGCAACGGTCTCGGCGTGTACCAGATGTCCCGGCCGCCCCGCCACGCCGTGCCCCGCGCGACCATCCGGCGGGCGACCGCCAACCGCTGGTCGGTCGGGTCGACGACGCCGATCCGGGCCGGACCGCCGACCGTCTCGCCGACCCGGTCGAACTCGCGGACGAGGGCATCCGGCTGGTCCAGCAGGCGGGCCAGGGCGGCCGGTGAGTCGGCGGCGAGCCAGACCACCTGGTCCGGCTCGGCGACGGAGGCCGCCGCGGTGACGTGCTGCTCGACGATGACGTGCGCGTTGATGCCACCGAAGCCGAACGCATTGACCGCGGCCCGGCGTGGGCGCGCGCTTCGCCACGGTTTGGCCTCGGCGATCGGGGCGAACCGGGTCTGGGCCATTTCGGCGCGCGGCTCGGTGCAGTTCAGCGTCGGCGGCAGCACGCCGTGGTACACGGCCAGCACTGCCTTGATCAGACCGGCGATGCCCGCGGCCGGCATCGTGTGCCCGATCATCGACTTGACCGAGCCGATGACCGGGCGCTCACCGCCGGTGTGCGGGCCGAAGACCTCGGCCACGGTGGTCAACTCGGTGGCGTCGCCGATCGGGGTGCCGGTGCCGTGTCCTTCGAGCAGACCCAGCGCATCCGGGGCGGTCGGGTCCAGCCCGGCTATCTCCCACGCACGCTGGATGGCGATTGCCTGCCCGCTGCTCACCGGGTTGAACATGCTCGCCGACCGGCCGTCGCTGGACGTGCCGCACCCGCGGATCGTGGCGTAGATCCGGTCTCCGTCACGTTCGGCATCGGCCAGTCGCTTCAGGACCACGAACCCGGTGCCCTCGCCGATCAGCACGCCGTCGGCGGCGGCGGCGAACGGCCGGATCTCGCCGCTGCTGCTGAGCGCTCGCAGCTGGTTGAAGACCGACCAGAAATTGATGTCGTGCACGTGGTGGGTGCCGCCCGCCAGCACGGCGTCGAGGCGGCCCAGGCTCAGTTCGTTCGTCGCCTGGTCGACAGCGATCAGCGACGAGGCGCAAGCCGCGTCCACCGTGTACGCCGGCCCGCGCAGGTTCAGCCTGTTCGCCACCCGCGAGGCAGCCAGGTTGGGGACCAGGTCGATGGCGTTGTCCGAGCCTTGGAAACAGGCGTCGAGCCGATGCCGGATCTGCTCCAGCCGGGCCTCGTCCAGCTCGGGGAGCATTTCCTGGAGCAGGCTGGTGACCTGGGTAGGCATCCGGACCCGCTGCACGTGCCGGTTGGCGCCGGGGCTGAGGCTGCCGCCGCGGCCGAGGATGACCCCGATCCGGTCGGCATCCGGCATCTTCCCGGCGCCACCCGCATCCTCGATGGCGGCCGCCGCGACCTGTAGTGCGATCAGCTGATCCGGCTCGATGCCGGCGACCGCGTTGGGCATGATGCCGAACCGCAGCGGCTCAAAGGCGGCGTCTTCGACGAAACCCCCACGCCGGCAGTAGAACCGGTCCGGCCGGTCCGACTGCGCAGGGTCGTAGAAGACGTCGTCGAACCGGTCCGCCGGGACGTCGCGAACGAAGCCCCGGCCGGCTTTCAGGTTGGACCAGTACTGGTCGAGGTCGGCGGAGCCTGGGAAGAGCGCCGCCATCCCGACGATTGCGATCTGTGTCATTCGGGTTTACCAGTCCGAGGCGGTCAGGACCACAGAACTGGTCGTCGAGTCTCCCCAGGCGAGCTCCCGCAGCAGACTCAGCGCACCCTCCTCGGGGTCGATCAGCGCGATACCGCGCCGGGCGTACTCCGCGGTCAGCTCGGCGGTGACCATCCCGCCGTGCTCGTCCCTGGCTGCCCACGGCCCCCAGTGCACCGTGAGCGCGCGGCGGTCTGTCTTTCGCGCCCAGCGGGCACTGATCGTATCGAGCGCGTCGTTGGCCGCGGCGTAGTCGCTCTGACCCCGGTTGCCGTAGGTGGCGGCGATCGAGCCGAACATGACCACGAACCGGACCTGGGCGCCGCAGGACTCCAGGGCCTCCAGTACCGCGCGGGCACCGTCCACCTTGGTGCGGTAGACCCGGTCGAACGAGGCCGGGTCCTTATCGGCGACCAGCTTGTCCTCGATGATTCCGGCCGCGTAGACGAGACCGTCCAGCCGCCCGTACTCGTCGTGGATCTGCTTGATCAGCCGATGGGTGGCCTCACCGTCCCGGACGTCCAGAGTGTGGTAGCGCACCTGCGCGCCGAGCTCGGTCAGCTCGGCGATGGTGGCGGCCACCTCACGGGCCGCCAGGATGCCGGACGCGGTGCGGTCGATCTCAGCCCGCGACCGCATACCCAAGCGGGCCAGGGCGCTGCGCAGAGCCGCCTTGTCGGTCGCGGTGGTCAGCGCCGGGTCCTCGTCCACCTGGGGCAGCGGCGTGCGTCCGACCAGTTCGATGCGGCAGCGGGCGCCGCCGGCGAGACTGCGGGCGAACCACGGCGTGATGCCCCGCGCGCCGCCGACCAGCACGACGACGGAGTCGGCGGCCAGCCCGATCGCCTGCGTCTCCGCGACCCCGTCACCGGCCGGTCCGGCACCGCCGTCGGCGAGCAGGCCCAGACCGGCCGGGATCAGCTGCTCGGTCTTGCGGCCCTCGTGGTCGCGACGCACGATCGGCGCCGGTGTCGCGTCCCGCAGCTCTTCGAGGAGCCCCGCCGCATCGTCGACTGCCGCCAGTTCGACGTAGCGGACGATGATCTCCGGATACTCGCGGGCCAACGTCCGGAAGAGCCCCGGCATGCCGTCCACTCGGCTTCCGCCGCCAGCCGGCCCGGCGGCGATGAGCCACTGGGGCCGCGCGGCAAGCGCCCGTTTGACGTACGCGAACATATCGGGCAACAGCGGCGCCCCGTCGACAAGGCCGTCCAGCAACACCAGGCCGTCACACTCTGCCGAAGCTGCCTGTGCCTCGGCCGGGACGCCGATCGCGCCGGCCGTCGCGAGCAATTCGCCGAGCGCCGCGCCGACTGGTGTGCCGCCGGTGATCAGGAATCGCGCGCCCGGCAGCTTGGGCCCGTTGGCCACAGCCGGGCTGATCCGCGACGCACCGATCAGGCGTTGCGGGGCGATACCGGAGGTGCCGGCCGCCGGCGACGGAGCCGCCGGGGCCTCAGACGCGAAAGGGACGGCGGACACCACCTCCGGTTCACGGCCGCCGTTGAGCCGGGTGTCCAGCCAGCTGACCATCGCGCGCACGGTGCGCGCCTTCACCAGGTCCTCCAGCTCGGCCGCATCACCATCGACCGACAGACCCAACCGGTTCGCCACCTCACCGGCGACCTCGGCCCGCTTGATCGAGTCGACGCTCAGATCCGCCTCCAGATCCAGATCCAGCTCGATCAGCTCCTCCGGATACCCGGTCCGCTCACTGATCACCGCCAGCACCGCGCCGCCGACATCCACCGCCGCCGAGCGCGCAGCCTGGGCCGCTACGGGCGCCGCGGTCATCGCGGGCGTGGTCATCGCGGGCATGGTCACCGCGGGCATGGTCACGGAAGGCAGGACGGACGCGGCCGGCGAGATCGGGGCGATCGACGCGGTCGGACCGACGACCGCGGCTGTCGCCTCTGCGGGTTGCCAGACCAGCCGCCCACCGGAGGCTGCGCCATCGGCCAGAAACGCCAGCAGCACTTCGCGCTGTGTCGCGATCAGCTCGCGACTGGTCCGTAGGAACTCGCTGACCAGCTCACCCCGGCTGTCCCGGACGTGCTCGGTCTCGTAGCCCTGAGCTGAGCTCATCGGCGATACCTCCACTCGACGGGCCGGGGACACACCGCCCGGCAGAACATTCCCGTGCCGATCCCGGACCAGCTGACCATCGACGGTCCAGGTCGGGCGGTTGTCGGATCGCGGCGCTTCCATCGCGACGGTCTCCCGGCCGGAGAACAACCAGCTGGTCTGCACCGAGATCCCGGCGCAGGCGAGCTCGGCGGCGGCACCGAGCAGGGCGCGCAGGCCCTGACCGGGGCGGCCGTCGACGTTGACGACCTGATGCGGGCGCTCGCCCAGGATGTCCTTGACGAGCTTGCCGAGGACCTGGCCTGGACCGGCCTCGACGAAGATGCGGGCACCGGCCGTCCACATCGACTCGATCTGTTCGACGAATCGAACCGGTGCGCCGATCTGTTGGGCCAGCCCAGCGCGTACGGCGTCGGCATCGGGCTCGTAGGGGGCCGCGTCGGCGTTGGACCAGACCGGAATCTGCGGCGCGGCGATCGCCTTGCCGGCCAGCACCTGACCGAACGTGTCACCGCCGGCGGCCACCACGGGGCTGTGAAAGGCAGCTGCCACCGGAATGCCGCGGGACCGCAGGCCACCCTCGTTGAGTGCGGCGGTGGCGCGCAGGACAGCGTCAGTCGGGCCGGAGATGACCACCTGGGACGGCCCGTTGTAGTTGGCCAGCACCACCGTCCCGGCGAGCCCGGCGGCGGTGAGCACAGCGCTGATCTCCACGGCGGTGGCGCTGACCGCGGCCATCGTCCCGGGATCGGCGCCCGCCGCCGCAAGAATCGCAGCGGCCCGCTCAGTGCTGAGCTCGAGCAGCGTCGTCGGGTCGAACGCGCCGGCTGTGCAGAGCGCTACCAACTCGCCGTAGCTGTGCCCGCCAGCCATGTCGGGCCGCACACCGAGCCGGCGCAGCACGTGATCCGCGGCGAGCCCGCCGATGCCGAGCACCGGCTGCGCGACCCGGGTGTCCCGGATCCGGTCCGCCTGCTTCTGCGCGGTCTCGTCGTCGAAGGCCGTCGGCGGGAAGAGCAGCCCGGCCCACTCGCGGCCGAGCTGAAGGTACTGCCGCAGCTCGGGGAACGCCACGAACAGTTCAGCCAGCGCGCCCGGTCGCTGGCTGCCCTGCCCCGGAAAGAGGAAGGCGACCTTGCCCGGTCCCTCGGCTGGGGCGGCCGGCGGCTGGATCAGCCCCGTGCGCGGGTCGTGCTCGCCGGCCAGCGCCCGGCGCAACAGTGTGCACAGGTCGTTGACGTCCTGCGCCACGAGGGCGATCCGGACCGGTCCGCTCCGGGGGTCGCTGGTCCGGGCGGCAGCGGCGGCCAGCTCCCGCACCCGGGTGCTGGACGGTGTCGCCGCCGCCTGGTCCAGCAGCTTTTGGACCGCGCGGCGGGCCGCCTCGACGGTCGTACCCCGGATCAGGAAAAGCTCGGCCGGCCATTGCAGGCTGGTGTGCCGGGGATCGGCGCTGGCGGCGTGCGCGGCGAGCACGACGTGGAAGTTCGTGCCTCCGAAGCCGAACGCGCTGACCCCGGCGATCCGCTGCTGCGCCGGGACGGCCCACGGGCTCGCCGCGGTGTGGAAGGCGAACGGGCTGGTCGTCGGGCTCCAGGCCGGATTGGGCCGGGTGAGGTTGATGGTCGGCGGCTTGACGCCGGTGTAGACCGCGAGCGCCGCCTTGATCATCCCGGCCAGCCCCGCGGCGCACTTGGTGTGGCCGATCTGCGACTTGACCGACCCGAGCACCGTGCCGCCGGGCTCCGCGCCCGAGTCGGTGAACAACGTGGTCAGCGTCTCCAGCTCGATCCGGTCGCCGACGACCGTTCCGGTGCCGTGTGCCTCGACCAGACCAACCTCGCGCGGGGACACGCCCGCCTGGGCGTACGCCTTGTCCAGGGCGCGGCGCTGCCCCTCGGGACGGGGAGCGGTCAGGCCCAGTGCCCGGCCGTCGCTGGCCCCACCGACGCCCTTGATCACCGCGTACACCCGGTCGCCGTCGCGCTCGGCGTCGGCGAGCCGCTTGAGCACGATGGCCGCGACGCCCTCGCCGAGCGCGATACCGTCGCCGGAGCTGTCGAAGGTACGGCTCCGGCCGGTCGGCGAGAGCGCGTGCGCCGAGGTGAACAGCAGGTAGTCCTGAATGGAGTTGTGCAGGTCGGCCGCCCCGCAGATCATCATGTCGCTGCCGCCGGCGATCAGTTCCTTGGCGGCGGAGTCGAGCGCCGCCAGGGAGGAGGCGCAGGCCGCGTCCACGATGAAGTTGGGGCCGCCCAGGTCGAGGCGGTTCGCGACCCGGCCGGCGATCACGTTGCCGAGGCCGCCGGGGAAGCTGTCTTCGGTGACCCGCGGCAGCAGACTCTCCAACTGCTCCGGCACGTCGCCGAAGTAGGCGGGCAGGTTCAGGCGCAGCGCCATGAGCTGGGTGAGGTCGCCGCCGGACTCGGCGCCGAAGATCACCCCGGTCTTCTCGTGGTTGAAGCCGGAGTCGTAGGCGTAGCCCGCATCGAGCAGCGCGCGGTGCGCGATTTCCAGGGCCATCAGCTGGGTGGGCGCGATGCTGGCCAGGGCCGCCGGCGGGATGCCGTACCGGATCGCGTCGAACGGCATCGGATCGACGAAGCCGCCCCACTTGGAGACGCTGATCCGGCCGGTCTTTCCGGGCTCGACCTCGGGTGCGTAGTAGATCTCCGGGTCCCAGCGGTCCCGGGGCACCTCGCGGATCCTGTCCGCGCCGCTGAGAATCGTGTTCCAGAAGGCGGCTAGATCAGGCGAGCCGGGGAACGCGCAGGCCATGCCCACGATCGCGATGTCGATCGGCTCGGCCCGCTGCTCCGCCACGGCGACCACGCCGAGTGCGGAGCCCACCGCCGCGATCTGTTCGCGGTGCAGGTCCGCGGCCTGGGTGGTCACCTGGTCGTGCAGGTCCGCGAGGGTAGTCGGGTGCTGCCGCAGCACGGCAACCTGACCGGCCATGAAAAGGCCCGTCGCCGCCTGTTCGGCCTCGTCGACGTCGACCAGCACGTCGCCGTCGCGGCGCTTGCCCTTGCTGGCGACCCGGAGGCGGCCGACGTTGAGTGATTCGAGCCGCTCCCAGACCACCCGGTTTTCCACACCCGCGCTCTCCAGCGCACCACGCACCTCGTGGAAGTCGTCGACGAAGCCGGACTGCAGGCAGCGGGTCGCGTGGCCCGGCGCGGTCTCCAACAGGGCGGTGCTGGTGGCGGCGATGGCCCGCTGCTGGAAGAGCGGTTGGATCGCACCGTGCGTGACCGCCTCGGCGGTGAAGAGGTATGCCGTGCCCATCAGCACGCCGACCTTCGCGCCGCGCCGGGTGAGCGGTCCGGTCATCGCGGCGACCATGGCCGCCGAGCGCGCGTCGTGGATGCCACCGGCGAAGAAGGTCTGCAACTCGGCGGCGTCCTCGGCCGGACGCTCGGCGAGGAACGCCTCGAGCACGGCGAGCTGCGCCTCCCACAGCGGGAAGCTGGCGCGTGGGCCGACGTGGCCGCCGCACTCGGCGCCCTCGAAGATGAACTTGCGCGAGCCCGCCTGCAGGAACTGGCGCAGCAGCCCGGGCGACGGCACGTGCAGGAACGAGCTGATCCCGTCCGCCTCGAGACTCTTGGCCTGGGCCGGCCGGCCACCGGCGATGATCGCCACCTGCGGCTTGATCTCGCGGATGATCTCGATCTGCGCCGCCCGCAGCGCCTCGGGCGCGAAGCCCAGCACGCCGACGCCCCAGGGCCGGTCGCCGAGCGCGGCCTTCGCCTCGGTCAGCATCCGGCGGGACTGCTCGGCGTTGGCCAGGGCCAGGGCGATGAACGGCAGGCCACCCGCGTCGGCGACGGCGGCGGCGAAACCGGCCTCGTCGCTGACCCGGGTCATCGGGCCCTGCGCGACCGGCACCCGCACCCCGAGCGCCTGGGCGAGCGGGGCGCCGGGGGCGAGGATCTGTCCGGCGTCGGCGTGTTCGAGGGCGTCCAGGATGGACGTGCGGATGCCGCGTACGGCGGCGGCGGTGTCGGCGAAGCGGTCGGCGAAGTGCCGGGCCAGCCAGCCGTCCTGGCCGATCGGGAGCAGCGTCTCGCCCCGGCGCAGGCCCCGGCGGCCGCCCTCGGCGACCACCTCGGTGCCGTCCATCCGGCGTAGCAGGCTCGCCACGTCGTCGGCCACCGTCGACTCGGGCAGCAGGGCGAGCTGGGTGTCGAGCACGACACCGGCCGCGCCGCCGACGACCGAGGCGGCCGCGGTGCGCGGGCCGATCCCGCCGGCCACCCAGACCGGCACGGTCACGTCGGTCACCAGCTGTTGCAGGAGAACGAACGAACTGAGCTCGCTGACCCGGCCACCCGACTCCATGCCGCGCGCGACGAGGCCGCCCGCACCGGCCGCGACCGCCTCGCGGGCCTGCATGAGACTCGTCACCTCGACCAGGACTTCGTACCGGCCGGTCAGCTCGGCGACCGGCCAGGTGCTGCCGGCGGCGAGCAGCACGACCCGTACGGCATCGCCGCCGAGACGGTCCAGGTCGGCCGGGGTCGCGGCACACTCCGCGCTGACCCGCACGCCCAGGCCGGAACTGCGCCGGGCGGCCTGCTGGAAGGCACGTAGCGCCCAGGTGTCGCCGCCGGCCAGGTCGTACACGGCCAGCGCCCCGGCCCGTGCGGCCGCGGTGAGAACCTGGGTGGAGGGTTCGAGGCCTTCGCCGCCGGTGACGGCGATGACCAGTCGGTTCAGGTCAAGGGCAGTACTCATCGGTCTCCCGTTATGGTGGCGCACGCGCTGGGGGGTCGCGTGGGTCATTTGTTAAATTTGACTTATCTCGATACGTGAATCTGGTTCGGCATGGAAGCTAGCGACGACTGATTACAGAGGCGTTACACCATGTCGATAGAAAAGGTGCAGAATTTTTCGTCTCGGGTGCGCCGATCCCAGCCGTCTGGCGAGGGCATATCGAAAGTCGTTAAGAGTCTCTTAACTTTGACGGATGGCCGCAACTCTTACTGACGGCCCCAAGGACGATCACGCTGAGTAGAAGTTGAACGCCTCCACAAAAGATCGGACAGGCGTTACTCTGGTGCTCCTTACGGTTCCGTAAGTTACGGTGACGTAGCCGTAGGTTATTGATCTCAGTGAGGTGCCATGACTTCCGTTCTCGAGCCCTCGAAGGCCGGCCCGAAGCCGCTGACCGAAGGACCCCAGTCCCGCAGCATTCTGATCGCCCTGTACGTGTTCGTCGTGGTGCCCTTCCTCGCGGTCCTGGTGGCCGTACCCGTCGCGTGGGGCGGCTGGCTCTCCTGGACGGACATCGCCGTCGCCACCGTCTTCTATCTGGTCTCCGGCCTCGGGATCACGGTCGGCTTCCACCGCTACTTCACGCACAGCTCGTTCAAGGCCACCCGCCGGCTACGGGTCGCCCTGGCCGTCGCCGGCTCGCTGGCGATCGAGGGCAACGTCATCCAGTGGGTCGCCGACCACCGCCGGCACCACGCCTTCAGCGACCAGGAGGGCGACCCGCACTCGCCGTGGCGCTTCGGCACCGGCTTCTGGGCGTTGACCAAGGGCCTCTGGTTCGCCCACCTGGGCTGGATGTTCAGCCGCGAGCTGTCCAACCGTTCCCGCTTCGCCCCCGACCTGCTCGCCGACCAGGACATCCGCCGCATCGACCGCCTCTTCCCACTCTGGGTGATCATCTCGACGCTCGGTCCGGCGCTGGCCGGCGGCCTGATCACCTGGTCCTGGGCGGGGGCGCTGACCGTCTTCTTCTGGGCCGGCATCGTGCGCATCGGCCTGCTGCACCACATCACCTGGTCGATCAACTCGGTCTGCCACGTCTACGGCGAACGCCCGTTCGAGGTGCGCGACGGGGACAAGGCCGCCAACTTCTGGCCGCTGGCAATCGTCAGCTTCGGCGAGAGCTGGCACAACCTGCACCACGCCGACCCCACCTGCGCCCGGCACGGCGTGCAGCGCGGGCAGATCGACAGCTCGGCCCGGCTGATCTGGATCTTCGAAAAGGCCGGTTTCGCCTACGACGTGAAGTGGCCCCGCCCGGAGCGTCTCGCCGCCAAGCTGGTCAAGGCCGCGTCATCGTAGTGCTCCCGCCCGACTTCCGGGGCCACCCAGCCGGCCCCGGACTGGCAGGATGACCCGGTGACCGAGCCCAGCGACACCAGCAAGGACCAGCCGCGGGGCCGGCGGGCGCGGCCGGTCGCGGCCGCCGCGCCCCGGGCTCCGCGCACCACCTCCCGCGTACGCATGTCCGCCGCGCAGCGCCGGGAGCAGTTGATCGCGATCGGCCGGCAGCTCTTCGCCGAGCGCGGCTTCGACGCGACGAGCGTGGAGGAGGTGGCCGCCCGCGCCAAGGTCTCCAAACCGGTCGTCTACGAGCACTTCGGCGGCAAGGAAGGGCTGCACGCGGTGGTGGTGGACCGGGAGGTGACCGCCCTACTCGACCGGATCGCCGCCGCCCTGACCGCCGGGCACCCCCGCGAGCTGCTGGAGCAGGCCGCCTTGGCGTTGCTCGACTACATCGAGGAGGAGCCGAACGGCTTCCAGGTTCTGGTCCGCGAGTCCCCGGTGCTGTCGCCGGCGGGCAACTTCTCCAGCGTGATGAACGACGTCGCCCACCAGGTCGAGCACATCCTCGGCGACGAGTTCAAGGCCCGCGGCCTGGACCCGAAATTCGCCGAGCTGTATTCCCAGGCCCTGGTCGGCATGGTGGCCCTGGTCGGCCAGTGGTGGCGCGAGGCCCGCAAGCCGAAGAAGGAGATGGTGGCCGCCCACCTGGTGAACCTGGCCTGGAACGGGCTGTCGCACCTGGAGGCCGAGCCCATCCTGCTGACCCGCAAGACCCGCTGACGACCCGTCGCAGCGCGGCGGGGATGGTGCGCGATCAGGCTGACCGCGCTTCCTCCACCCGGCCCTCGCGGACCTGACGGGCGGCGCCGGCCTCGGCGGACGGGGCGGACTTGATGTAGAGACCGGCCAGCACCAGGATCAGACCGACCAGGTAGTCGACGATCACCGTGGCCATGGTGTAGCCGAGGAAATTCGCATCCGTGCGGCCGGTCGCCAGGCCGTAGCTGCCGACCACCAGGACGCCCCAGCCGAGGAACGTGTAGGCCTCGGTGTCCACGTTGCGACCCACGGCGGTGACGATCAGGATGGCCGCGCCGGTGAGCAGCGAGATGATCGAGGCGAACGTGTTCGCCCCCTGGCCGAGGACGTGCTGCGCGTGCACGGCGAAGAAGTCGTCACCCGCGTTGACGATCAGGCCGACGACGCCGAAGAGGATCAGCCAGACAGCGCTGAGGGCGCCGAGCGCGCGGTAGAACGGCCGGAGCGGGTGGTTGACCGGAGTGTGCGCCATGGTGTCCGTCTCCAACGTCGGTTCGGTGTGGGACCGATTCTCGCGTACGACCCGGGGGGTGTGCGGGGCCACCCCCGGATCAGGCCTCCGGCACCCGCTCGGCCAGCTCCAGCCAGGCCTCCTCGACCTCGCCGCGCTCCTGCTGGACCGCCTTGAGCTGGGCGTCCAGCTCGACGAGTTTGTCGTAGTCGGAACCGTGCGCGGCCAAGCTCTCGTTGATCTGGAGCACCCGCTCGTCGAGCTTGACCAGCTGGCGTTCGAGCCGGGACAGGTCCTTGCGGGCGACCCGCAGCTCGGCCGCCGACAGGCCGCTCGTCGCCGGGGCCGGGGCAGAACCCTGCGGCGCGGTCGGCACCACGACCGGATCGGCCACCCGGGACAGGTACTCGTCGATACCGCCGGGCAGGTGCACCAGCCGGCCGTCGCCGAACATCCCGTACGCCGTGTCGGTGACCCGTTCGACCAGGTAGCGGTCGTGGCTGGCGACGATCATCGTGCCCGGCCAGGAGTCGAGCAGATCCTCCAGCGAGGCCAGCGTGTCGGTGTCCAGGTCGTTCGTCGGCTCGTCGAGCAGCAGCACGTTCGGCTCCGTGGCCAGCAGGCGCAGCAGTTGCAGGCGGCGGCGCTCGCCGCCGGAGAGGTCGCTGACCGGGGTCCAGATCCGCTTGTCGGTGAAGCCGAAGACCTCGGCCAGCTGCCCCGCCGACAAATCCCGGTCACCGAGCCTGACCCGCTTCGCGACCTCCTCGACCGCTTCGAGCAGGCGTAGGTTCCCCGGCAGTTCGGTCAGCTCCTGCGACAGGAACGCGGCCCGCACGGTCGAGCCGGTGACCAGGCGCCCGCCGTCCGGCCGGGTCACCCCGGCCAGCAACCGCAGCAGCGTCGTCTTGCCCGCGCCGTTGGCGCCCAGGATCGCGAGCCGGTCGCCCGGGCCGACCTGCCAGGTCAGCTGGTCGAAGATCGGCTTCGGGCCGGCCTTGAGGGTGACGTCCTCGAGGTCGTAGACCTGCTTGCCCAGCCGCGTGGTGGCGAGCCGCCGCAGGCTGACCGTGTCCCGCACCGGGGGGACATCGGCGATCAGCGCGTTCGCGGCGTCGATCCGGAACTGGGGCTTCGACGTGCGGGCCGGCGGCCCGCGACGCAGCCAGGCGATCTCCTTGCGCAGCAGATTCTGCCGCCGGGCCTCGATCGTCGCGGCCACCCGCTGCCGCTCGGCCCGGGCGAGGGTCCAGGCCGCATACCCGCCCTCGTACGCGAGGACGCTCTGGTCCACGACCTCCCAGGTCGCCGTGCAGACCGCGTCGAGGAACCACCGGTCGTGGGTGACCACCACCAGCGAGCCGCGCCGGGTGAGCAGATAGCGCGCCAGCCAGTCGACACCGGCCACGTCCAGATGGTTGGTCGGCTCGTCGAGGATCAGCAGGTCGGACTCGCGGACCAGCAGCGCGGCCAGGGCCACCCGGCGGCGCTCGCCACCGGACATCGGCCCGACCGGCGTCTCCAGACCGAGGTAGCCCATGCCGAGGCCGTCCAGGATCGCCCGGACCCCGGCGTCACCGGCCCACTCGTGCTCGGCGCCCATCCCCTCGGCGAGCCAGGCCGTGCCCAGCACGACATCGCGCACGGTGGCCTCGCCGGCCAGCGTCAGATTCTGTGGGAGGGCGGCGACGCGCAGGTCACGGCGATGGGTGACCCGGCCGGAGTCGGGCTCCTCGGTCTTCGCCAGCATCCGCAGGAGGGTCGACTTGCCGGCACCGTTGAGGCCGACGACGCCGACGCGGGCGTCGTCGTCGAGGCCTAGAGAGACGTCGGTGAGGAGCTGACCGGCGGCTCCATAGCCCTTGTTCACCCGGTCGAGATTGACGATATTGGCCACGATGGCTCTAGGTTACCCGGGCCCCGGGCATCGGGCCCCGCGCGGTGACCGCCTCCCGGCAGACCCCGGCCGCTTCGAGCGCGACGGCCAGTTTGTCCGCATGACCGCCGTCACTGGCGAGGAAAACGCAGGTCGGTCCGGAGCCGGAGACGATCCCGGCCAGCGCGCCCGCGTCGTAGCCGGCCTTGAGCACCTCGGCCAGCTCGGGCCGCAACGAAACGGCGGCCGGCTGCAGATCGTTGGCCAGGGCCGCGCCGACCACTTCGGGCTTGCGCTGGCGCAGGGCGGCCATCAGCGCGTCCGGGCGTTCCAGGGCGGTGGGCGGCAACGGGCCGGCCCGCATCCGGTCCAGCTCGCGGTAGACCTCCGGAGTGGACAGGCCACCGTCGGCGAGCGCCACCACCCAGTGCCAGGTCGTCGGCCGGGCCAGGATCGCGCTGACCGCCTCCCCGCGGCCGGTGCCCAGCGCGGTGCCGCCGTGCAGCAGGAACGGCACGTCGGAGCCCAGCTCGGCACCGATCTCGGCCAGCTCCTCCTTGCTGTAGCCGGTGCCCCAGAGCACGTCGCAGGCCAGCAACGTGGCCGCCGCATCGGCGCTGCCGCCGGCCAGCCCGCTGGCGAGTGGGATCGACTTACGCAGGTGCAGCCGGGCGTGTGCGGGCACCCGGGCCCGCTCCGCCAGCGCGCGAGCGGCCCGGATGATCAGGTTGCTGTCGTCCAGGGCGAGCTGGCCGGCGCCCTCACCCTCCATGGTCAGGGTGAGGGTGTCGCCGTGGCTGGCCCGCAGCTCGTCGAAGAGGCTGATGGCGTGATAGATCGTGCTCAGCTCATGGAAGCCGTCGGGGCGCAGCGCACCGACCCCGAGGTGCAGATTGATCTTCGCCGGCACCCGGACCCGCACCGGTCCCGCCGACGGACCGGGCTTGTCGTCATCCGGCCCCCACGCCTCCGTCACGGAGTGATGTCCTGAAGGTCCAGATCAATCGGGAACGGCTTGGCCAGCGTCAAGCGCTCGCTCGACTCGGCCACCAGATCGTACGTGCCGCCGACGAGGTCGTAGGCGAAGACATGGAGCGGGCCCTGCTCGATACGCCAGTAGTGCGGGATGCCCGCGGCGGCGTATTCCGCCGGCTTGTCGAAGCGGTCCCGCTTCCTGGTACCGGGCGACACGATCTCGACGACGAGCGTGACGTGATCAGCGAGCGAGTAGTGCTTCGAGCCGGCCACTTCAGCATCGACCAGCAGGACATCCGGTTCGTAGGTGGTGTTCAGCGACAACGCCACACCGGTCGCCTGACTCGGGCGAAACTCCCGCGGAGCGTGCTGCCGGAGCCAGAGCCAGAGCAGACCACTGATGTCCTGGTGGTCATACGTGGGCGAAGGGACCACGATCATGACTCCGTCACTTAGTTCGACGCGGGGCGCGTCGCTGGGCAAGACCAGGACATCTTCGATGGTGAAACCTGCGAGCCTTTGCCGGATCGGGTCGGGGGACCACATGACGTGGCCGTCGCTCGGCTGGGCGGTCATGAATCCACCTCCTCAGGGTGCCTACTGGACGGGCTGAGCTTACCGCCGTACGCCGACAATGTTGCCGCTGTCGCGATCGCGGCGAACTCGCCGACGCCGAGCGACTCCCCCCGGGCCTGCGGTTTCACCCCCGCCGCCAGCAGGATCTCCTCAGCCGCCGCCGGACCGCCCGCCCAGCCCGCCAGCGCCGCGCGCAGGGTCTTGCGGCGCTGGGCGAAGGCCGCGTCGACGACCGTGAAGACCGCCTGCCGGTCGACCTCGGCGGGCGGTTCGTGCGCGCTGAAGGCGACCAGGCCGGAGTCCACGTTGGGGACCGGCCAGAACACCGCGGGCGGCACCCGGCCGGCGGCGCGGGCGTCGGCATACCAGGCGAGTTTCACCGACGGGACGCCGTAGACCTTCGAGCCGGGCGGGGCGACGAGCCGGTCGGCGACCTCCTTCTGCACCATCACCAGGCCGCCGCGCAGGGTCGGCAGCACCGCGAGCAGGTGCAGGACGACCGGTACGGCCACGTTGTAGGGCAGGTTCGCCACCAGCGTCGTCGGGGCCGGGTCGAAGTCGGCGGCCGTGACCCGCAGCGCGTCCGCGTGATGCACGGTCAGCCGGGCCGAGGACACGGTCGACGGCAGCGCGGCGGCCAGCACCGCATCGATCTCGACCGCGTGCACGTGCGCGGCGGCGCCGACCAGCCCAAGGGTCAGTGAGCCCAGCCCCGGGCCGACCTCCAGCACGACGTCGTCGGCGCGCAGGCCCGCGGCGGCGACGATCCGGCGAACCGTGTTCGGGTCGTGCACGAAGTTCTGGCCGAGCTTCTTCGTCGGCGCGACGCCGAGGCGCGCCGCGAGCTCCCGGATCTCCGCCGGGCCGAGAAGGGATGCCGCCATGACACCGAAGCGTACGGACCGGGCCTGACGTGCCCGGTGGCGGGCGCACGGTAGAACCGACGGATGGACCTTCTTCTGGAGCTGCGCGGTGTCGTCGAGGCGGCTCCGGCGGCGGTGGCCACGATCCTGCTCGACGCGCGGCCGGGCGGGCGTTCGCCGCTGGCCGCCACCGGGGTGGCCGAGCCGGCCGAGGGCGACGTCTTCACCGTGACCCTCGACGGCAGCCGGATGACCGTCGCCGTCGACCGGGACGCACTGATGGTGACGCTGCGCGGCGAATGGTGGTATCAGGGCGTGACCACCGTGGAGGCCGACGACCGCGGCTCGCTGGTGGCGTATCGCATCTACAACGTCGCACCCGGCCACGGCTGGGCGGTCCGCTTCGTCTCCCGCGGCCCGCTGAACGCCGCCCCGGGCACCTTCGCCGCGGATCTGGCGGACCTCGGTGCGAAACTGAGCTGCAAGGCGTACGCGATCTAGCTCCAGGGGCCGAAGACGCGCTCGCCGGTGGCCGAGATCGTCGCGCAGAGCTCGTCCAGATCCGCCCCGGCGGCTTCGGCCAGCGCGCGCACGGTGACCGGAATCAGGTAGGAGGCGTTCGGCCGCCCCCGGTACGGCACCGGAGTGAGGAACGGCGCATCCGTCTCCACCAGCATCTGGGTGATCGGCGTGACGGCCGCCGCCGCGCGCAGGTGGGCGGCGTTCGCGAAGGTGATCGTGCCGGCGAAGCTGAGCAGGTACCCCCGGCGCACACACTCCGCGGCGAAGTCGGCGTTGCCGGAGAAGCAGTGCAGGACCACCACCTCCGGCGCCCCCTCCTCGTCCAGTACGCGCAGCACCGCTGCGTGCGCCTCCCGGTCGTGGATGATCAGCGGCTTGCCGTGCCGCTTCGCGACCGCGATGTGCGCCCGGAAGCTGAACTCCTGCTTGGCCCGCCCGTCGTCGCCGGTACGGAAGGTGTCCAGGCCCGTCTCGCCCAGCCCGCGCACCCGCGGCTCGGCGGCGAGGGCCTCGATCGCACGCAGCGCCTCGTCCAGCTCGCCCAGCCGGGGCGCCTCGTTGGGGTGCAGCGCGACGGCGGCCAGCACCGACGGGTGCCGCGCGGCCAGGTCGACGCCCCAGCGCGACGAGGGCACGTCGACGCCGACCTGCAACAGCCGGTCCACGCCGACCTTGGCGGCCTCGGTGATCAGCGCCTCGACGGGGTCACCGCCGGCTCCGGGGACCCCGGTCTCTTCGACGGTGAGGTCCAGGTGGGTGTGGCTGTCGAAGACCGGCACCGCGAGCGCTTCGGGGGCGGGCGGGAACTCACCCGCGCGGCGGGCGTTGCGTTGGCTGCGGCTCTCACTCGTCACCCGCTAAGGGTTGCACAAGCCCTGATGAGAGATTTTCACTATGACCGCTGGTAACCCGGCGTTCACCGGAATTCCACTCTGGACCCATAGCGTCCACCCGGTGACCGTGACCGGTGAGGACTCGGCAATCGACACCGACCCTCTCGAACCGCAACTGATGGCCCCGCTGACCCGGGACCTGAACTGGGCCGTGGTGCAACGGATGAGTCAGTCCGCGGCGCACCGCGACGATCCGGTCCTGCGCCGGATCAGATCGACCGCCGCCGTCCTGCGCGGCACCCGGATGGTGAAGATCCTGTCGGCGGCCCAGCTGACCGGGCATCTCGCCGGCTGGCTCCCGTACGGCTTCTGCTACCGGGCCTGCGATCTGGCCCACCTGCACGACCCGGAGCAGCTGGCCCTGCTGCGCACCGACGGCGCGAGCGACACCGACGTGGCGTACGCGCTGCGCTGGCGGGCGGTCGACCCGAGCGACTACGCGGTGCCGGACACGCCGGGGCTGGCCTCACTGCCGGCGCACTCCCGGATCGGCGCGATGATCCTCGGCACCGGCTTCACCCCGAGCACCGACGACCTGATCCCCGAATTCGTCACCGCGGGCTTCGCCGATCTGCCGCTGCCCGCGAACGCGCAACTGATCGCCTACCCGGCGCCGGGCGAGGAGGTCATCCTCTACTCGTACCAGCCGGAGCAGCACGCCTGGCTGCGGCTGGCCGGGCCGCGCTGGCGGTACCTGCTCGAAGGGCTGCCCGGCCTCAGCCCGGACCGCGAGTACCTGCCGTGCGGCTCTTCGGGGTCGAGCCGCCTGGTCGGGCAGTCCGGCGCGAACGAGTACGACGCCATCGCCGACCCGCCCGGCGAGTTCCGGGTCAAGGCGCTGACCCGGGCGGCCCGCTACCCGGTCAGCACGCTCAGCCGCCGCGCCGAACAGGCCCGGTGGCGCGGCGTCGCGTGCTGGGTGCTGCAACGCGACGACAGCTGGGCCCGGCTGCGGGTGATCAGTCCGGACGCCGACGTGATCGCGACCTGCGGGGCCCGCTGTTACGAGCGCGGGGTCTACGAGTCCTGGGCGCCCGTACGCGAACTCGCAGACCACCACATCGCCGATTTCCCCTACCGGCTCTAGGGTTCGAGACGGGCCAACTCCTCTTCGATCACCGACGGGTCGAGTTTGCGGAAGACCGGTTTCGGCGCTGCCAGCGGGGTCCCGGCGGCCAGCGGCACGCTCGCCCACCTCGCGCCGACCGTGTAGTCACCCGTCAGCACCGGATACGCCGGCCCGCCGTCCAGATCCTCGACCTCGACGACGGCCGGCATCGGCGCGTGCACGCCGGTACCGCCGAGCAGCTCGTGCACCTTCTGCGCCGAGTGCGGCAGGAACGGCGTGAGCAGCGTGTTCAGGTCACTGATCGCCTGCAGTGCGGTGGCCAGGATGGTAGCCATCCGGAGCTTCGAAGCCTCGTCCTTCAGCTTCCACGGCGCCTGGTCGGAGAGGTACTTGTTGGCCTCCGCGACGATCCGCATCGCCTCGGCGACCGCCGCCTTCTGCCGGTGCTTGCCGATCAGCTCGCCGACACTGCCGAAACCGGCCCGCACCGATTCCAGCAACGCGAGGTCGTCCGGGGTCGGGTCGACAAGCGACGGGACCGCGCCGAAGTTCCTCGCGGCCATCGAGATCGACCGGTTGACCAGGTTGCCCCAGCCGGCGACCAGCTCGTCGTTGTTGCGCCGGACGAACTCGGCCCAGGTGAAGTCGGT
>JAVHVY010000078.1:0-6779 GCA_032160305.1 Actinoplanes sp.
GGTGTAATCGATCGTGGTGGTGCGGCCGTTCGGGAAACCGTCGACAGGCGGGGTGGTCACGGCGGTCGCGTCGCCGAGGCTGTCGTAGTCGTACCGGGTCAGGTACGTGGTGTCGCTAGCCGAAGCCGAACGGCCGTCGCGGCGGGTGAGCTGGACGCCGGCCAAGGGGTCGGGCCGGTCGTTGAGCATCGAGAGCTCGGCCAGGTCAAGCGAGAACTTGCCGGAGGTCGGGCTGGCCCGCAACGCGGTGGCGTTGAGCTTCACGTATCGGGCTGCCAGCGGCGTGAAGGTGAAGGTCGCCTGCCTCCCGGCCGCCGGAACGGCATAGTTGGTCTGCGTCGTCTCGGTCTTCCAGGTTGTCCCGTCAGCTGACACCTGGATGGTGAAGGTCAACGGAAATCCACCCGCGACATCCGTACGCGGATAGAGCACGACCTGGTCGACTGTCTTGACCGTGCCGAGATCGGCTTGCAGCCACTGGGTGTTCGCCGCGGTGGTCTGCAGGGCGCTCTCGAAACCGAGGGCGCCAGAGACCGAGGCCGTGTTGCCGTCAACCGCCGCGGCAGTGGTCAGGCCCGTGGTCGTGGCGGCGCTGCTCGAGGTGACCGTCGCCTTGACGGCCACGTCGACACCCATCGAGTTCGGCTGGTACGTCGCGTACTGGGTCGAGCAGGCGCTGGCTTTGCGGTCCTGGCAGGTCGTGGTCGAGACGACGTTGCCATTCGCGTCGTGGCCGATCGTGGTCACGTTGCCGTTCGGATCAGTGACCGTGCGCTGGAATCCGCCGGTGTCGTAACCGAAGCTGGTGACGTTGCCGAGCCCGTCGACCGAGGCGACCTGCCGGTTACCGTTAAGCGGGTCATAGCGGTTGACCAGCGACTTTCCACCTGGGTCGGTGACCGTTACCGAGGTCAGCGGGGTCGTGCCGGTCGAGTTCTTCGCCGCGGTGTAATGGGCGGCGGCGTCCGCGGCGGTCAGCCCGGTGGGGTAAAAAGCCGCCTCCGCGATCGAGCCCTTGAAGTAGCGGGTGGCGCCGGGCGCGAGCCCGGTGGCGCTGGTCGCGTTGGTCGTCGCGGTGCCGGTGTAGCCGCCGCCGAGGAAGGCGCCGGTCTGCGGGATCGGGCGCAGCGGCTCGCTGCCGATGCTGGAACCGGCGAGCCGTCCGTCGACGTAGAGCTGTTGGCTCGTACCGTCGGCGGTGAGCAAGGCGTGGTGCCAGCCACCGTCGGTGATCGCCGCCTCGGAGACGAGCGACTGCACCCACGTCTGGGCGTTTCCACTATTGCACGCATAAAGTTCGAATTGGGTGCCGTTCGTGGTGGAACTCATGGGGTCGTTCAAGCAGAGGCCCGACCCGGGATTCCTGAGGCCGCCCGCGAATGCCTGCCAGATCTGGCCGGCCGACCCGTTACAGGTGGAGATCTCGATCAGGGTGCCGCTCGCGGTGCCGCCGGCGTGGGTACTCATGCACTTGCCGAGGACTCGCAGCGCGCCGTCCGGCTGCATCACCCAGTTCTGCGGCTGGGTGCCGTTGCAGGTGTAAACCTGGACCTTGGTGCCGTCGGTCGTCGAGCCTGACGGGTCGTCGAGGCACTTACCGGGCAGCCCCATCGAGGTCAGCGGGCCGGTCGGGGTGGTGGAAGGGGATAATCCACGCAGCATGCCGTCGGACGTTACCCAGAGCGCGGGCCGGCACGGGCAGGTTGTGCCGCCGAGGGCACCGGCCTGCGACGACAACAGAACCTCGCCGGTGGTGGTCGGGCTGGTCTTGAACCACAACTCCTGTGCGCTTGCCGGATTGGCGAAGACGGTGCCGGGCACTGACACAGACGAAGACGTGCCGTTGAACGTCGCGGCGGTAGAGTCCTCGAAGGGCCCCGGTGCGCCGAGCGTCACGTTCGCGTAGCCCGCCGTCGCGTAGTTGACCTCGCTGTACGCCCGGCTCGCGCTGGCTGCATCCCCGAGCCGGTAGTAGGCGAGCGGGTCCGCGCCGAGCACCGCGCCGCGATAGACCTGGCTTGAACCGGTCGTGGTGGGCGCCATAAGGCCCCACGATCCGCCGTTCTCGTCCGTGACCGACGTGACCGCGGCCGAGTCGGGATCGTAGTCGACCGTGGAGTACGCCTTACCCGAGGGCCTGTTCGCCGAGGTCATCAACGCGTCGGGGCGCAGGCCGGCGTGGTAAATGGCGGTCTCGTCGGCGAGCGTGAGTGTCTTGCCCTCAAAAAAGGCGGCGTCGGCCATCGAACCCTTGAAATAGCTGCCGTAGATGGTGGACTTCGACGCGTCGGTGTGCGGCTGGTCCGGCCAGACGCCGTTGCCGTCCACCGAGGGGCCCAGGTATCCGGTGCCGAGATAGTTGTAGTGCCGCTCTGACGGCGACAGGATCGACCGGCCCAGCGTGCCCCAGCCGCCAATCGAGCCGACCTGCTTGCCGTCGAGGAACATGTATTGCTTGGCCTGCGAGTCGGTGAGGACGACGTTGTGCCACTTACCGTCCGCCACCGACCCGCTGGTCGTGATCGGATTCGCCGAATAGTCGGCGCTGGAGATCCAGAATTCACCGAGCAGCTTGCCGTCAGTGCCGAGGTAGAGTGTCGGCATCGTATTGCCACTCTCGGCGGTGGTGGCGATGGGGATGTCGGACGTCGACCAGAGGACTCCGGCTGGGGTGCCAGCAGCCGCCTTGAACCACAGCGAGATCGAGTGGGCGATCGAGGAGCTCAACTTCAGATCAGGCAGGTTCACCCGGGTGCTCGTGCCGTTGAGGGTCAGCGCGGTGGATGAGCTGGACGCCAGCGGACCCGCAGTGATGCCCAGGGAGGCACTCGTATAGGTAGCGTCGTCGGTGCCCTCGTTCGTGGTCACCGCGCTCGCCGCTGTGCCGCCTGACTTCTCGGCAAGCGGCCAGTAGGACTGCGCGCCAAGGTCGAGCACCTCATTACGCGTCTGCGCGGCGGCATGCGGGTCGTAGCCGTACTTTGTACAAGCCGTAGTGGTGCCGGGCGGGCACACCGAGGTCAGTTGATCCGCGGCGTAACCGTAGGTCCAGGTGTAGGTATCGGCGCCGCCAGCCGTAGCAGGGTCGGTGACGACCCTGGTGACGTGCATCGCTGTCGCACCGGTCGGGGTTTCCCAGTTCAGATGCAAGGCGCGCCCGGAGGTCCCGGACGTCAGCGTGGCGATGTACCCCGAGGACCAGGCGAAGGTTACCTCCCGCTTGTTCGCATCGGTGATCGAGGTTATGCCGTACGCCCCGGTCGCCAGCGAATGGGTGAACGCGTAGGTGGTGACCGACTTGTCGATCAGCTCGTAGCCGTTGGATAGGTGGATCAAGGTAGCGGCGCGACCGGACGGGACGGTGAAACTGCCGTCGGCATTGCGGCCGTAAGCCACGTCGGAGCCGTCGGGGTAGGTCAGCACCACGGTCGACACCGAGCCGTCAGGGTTGTACCGCTCGGCGGCCCGGGCGTCGAGGACACTGGACCAGGCGCTGCCGAAGGCGCCCGCGGTGCGCGGATCGCGAGAGTTGTAGCTGCGTACCACCGACAGCGGCGGCCCGACCGTGGCAATGTCGGCGTCGGTCGAAGAGGTGGTGTAATTGCCGATGGAGGCGTCGAAGCCGTGACCGGGGTTCTGCGAGAGACCGCCGGTCACCGCGGGCTGCGGCACCTGCGTGTTCAGCTGGAACCACTTCGGATTGATCGAGTAGTTGGTGCCGTCGTACGCCTGGACCGACCAGGAATAGATCTGGCCCCACTGCAGCTTGCCGGCCGGCACCGTGTACTGCGCGGTGACCACTCCCGAATCAGCCACCTTCGTGCCGTTCGCGTTGTAGATCTGGTAGCGGAACTTGGCATCGTTGATAACCCCACGACCGACGTCGCCGATGGCCGACAGGGTCGGTGTGAGAGTCCCCGCCGCAGCTCCGTTGGCCGGGTTCTGGGTCAGCACCGTCGGCAGCGCGAAGCCGGTATAGGTGAGTGAGAGCGAGGGCCATTCGAGCTCGCTGACCGCGGAGGCGAACCATTTCTGGTTGGTGGTTCCGGTGGTGACCGTGGTGAAGATGCCGAGGCCGTACTGCGGGGTCTTTCCGGTCGACCAGTCAACGAAGGTGCCGGTCGACAGCGGTACCACCATGTCGTCCCCGACGGTCGGATTCTTGGAGGTGTTGGTGCATGCCTTGGTGGGTGTCTGCAGCAGGTGACCGATCGAGGGGCCGAATGCCGGGCCCGGGTAGGTCCGCACCGAAGACGGCGAGAACGCCTCGGTTACCGACGCGACGTCGAACTGGGTCTGGGTACAGCTCGCGGCCCAGATGTCGAACAGGTTCAGCGAGGCCGCGGTGATGGACACGCCAGAATCCTCGAGGCCCAGGTCGGGGAAGGTGAGGAAGCTGCGGTCGACGTGGGCGCCGTTGTCAGCAGTGCCGATCTTCATAACGGTTTCGTTCGATCGGTCGGCCGGGGCGATGCCAGACTCCGCGTACGTGGTCATGGCCCAGCTGCCGTAGATCGGATCGACCGTGATCGGGAAGACCCGGGCCGGGTCGTGCAGCCACGCCGGATCGAGGGACACGTGCAGTGCCGAACCGTCGAGGGTGTACTTCACTGCGTGGGTGGTGGCTGGACCAGGCGGCGCGGGCGCCGAGTCCCAGGCGTATCCGGCCGGGATGGTGACCAGTGCCTTGCCGGTGGCGTTCTTCAGCACGATCGACCCGGCCGTCTGCGCCGCGGCGGCCAGCCCGTGCAGATCAAGCGCGAAGTCCCAGGTGGACGCGGCCGATGCATCCCGCAGGACGATGGACTCCTCGTCACCCGTTCGGGTGGCCTGCACCTGCACGTCCGTGTGCGGGAGCGCTCCGGCGAAGGTGACCGTCGACTCCGCGCTCACGCCGGGCACATGGGCGGCCCCGATCAGGCGCTGAGACAGGCTGTGTGTGGCGTCAAGGGTGACCGAGACCAGGCGCGGATCGTCCGCGTACGCACCCAGCTGCACCTGCAACGAGTTTGCCCGCTCGTGCCAGCGGCCGTCCGCGGCCTTGCCGAGCGTGGTGTCGATCGGGTGCCAGCCGGTGGCGCCGGAGCGGTAGTTCACCGGACCGGTGGACAGAATACGCGTATGTGAGCCATCTGCGTTGGCGTAGTACGTCGACGTCGCGGTGGACCTGCCCGGAACAGCGACGCTGGTGGCCTTCTCGAAGCCCTGGCCGCCGCCACCGCTGAGACCGATAGTGGGCTTTCGCGCCCGTGACGACACGGCGGGCAGTTCGCCCTTGCCCTTACCCGGTTTCCGGCCTGCGCCGCGGCCCGCCCGGGTCGCGGAGGAAGGCGCGGTGTGACTGTGACCGACCGCCGTACCGGACGGCTGACGTGGGCCGGTGGGCCGCTGCGCTGCCCGCGGTGCGGTCCAACCGGCCGGTAACGCCAGTCCGGACATCAGCCAGGTGAGCAGGCCGTCCACGGACAACGTTGGGCCGGTGGCTGACAGTGCCGCGTCGTCGGGTGGTGCCATGTCCAGCACCATCACTACAACGAGCAGCAACGCCAAGAAGACTGCCGCACGCCGCAACGATCGGCGCAGCGTGGACCCGTCGCGAGAACCGCGCACCCCGAACCCCCGTGGCTCAATATCGAAGAAAGCCGATCGGGGAAAGTGTGCGGCTACCGCAGGTCTCAGCGCAATCCTGATGAAATCGGCTGCCGATCAGCGGCCGTTTCGTGACCTTTCTCAGGGCTCCGGGGACAGGTCGGTGACGGAGTTGTCGATCAGTTCGAGGAGGTGGCGGAGCGGGGCGAAGGCCCGGGCTCCCTCCAGCGCCAGCAGGGCGGCCGGGCGCAGGGACGGCTCCGCCGCGCCGGCGATGGCGACCAGGTCGATGCAGCTGATCATCTCGTCGGCCGAGGACATGCCCTTCAGCCCGTCCGCGTACGAGCGAAAGCCGCGGGCGACCGCCTTTCGGCACTCGGCGGGGTCGACTGCGTCCGTCTCGTGGCTGGTCGCCGTGCCGATCTGGACGAGCAGGTCCAGGGCGGCCAGCCGGGCGTCGGCCGGCATGTCGACCAGTGCGGCGACCAGGCACTCGGCGACCGGCAGGCAGGCCGCGCTCAGGGTGCCGACCTCGAGGATGGTGAACTCGATGCGTTCGCGGAAGGTGTCGGCCTCTTCGGCGGTGACCGCCGCGACCAGGCCGCGCAGTGCGGCCGGCAGCGAGCTGGAGTCGCCGACATAGCTCGGGATCTTGGCCCAGTCGAACCTGGAGAGCTCCGCGTCAATCATGGTCACCGCCGTCGGTCAGTAGGGACCCCGGATCTGCGTGCGTTGATCTTATGCCGAATCGGCTAGCCGGCCAGGCGGTGCACCGCCGCCGCGACCCTTTCGTCCGTGGCGGTCAGTGCGATCCGGACGTGACCAGCGGCCGACGGGCCGTAGAAGGCGCCCGGTGCGGCCAGAATGCCTCGTTCGGCCAGCCAGTGCACGGTGGCCCAGCAGTCCTCGCCGCGCGACGACCACAGGTAGAGGCCCGCCTCGGAGTGGGTGATCTCGAATCCGGCCGCTTCGAGAGCCGGGCGCAGCGCCGCGCGGCGGGCCGCATAACGCTCGCGCTGCTCCCGCACGTGGGTCTCGTCGCCTAGGGCGGCGATCATCGCGGCCTGGACCGGCAACGGGACGATCATGCCGGCATGCTTGCGGACCTGCAGCAGCTCGGCGATCAGGGCCGGGTCGCCGCCGAGGAAACCGGCCCGGTAGCCGGCTAGGTTGGACCGCTTGGAGAGCGA
>JAVHVY010000172.1:0-16147 GCA_032160305.1 Actinoplanes sp.
TGCCGACGAGGTTGAGCTTGCGGACCGCGGGCCAGGTCATGGCGCCAGGAGTGTCGACGATCCACCGGCTGCCTGGGCCCAGCGACGGGCTGGCGTCTCCGTTCAGCGCGCCGGGCTGGAACACCACAACCTGCTTGTAGATCGCCGACGGATCTTCGACCAGCCCGACGATGGTCCACGACCGCGACCCGTCGGCGGCGTGCAGCGTGCCGCCCAGTTCGGCCCCGATCCGCTTGGCGGCCGCACTGCTGAGCGACACCTCGTCAGCGCCGCGCGGCGCGCGGCCCTTCAACGGTGTGAGAATGCCTCCGGCCAACGGATCGCCGTAGTCAAGTTCTCTGGTGTCCAACAATCCAGTGCCGGTTGCGGTACGGAAGGAATAAATGCCGCGGATGTCAGGGATCGTCCGGCTGCCCGTGGGCAGCGCCGCCACGACCTCGGCGGTCGTCGTCGACTTCTTGCGGGCGGCATCCGTGTGGTTCGTGAAGAAGAAGTTGGTGTCTGTCGGGTCCTGCTGGATCCGGCCGTCGTAGGGCCAGATCATCACGGCGTCACCGGTACCCATCAGGCGGTTGGCGTGTTCGCCCGGGGTCAGCTGCGACGTCTGGTACGCCGCCGCGCCCATGCTCAATCCCAGCACGGGCAGCCCGATCAGGGCGATTACGAGCAGGCTGCGGCCTTTGGTGCGACGCGCCTCCCGGCGCGCGATCCGCAGGGCGACAAGCCAGGCACTCATTCCGGGGCCCCGGTCAGCAACTCCTCGGCCCGCGCCAGCGGTCCCGAGGAGTCGACGATCACGCCGTCGCGAACGAAGATCACCCGGTCCGCCCAGGCTGCGTGCCGCGCCTCGTGGGTCACGAGCACCCCGGCCGCCCCCGCATCGACCCGGGCCTTCAGCACCCGCAGAACTGCCTCACCGGTCTGCGAGTCAAGCGCCCCCGTGGGCTCGTCGGCCAGGACAAGACGGCGGTCACCGACGAGGGCACGGGCGATCGCGACCCGTTGCTGCTGGCCGCCGGACATCTGTTCCGGGAACCGACCGGCGAGATCGGCCACGTCGACATCGGCCAGTGCGTGCAGCGCGAGTCGCCGGGCGGCGCGGATCGACGTACCGTCCAGCTCCAGAGGCAGCGCGACGTTCTCGACCGCGGTCAGGCTGGGTAGCAGGTTGAGTTCCTGGAAGATGTACCCGATCCGCTTGCGCCGGAGTGCGGACAGCCGTCGGCGGGAGAGACTGGCGAGCACCTCGCCTTCGACAACGACCTGGCCGGTTGTCGGGGCGTCGAGCCCGCCACACAGATGGAGCAATGTGGACTTTCCGGAGCCGGACGGCCCCATGACCGCGACCAGCTCACCGGCGTCGACCGAGATCGACACGCCCCGCAAGGCGTGGACCGCGGTGTCGCCGGCGCCATGCGTTCGGCGTACATCGCGAAGTTCAAGGACTGTCATTGGGACCGTGCTTCCTGTCGGTGATCGACGGCATCGTCCGCCGTCGGGGGAATGTGCTTGGTGGTGTCCGGCGGTGTCTGGGCGTGCCTGACAAGGCACATTTCGCAGTGGTCGAGCCATCGGATCTCGGCCTCGGCCTGAAAGAGCATGGCGTCGAGCACCAGGCGCCAGGAGAGGTCGCGCGGTGCGTCGGCGCGCGCCTTCAACCGGGTGTACTCCTGCAGCGAGCGCATTGTCGCGGTCCGCTGTGCCTGCAGGACGGCGGGCACATCGACGCCCGGTGTGGTGATCGCCAGTGCCAACTTGATGGCCAGCTCGTCGCGTGGCCGGTCGCTGCGGCTGAGCGGGGTGGTGAACCAGGTCCGCAGCTCGGTCCGGCCGGAATCGGTGATTTCGTAGGGGCGCTGTCCCCCGATGTTTTCCGACAGTGCACTGACCAGATCATCACGTTCGAGCCGGGACAGCGTGGTGTAGACCTGCCCGATGTTGAGTGGCCAGGTGCCACCGGTGTGCTCTTCGAACGCGACTTTGAGTTGATAGCCGTACATGGGTTCGCGCTGGAGTAGAGCCAGCAGTCCGTGACGAATCGACATGGCTACCGAGTATGCATACCCGGTATAGCCTTGTCCAGGGGTTGATCGATAATTGGGTATTAGTCGGCCGGCCAATCGGCCTGGCCTCCATGTGGCGCGTTCGAGGACGGACAACTCGCGTTCGTCTGCGTGTGCCTCGCGCAGGGTCGCTACCTTGTCGCGCTCGTCTGCGGTGCGATCTCGCTCGTCAGCAGCATGATTTCGTTCGACAGCAGCCGAGCCGCGTTTCGGGGCTTCGCGGCGCTGAGCGAGGATGGCGGGCGTGATGGGAAATCTGAAGCTCGAACCCGCTCAGTCCCGGCTCGACCTACTGGGGGCTCCGGTGGCCGCGGCCCTGGAGATGTGGCCGGCTGACGCGCCGATCGATGTCGCCCAGGTGCTGGTGGCGCCGATCGACCCGACCTGGCCGACACGGCGGCCTTCTGCGAGGCCTACGGAGTGGCACCGGCCGAGTCGGCGAACTGTGTGATCGTGGCCGGGCGCCGGGGTGAGATCACCCGGTACGCGGCATGTGTGGTGTTGGCGACGACTCGGGCCGACGTCAACGGGGTGGTCCGGCGACGCCTGGACGCGCGGAAGGCGAGCTTCGCACCGATGGACGACGCGGTCGCGCTGACCGGAATGGAGTACGGCGGGATCACCCCGATCGGCCTGCCGGCGTCCTGGTCGATCCTGGTGGACTCGCGGGTGGTCGCAGCCCCGCACGTGATCATCGGCTCGGGCGTGCGGCACAGCAAGATCGCTCTGGCCGGGCCGGCTCTGGGCGCGCTGCCCGGGGCTGAAGTGATCGAGGGGCTGGCCCGCGAGGCGAGTTGAGGAACGTTCCACGTGGAACGTCATCGACCGGCGTCGACTGCTTCCCGGCGGGCGATCTCGGTCAGCGCGTCCCGGAGCATTGTCGGCTCCTGGGCGCCCTGCACCGCGTACTTGCCGTCGACCACGAAGGTCGGGACGCTGGTGATGCCCAACTCGCGCGCCACGGCGATGTCGCCGCCGACCTCGGGCACGCCGGCCGAGGACTCCAGGTAGGCCAGCGCGGCCGCACCGTCCAGGCCGAGCGTGCCGGCCAGCCGGGCGAGCACAGCCCGGGAGCCGATATCCGCACCGTCGGTGAAGTGGGCCCGCTGGAGCACCGTGAGCATCGCGCCCTGGCGGCCCTGCTGGGCGGCCCAGAAGATCAACCGGTGCGCGTCGAACGTGTTGGCCAGGACGGCATTGTCGAAGTTCAACGTCAGGCCCTCCGCCGCGGCGATGGCCGTGACGTGGTCGAACATCTGCCCGGCCCGCCCCGGTCCGCCGAACTTCTCGGCCAGCGACTCCTTCAGCGGCACCGGATGCGGCACGGGCGTCGGGTCCAGCTGGTACGCCCGGAAGGTCACCGTCACACCGCCGGAGAAATCCGCAAGGGCCTTTTCGAGACGACTCTTGCCGATGTAGCACCACGGGCAGATGACGTCGGACCACACCTGGATATCCACGTTCCACTCCAACTCGCCGGTCAGGAAGTCTGTTCCCGGATCTGGCGCTTGAGCCGGCCCAGGATGGCGGTGCCACCGCGGATCCGCAGCGGGCTGATCGTGCCGGCCAGGCCCATCCTCGCGTAGAGATCGTCGGGGACCGCGAGGATCTGCCCGGTGGTCGCTCCGGTCAGTCCCTCGGCCAGGATGCCCGCGAACGCCCGGGTGGTGGGTGCCTCGGGCGGGCAGTCGAAGTAGGTGCGGACCGTGTCGTCGGGCTGAACCTCGGCCTTGAGAAAGAACGCCGTCTGGCACTCGGGCACCTGCTCCATGCCTTCGTGTCCGGCGAAGTCGGCGGGCAGCGGCGGCACCTCGTCGGAGAACTCGAGCAGCATCTCGAGCACGACCTCACGTGGCGCGGAGGCGAACTCCGCGACGATCTCGGCGAGCTTCGCCGGCATCTCAGTCACGCAGCGACCCTACGCCGGGCGGACCCGTGGGCCTCGGCACCCGTACGCCATCAGGCAGCCGTGGACGTCCTGGCCAGGGCAAGATCGCTGATTGAAGCGCTAGCGTGGCAGGCATGTCCGTTACGAACGATCCGGCGCCCGCACTGCAGGCGTACGCGCACCCCGAGAAGCTCGTCACCACCGAATGGCTCGCCGGCAATCTCGAAACCCCGGGCCTGGTCGTCGTCGAATCGGACGAGGACGTGCTGCTCTACGAGTCTGGGCACATCCCGGGCGCGGTCAAGGTCGACTGGCATCTGGAGCTCAACGACCAGGTGACCCGCGACTATCTCGATCCGGCCGCCTTCGCCGCGTTGTGCGAGGCCAAGGGCATCGGGCGGGACGACACCATCGTCTTCTACGGGGACAACTTCAACTGGTGGGCGGCGTACGCCCTCTGGGTCTTCAGTCTCTTCGGACACCGCGACGTGCGGCTGCTCGACGGTGGCCGGCAGAAATGGGCGGCCGAGGGGCGGGAGCTGACCCGGGCGAGGACGGTCCGGGACGCGGCGCGGTATCCGGTGCCGGTGCGCAACGACGTGGAGATCCGCGCGTTCCGGGACCAGGTCATGGCGCACATCGCGAGCGGGCGTCCGCTCGTCGACGTTCGGTCCCCGCAGGAGTACACCGGCGAGCTGACCCACATGGCGGCCTATCCGCAGGAGGGCGCGCTGCGCGGTGGGCACATCCCGGGCGCGGTCAGCAAGCCGTGGAAGTCGGCGGCCGACGAGGACGGCTGCTTCAAACCTGCCGACGAACTGCAGAAGATCTACCGCGACGAGCTGGGTCTGGAGACCGGCGACGACGTGATCGCCTACTGCCGGATCGGCGAGCGCTCCAGCCACACCTGGTTCGTGCTGCACCACCTGCTGGGTTATCCACAGGTCCGGAACTACGACGGATCATGGACGGAATGGGGCAACCTGGTCAAGGCGCCGATCGTCCGGGGCAGCGAGCCGGGTGGCCTGCAGTAGGTGGCCACCGATGCGACCGGCCGATCGGTGCCGACATTCAGCGCAGCGCCGAGCGGCCGGTCGGGGCGAATCAGTATTGCGCCACCTGCTGGACGGTATGGACCCCGATGTGCGGAACCGCAGGCACGCGGCGTACGAATGGGCGCAGGTCCGGGTAACGCTGGGCCGTGACCAGGAGGCCGCCGCGCTAGGTGGGCGTGCGGGTCCCACCACGTCCTGAACGATCGTTCAGGCCAGAGCTTGACGGCGGGTTAGAGTTTGCACGTGACGGTAGATCAGCAGCAGCGGACGGGACCGCCAGCGCCTCGCCGGCGGTCGCGCCGCGACGAGATCCTCGAGATCGCGGTCGGCCTCTTCGCCGCCCGGGGCTATCACGGTGTGTCGATGGACGACATCGGCTCGGCGGCCGGCGTGACCGGCCCGGCCTTGTATCACCACTTCGCCGGCAAGGAGGCGATGCTGGTCGCCGCCCTGATCCCGGTCAGCGAGGGCCTGCTCAACGGCGGGCGGAGCCGGGTCGCCCTGCATCCTGACGACGCCGAGGCCGCCCTGGTCGACCTGATCGAGTTCCACGTCGAGTTCGCCCTGGCCAACCCCGCGGTGATCGCCCTGCACCTGCACGAGCTCGACCGGCTGCCCGAAGAGCCGCGCCGGCAGATCCGCCGGCTGCAACGCCTCTACGTCGAGGAATGGGTGGCCGTCCTGGCCACCCTGCGCCCCGAGCTCGACCCGGCCGAGGCAAGGGTGCTGGCGCACTCGGCGTTCGGCCTGATGAACTCGACGCCGTTCCTCGGTGGCGAGGTGGACCGGGACCGCCGATCGGTTCTGCTGCGAGCGGCCACGGTGCACGCTCTCGTCGGTCACTGAACGGCGCGGCGGGAGGGCAGGACACCATGATCGAGTCGCTGCTCGTGGCGAATCGTGGCGAGATCGCCCGGCGGATCATCCGTACCGCCGGGCGACTGGGTATCCGCTCGATAGCCGTCTACTCCGAGGCGGACGCGGGCCTGCCGTTCGTGGCCGAGGCCGACCAGGCGATCTGTGTCGGCCCGGCGAACCCGGCGCTGAGCTATCGCAACGCCGACGCGATCATCGCCGCCGCCACGGCGAGCGGGGCGCGGGCCGTGCACCCCGGCTACGGCTTCCTGAGTGAGAACGCGGAGTTCGCGCGTACGGTCGAAGCTCATGGGTTGATCTGGGTCGGTCCTTGCGCCGAGGCGATCACCGCCATGGGTGACAAGATCAACGCCCGGAATCTGATGGCCGCGGCGGGCGTGCCGGTCGCTCCGGGCTCGCCCGACCCGGCCGTGACCGTCGGCGACGCGATCGACGCGGCCAGCACGATCGGATATCCGGTGATGGTGAAGGCGGCCGCGGGCGGCGGCGGCATGGGCATGGCGGTGGCGACCGACGAGGCCGCGCTGCGCAGCGAGTTCGACACGGTGCACGCCTTCGCCGAGCGGATGTTCGGCGACGGCGCGGTGCTGATCGAGCAGTACTTCCCCCGGGTCCGGCACGTCGAGGTGCAGATCCTCGGACTGGCCGACGGCCGGGTGGTCGCCCTGAGCGAGCGGGAGTGCTCGGTGCAGCGCCGCCACCAGAAGCTGGTCGAGGAGTCCCCGTCCCCGGCGGTCGGCCCGCGGCTGCGCGAACGCCTGCTGGCCGCCGCGGTGCGGGCCGGCGAGGCGGTCGGCTACCGCAACGCGGGCACGGTCGAGTGTCTGCTCGACCCGGCTGCCGGCGAGTTCTACTTCCTGGAGATGAACACCCGGCTGCAGGTCGAGCACCCGATCACCGAGCTGATCCACGGCATCGACCTGGTCGAGGAGCAGCTGCGGATCGCCTCGGGCGAACCGCCGGCCGGCGATCTCGAACGAGCCACCCGGGGCCATGCGATCGAGCTGCGGATCAACGCGGAGGACCCGAAGCGGTTCCTGCCCGGCCCCGGCAAGGTCACGGCCTGGGTCGAGCCGTCCGGCGACGGTGTGCGGGTCGACTCGGGGTACGGCCCGGACACGACGGTCACACCGCACTACGATTCGTTGATGGCCAAACTGATCGTTGTCGGCGCCGATCGGGACGACGCGATCGCCAAGGCCCGCACGGCGGTCGCCGGTTTCGAGATCGCCGGGCCGAAGAACAACCTGCCGTTCTTCGCCGAGCTGCTGGCGAACGAGGAGTTCCTCAGCGGCGACTACGACACGGGCATCGTCTCGCGAATGAGGTGACGTGATGGGCGCTGTCTCGATCCGGGAGGTCGCACCCCGCGACGGCTTGCAGAACGAGGAGCCGATCCCGACCGATGCGAAGGTGCGCCTGATCGACGCGCTCTCCGGTACCGGTGTGCGCCGGATCGAGGCGGTCTCCTTCGTCCACCCCACAGCCATTCCGCAGATGGCCGACGCCGCCGAGGTCTGGGCCCGGACCTGGCACAACCCACAGGTCCGCTACTCGGCGCTGATCCCGAACACCCGCGGGGCCGAGCGCGCGATCGCGGCCGGCTTCCGCGAGATCGAGGTCGTCGTCTCGGCCAGCGACACCCACAACCGGCGCAACCTGAACCGCTCGACGGCCGAGTCGCTCGACGACATCGCCGCGCTGATCCCGCTCGTGCACGACGCGGGCGCCACCCTGGAAGTCATCGTGGCGACCAGTTTCGGCTGCCCGTTCGAGGGTGACATCGACCCCGCGCGGGTGGCCTCCATCGTGGAGCGGGTCCGCGCCGACGGCGCGGACCGGATCGCGTTCGGCGACACCACCGGCATGGCGACCCCGCGCCGGGTGCGGGACCTGCTTTCCCGCGTACGCCCGGAGCTGCTGCACTTCCACAACACCCGGGGCACCGGCCTGGCGAATGTGCTGACCGCCCTCGACCTCGGCGTGACCGAGTTCGACGCCAGTGTCGGCGGGATCGGCGGCTGCCCGTACGCGCCGGGAGCCTCGGGCAACATCGCCACCGAGGAGCTCGTGCACATGCTCGAGGACATGGGCGTCGACACGGGGATTGATCTTGACGCGCTGATCGAGGTGGCGGAGCTGGCGGAGAAGCTGCTCGGGCGCACCCTACCGTCGGGCGTCCTGCGGGCGGGACCGCGTACCAGACTGGTCTGCTGAGGACCGATTCTCGAAAGATCAATCACTCGGACAGTTCGCGTGACCCCGGCTGCCGCCCCTCGTTAGCCATACCGAGCGGCTGACCATGCCAACGTCAGCCGGTCGAGGTCGACGACGAGCGGACAGAGCACCGTCCATCGGCACCTGCGCGTCCATGCCGCCTCCCAGCCAGGGGGCGGAGCGGCGTACGGGGGTGCCGAACGGGGCTCTCGTGCACCCGTCATCGACTGTCCGGCCGGTTCACCGTGGCTGTGCTCCGCTCCGGCTGATCATGAACGGGTGGCCGGGGGAATCTGTCCTCGCCTGACGAGATACCCCCAGCAGCCCAGCGGCGATCGCCGACGAAAGCCGGATCACGGTCGACCTGAATCGCCCCGGCCGGGGGCGACCTCGTGGCCGTCCGGGATCTGATCGCACCGGCGATCCCTTCGGACGCACGGCTACCGGACCACCCGGAAAGCGCGAGACGCATGCGCCGCCCTTGCCTTGTCGCAGGTGCCGGTGGTCGTCGTGCCCGAGATACCCGATGAACCGACAAACTCTGTCAACCTTGTGAAAGGCAACTCTCTTCCATGAAGACTTGGGTTCGTAAGACGCTGAGTGTTGGCGCCCTGGCCGCCGGCGCGATGCTGTTCGCCCCCGCCGGGGCGGCGTTCGCCTCCACCGGGCACAGCACGGCCGCCGACACCGCCAAGCACGCCAGTGTGAGCAGCACGGCCAGGGACTTCGGTCAAGGTCACGACCGGCGCCACTCGCGACACCAGCGGTTCGGCAACGGGCCGGACAACTTCTGCATCCGCCTGGATCTGTTCGGCGGCGACCGCGACCGCGGCTGCGACTTCCGCCCCTCGCACTGGGGACGCCCGGGCGGCTGGTCCGAAGACGACTTCTTCGGCTCGGACTACTACTGGGACGACTCGGACAACAACTGGGACGACAGCGTGCTCTGTGAGGACGGCGTCCGCCGTTCGCATGGTCACCTCGCCGGCCACCACGCGAGCGGTTATCCGACCGGCGAGATGCCGGACACCTACAAGCCGGCCACCCACAAGCCGCACGGGCTCAAGCCGGCCACGCACAAGCCGCACGTCGACAAGCCGGCCGCGACCGCGCCGAGCGGCTACCCGGCCACCCCGCCGGCCGGCACCTCGCCGACCACGAGCAAGCCGACCACGAGCAAGCCCGCCACCGACATGCCGGCCGGCGAGGCGCCCGCGACCAGCGGTTACCACAGTGGTGGCGGCCGCAGCCAGTAATCGGCCGAGTCGCCGTACAGCTGTGCCGTGATGGCCAGGTCCGCGTTCGGACGTTGCGTCGTTGACGCAATGACCGACCGGGTCGCGGCCTGCGGAAAGCGCTGCGCCGGGTGGGCCGCAGTGCGAAAGGCCGGGTTGCGCCGGTCCCGGGCGTAACCCGAACCGATGCCGTGCGGTGTCGGAGATAACGCCGGTGCTCCTCCACAGCATCGGCGAGCAGGAGAACGGAAGGGAGTCCCCGCAGCCGGCGGGGGCTCCCTTCCGCTTGTCGCCGAATCGGTGGCGCCCGCCCACGGATTGAGATAGCCTAACGATCGTTAAGTCCGAGCTAGGGGGCGATGTGACGTTCGGCGATGTGGCGTCCGATGGTGACGCGCTGGCGCAGGTGCGCAAGCGGGCGGTGGCCGGCGGCGCCGAGCGCTACCACGCCGCCAACGCCGCGAAGGGCAAGCTCTTCGCCCGCGAACGGGTCGCCCTGCTCGTCGACGAGGGCTCCTTCGTCGAGGACGGGCTCTATGCCAATGCGCTGGCTGACGGACTCCCCGCGGACGGCGTGATCACCGGGGGCGCCCGGATCGGTGGCCGCCCGGTGTGCCTGATGGCCAACGACTCGACAGTCAAGGCCGGTTCCTGGGGCGCCCGGACGGTGGAGAAGATCATCCGGATCATCGAACGGGCGTACGCGAATGCCGTTCCGATGGTCTATCTCGTGGATTCCGCGGGCGCGCGGATCACCGACCAGGTCGACCTTTTCCCGGGCCGCCGCGGCGCGGGAAAGATCTTCCACACCCAGGTCCGCGCATCCGGCTCGATTCCGCAGGTCTGCGCGCTCTTCGGCCCGTCGGCGGCCGGTGGCGCCTACATCCCGGCGTTCTGCGACGTCGTGGCGATGGTCGACGGCAACGCGAGCATGTATCTGGGCTCCGACCGGATGGTCGAGATGGTCACCGGTGAGAAGACGACGCTGGAGGCGATGGGCGGCGCCCGTGTGCACTGCACCGAGTCCGGCGTCGGGCACTTCCTCTGCACGTCCGAGCGGGACGCCCTCGACGTGGTCCGCACGTACCTGTCCTACCTCCCGCAGAACTGGCAGGAGCAGCCGCCGGCCGTCGCCGCCAAAGCGCCCGCCGACGTGGATCTCGCCGCGCTGGTCCCGGTCAGCGAGCGGCAGGCGTTCGACATGCGGCGATACGTGAAGGGCCTGGTCGACGAGGGTTCGTTCGTCGAGATCCAGGCGCTCTGGGCCCGCGAGCTGACGGTCGGCTTCGGCCGCCTGGACGGCCAGGTGGTCGGCGTGCTCGGCAACAACTCGATGTTCAAGGGCGGGGTGCTCTTCGTCGACTCCGCCGACAAGGCGACCCGCTTCGTGCAGCTCTGCGACGCCTTCAACGTGCCGCTGCTGTTCCTCTCCGACGTGCCTGGCTTCATGGTCGGCTCGGCGGTCGAGAAGCAGGGCATCATCCGGCACGGCGCCAAGATGATCAGCGCGGTCGCCGAGGCGACGGTGCCGAAAATCTGCGTCGTGGTCCGCAAGGCCTACGGCGCCGGCCTCTATGCGATGGCCGGTCCGGGCTTCGACCCCGAGGCGACCATCGCGCTGCCCACCGCGAAGATCGCCGTGATGGGCGCCGAGGCGGCGGTGAACGCGGTCTACGCCAACAAGATCGCCGCGATCGAGGACCCGGCGCGGCGCGCGACCTTCGTGGCCGAGCGCCGAGCCGAGTACGAGCGCGACATCGACATCATGCGCCTGGCCAGCGAGCTGGTCGTGGACACCGTGATCGAGCCGGTCGACCTGCGCGACGAGCTGATCCGCCGCTATGCGGCCGCCCGTACGAAGGATCGCAGTTTCTCCCGCCGCCGGCACGGCGTCACACCCGTCTAGAGGGGAACACCACGTCATGGTCGACTTCCGGCTCAGCGAGGAGCAGGACGCGCTGCGCGCCGCCGTGCGGGAGTTCGCCCGCGACCAGGTCGCGCCGGTGATCGCCGAACACTACGAGCGCAAGACGTTTCCGTACGACCTCGTACGGCAGATGGGCAAGATGGGGCTCTTCGGGCTGCCGTTCGGCGAGGAGCACGGCGGCATGGGCGGTGACTACTTCGCCCTCTGCCTGGCCCTGGAGGAGCTGGCCCGGGTGGACAGCAGCGTCGCGGTCACGGTCGAGGCGGCGGTCTCGCTGGGTGCGATGCCGATCTACCGATTCGGTACGCCGGAACAGAAGGCCCACTGGCTGCCGCGGCTGACCAGCGGCGAGGCCCTGGCCGCGTTCGGGTTGACCGAGCCCGGGGCCGGTTCGGACGCGGGCGCCACCCGCACCCGCGCGACCTACGACGACGTCACCGACGAGTGGGTGATCAACGGGTCCAAAGCCTTCATCACCAACTCGGGCACCGACATCACCTGCCTGGTCACGGTCGTCGCGGTGACCGGTACCAGGCCGGACGGCAGCAAGGAACTGTCCACGATCATCGTCCCGTCCGGCACTGCCGGCTATACGGTCGCGCCCGGCTACTCGAAGGTCGGCTGGTGCGCCTCGGACACCCACGAGCTGTCCTTCGACGACGTGCGCGTCCCGGCGGCGAACCTGCTCGGCGTACGCGGCCGCGGTCTTGCGCAGTTCCTGCAGATCCTCGACGAGGGCCGGATCGCCATCGCGGCGCTGGCCACCGGGCTGGCCCAGGGCTGTGTCGACGAGTCGGTCAGGTACGCCCGGGAGCGGGTCGCCTTCGGCAATCCGATCGGCAGCTACCAGGGCATCCAGTTCCTGATCGCCGACATGGAGCTGCGGGCGCACACCGCCCGGCTCGGCTACTACGACGCGGCCGCCCGGATGGTGGCAGGCGAAGACTTCAAACGGTACGCGGCGATCGCCAAGCTGCACGCCAGCAACGCGGCGATGGAGAACGCCCGTTTCGCGACCCAGGTGCACGGCGGTTACGGCTTCATGAACGAGTCCGCGGTCGGCCGGTTCTACCGCGATGCCAAGATCCTCGAGGTCGGCGAGGGCACGTCCGAGATTCAGCGCCTGGTCATCGCCCGTGAGCTGGGTCTCTGACCAGGTCTGATCTTCCCTTGGGTACCCGTGCCCCGACAGGTACTGCCGGTTTCCGCCGCGCCACCGTCACGCGGTCGGTACGACGGACTCGGACGCCTCGTCGCTGCCCGCCGTGGCGCACGGGTTCACCGCGTCGCGGATCGTGCGCAGCGAGTCGAGCATCTGGTCGAGCTGCCCGGGTGAGAGTTGGCCGATGAACCACTGCTGCACCAGCTCCAGATGGCCGGGCAGCACCGCGTCGAGCTTGGCCAGCCCGGCCTCAGTGATCACCGCGTACGAGCTGCGGCGGTCGCTGGGACACGCCTGCCGGCCGACCAGCCCGTCGCGGTCCATCCGGTCGACGACCCGGGTCACGCCGCTGGTGGAAAGGGAGGTCTGGCCGGCCAGATCGGTCATCCGCAGGTGGTTGCCCGGCGAGCGGGCGAGGCGCATGAGCACCTCGAACTCGACCGGTGAGATCCGGTGCTGATCGAATTGCGCCGCGAAGCGGGCGTGGAGCCCCGCGATGGCTTCGGAGAACAGGCCGATCGCGGTGAAGCGGGGGTCGTCCAGGTCGGTACGCACATCGGCAGCGTAACACCAGGCACTTGACAAGAGGAATATTGCTTGGCATATAGTTGCTCCGTCAGACAAACACCCGGTCCACGCTTTCGAGAGGAACCAAGTCATGACCGACTCCGTCTCCAGCACCCGCGAGTTCCAGGGTCTGCAGATCCCGGCCGCCGGCACCTACGAGCTGGACGCCGCGCACAAGCGGGTCGGCTTCGTGGTGCGCCACCTGATGGTCAGCAAGGTTCGCGGCAACTTCGGCGAGGCCACCGCGACCATCACGGTCGGCGAGGACCCGCTGCAGAGCTCCGTGACCGCCACGATCCAGACCGCGAGCGTCTTCACCGGCCAGCCCGACCGGGACAACCACCTGCGTACCGGCGACTTCTTCGAGGCCGAGAAGTACCCGACCATCGAGTTCAGGAGCACCGGCATCAAGTCGCAGAGCGGCAACGAGTTCCTGCTCGACGGCGAGCTCACGATCAAGGGCATCACCAAGGCCGTCGAGCTGCTCGTCGAGTTCGAGGGCGCCGGCCGCAGCCCGTACGGTAACGACCTGTTCGGCTTCTCGGCCTCCACCGAGATCGACCGCGAGGACTGGGGGCTGACCTACAACATGGCTCACGAGTCCGGCGGCGTCATGATCGGCAAGAAGGTCAAGATCGAGATCGAGGGCGAAGCCATCCGCCAGGCCTGACCTTTCCACGCGAGCGCCGTCCCGTTCCGGGGCGGCGCTTTCTGTTGCCCAGGCTTCCGGTAGCGATCCGCCTGCCGGGATGCCAAGGTAGACCGAGCGCGAGCGGTCACTCACAGAATGGTGATCATTGTCCGCTTTCGCCGGGCTGATCCGGCCAGCGATCCCCCGTTTCCGGGGTCGGGAGGGACCACATGGGCAAGGACCTCGTCGACGCGGTTTTCTCCGCCCAGGACCGCAGCGGCTACCGGCAGAAAATGCGCCGCTGCCTGGACGTGCTGGCACAACTGCTCGACGCCGGGGCGCTCGACGACGGCCGTTCGATGACCGGGCTCGAGATCGAGCTCAATCTGATGGACGCCCGCGCCCAACCGGCGATGCGCAATGCGGAGATCCTCGCCGGCCTCGGCGACCCGTTGTTCCAGGCCGAGCTGGGCCAGTTCAACCTCGAATTGAACGCCCGGCCCCGGCTGATCGCCGGCGACGGCTTCGCCGACTACGAGGACGCCATCCAGGAAGCCCTCGGCCGAGCCGAGGATCGCGCCCAGGCCGCCGGCAGCACGATCGTCATGATCGGCAGCCTGCCCACCCTCACGCCGGAGCACCTCGTGCTCGCCAACCTGTCCGTGAACGAGCGGTACCGCGCGCTCAACGCCGAGCTGGCGGGCGCCCGCGGCGAGCAGTTCAGCGTCGACATCCGCGGCGTCGAACGGCTGCAGACCGCCAACGACTCCATCGCCGCCGAGGCCGCCTGCACCAGCGTCCAGTTCCACCTGCAGGTGCCGCCGTCGCAATTCGCCGCCTACTGGAACTCCTCGCAGGCCGTCGCGGCGATCCAGGTGGCGATCGGCGCGAACTCGCCCTACCTGCACGGCCGCGAACTCTGGGCGGAGACCCGGATCGCCCTCTTCGAGCAGGCCACCGACACCCGCAACGCCGAGCTCAAAGCCCAAGGCGTCCGGCCGCGGGTGTGGTTCGGCGAACGCTGGATCAGCTCGGTGCTCGACCTCTTCGAGGAGAATGTCCACTATTTTCCGCCCCTGCTGCCGGTCCTCGACCCCGAGGATCCGGTCGCGGTGCTCGCCGCCGGCGGCACGCCCCAGCTGGGCGAGCTGCGACTGCACAACGGCACGGTCTACCGCTGGAACCGACCTGTGTACGACGGGAGCGCCGGAAAACCACACCTCCGAGTGGAGAACCGGGTGCTCCCGTCCGGGCCCACCGTGATCGACATGCTCGCCAACGCGGCCTTCTACTTCGGACTCGTCCGGTACCTGGCTGAGCAGGAGCAGCCGATCTGGGACAAGCTGCCGTTCGCCGCGGCCGAGGACAACTTCCACGTCGCCGCCCGGGCCGGGATCGCCGCGTCGGTGTACTGGCCCGGCACCGGGGACGTCGAGGTGACCGAGCTCGTGCTCCGCTCCCTGCTCCCGAAGGCGTGCGCGGGCCTCGAATCGTACGGGGTGGATGCCCGGCATCGGGACCGGCTTCTCGGGGTGATCGAGGGGCGCTGTCGGGGGCGGCGGAACGGGGCGGTGTGGCAGGCGGAGACCGTCGCCCGGGCGGGTGGATCGCGTGCCGCCGCGCTGAGCACCATGCTGCTCCGGTACGCCGAGCTGCAGCGTGCGAATCTTCCCGTGCATCTGTGGCCTGAGATGTAGTGGACTCGGGGTGGGGCCTGGGTCCGCTTTCGCGTGGGTTGCGCGGGAAGCGTGGGTTGCGCGGGAAGGTGTGTCTACCTGCGTGGTGCTCTGGGCTAGCGCGGGCGGTTGGCGGCTGAGGGGTTCTGCGGAGGTGGGGGTGACTTCGCGGGGGCCGGCCGGGGCGGGGTGGATTTTCTGGAGGTTTCCGCGGAGGTTGAGTCACCCGATCGGGGTGGGTTGATCTTCACGATCGTGGGCGTTGCCGGCGGGGGCGCGACCGTTGACCGCGGGGTGGCGGATTCCGGGGGCTGTGTCGGGGAGGTCGCGGTGGCCTTTACGGGGCGCGGCTCAGTTGTGGACCGTGGTTTGATCGGCTTGGGGGCGGTCGGGGGCCGGCCTGTCGGTGCGGGAGCGGTCGGCAGCGGCGAGATCGAGGTCGGGTTCGCCGGCTTAGTGTCCGCGGATTCCCGGCTGCGGCGCATCCAGCCGAATGCTCCGCGCTTCGGCTTGGCGTCCGTTGCGGGCTCGGGCTGTTTGGTGGCGCTGGATTCCCACGGGTCCGAAGCCGGCGGGAGGTCCCGTGCGGTGGGGACCTGGGCGGTGGGGCCCTTGCCGCCGGGGCCCTGGGTGGTGGGTTCCTTGGTGGTGGGTTCCTTGGTGGTGGGGCCTTTGGTGGTGGGGCCTTGGTAGTCGGGGGGCTGGCCGCCGGGGTTGGTTCTGCCGGGGCGGCGGGGCTTGGTCCGGGCGGTTGCCGCGGTCGGTTGGCGGTCGTCCGCCGGTGCCGGTGCCGGGTCTGTTGGCTGCGCCGAGGTCGGCGGGGTGGAGCGCGAGCGCCTTCTGGGTGCGG
>JAVHVY010000180.1:0-29521 GCA_032160305.1 Actinoplanes sp.
GCGCACCATCCTCACCACCCGGCATCATAGGACACGATCAACCGCGGTCGAGGTCGTAGGGGAAGACGCACCTCGGTCTCCGGGAGGTCACCGTGCCAACGTGTGGCGTCGTATACGTCCACTCGACACCACTCGCCGTGTGCCAGCACGTCGAGTGGGCGATCGCGCGCGTCCTGACCGCGGCGGTCACTCTGCACTGGGCTGCGCAACCGGCTGAACCGGGCATGCGCCGCTCCGAGTGCAGCTGGACCGGGCGGACGGGAACCGGCGCCGAGCTGGCTGCTGCCCTCAGACAGTGGCCTATGATCCGTTTCGAAGTCACCGAGGAGCCGAGTCACGGCGTCGACGGGGAGCGCTTCATGTACGTCCCCGACCGGGGTCTGTTCCACGGCACGATGGGCGCCTCGGGCGACATCCAGCTGGGTGAGGACCACCTGCGCGCCATCATGGCGTCCGCCCCCGCCCCCGAGGCCCTCGCGCACGCCCTGGAGAAAGCCTTGGGCGCCGCCTGGGACGCCGAGTTGGAGCCGTACCGCTACGCCGGCGACGGAGCCCCGCAGACCCTGCTCACCCGAGTCGGCTGAGATTCTGTGCGACCCCTGATCCCATGACGCGGTGAAGAAGGGCTTTCGTGTCGCTCTGGTCGCGCCGCTCGTCCTGCTCCTGCCCGTCGCGTGCGGGCCGGACGCGACGGTGCCGCCGGTCGCCGCACCCAGCGGGACACCGTTGACCATGCCGCCGACCGAGCCGTCCGCCGAGCCGTCACCCACGGGTGACCCGGCCGCGCGGGCCGCCGTCGCCGTGCGCGAGCTCGCCGACGACGAGCTGGCCGGTCAAGTGCTCATGCCCTATGCGTACGGGGCCGACGCGGTCACGGTCGACGCCGCCTCGGCCGCGGCCAACCAGAAGCTCGGCGGCGCCAGCACGCCCGGCGAGCTCGTCGCGAAGTTCCATCTCGGCGGGCTGATCCTGGTCAGCTTCGCCGCCGACGACCCGACCGGCGCGACCAACCCGGTCACCAACGTGCAGAGCCCGGCCCAGGTCCGCGCGTTCACCGCCGGCCTGCAGCAGGCCGCGTTCAAGCCCGGCGGCGCCCCGCTGTTGATCGGCACCGACCAGGAGTACGGCGTGGTCACCCGGGTCCGCGACGGCGTGACGATGCTGCCGTCGGCGATGGGCTTCGGCGCGGCCCGACGGCCCGGGCTGACCGAGGCGGCCTGGCAGGCGGCCGGCGAGGAGCTGGCCGCCATGGGGGTCAATCTCGACTTCGCCCCGGTCGCCGACACGCTCGGCCGGCAGGGCAGCGCCGTGATCGGCTCCCGTTCCTTCGGCGACGACCCCCAGGCGAACGCGGCCCAGGTCGCGGCGGCCGTGCGCGGCATCCAGAAGGCCGGTGTCATGGCGGCGATCAAGCACTTCCCGGGCCACGGGCACACCACCGGCGACAGCCACGACGAGTTGCCCGTGGTGTCGCAGAGCCAGGCGCAGCTGGTCAGCCAGGACTGGCCGCCGTTCGCGGCGGGCATCGACGCCGGCGTCGGCGCGGTGATGTCCGGCCACCTCGACGTCACATCGGTCGACCCGGGCGTCCCGGCGACGTTCTCGCACCGGCTGATGACCGACGTGCTGCGCAGGCAGCTGAAATTCACCGGGGTGGCGGTCACCGACGCGATGAACATGGCGCCGGCGATGACCTGGCCGGCCGGCGTGGCGGCGGTGAAGGCGCTCAACGCGGGCAACGACATCCTGCTGATGCCGCCGGACATCAGCGCCGCCCGGGACGGGATCCTGGCGGCACTCAAGGACGGCACCCTGAAGCGGGCCCGGCTGGTCGAGGCGGCGACCCGCGTCCTGACCCTGAAGTTCCGGACCGGCGTGTTACCGCAGCCGGAGCTGTCCACACTGAGTTCGGCCGGGCACGAGAAGGCGGTGCTGGCCGCTGCCGCGGCCTCGATCACAGTCCTGCGCGGCACCTGCTCCGGCCCGCTCGTGACCGGCCCGCTCGTGACCGGCCCAGTGCTGGTGACCGCCTCGGACGGCCGCGAGGTCGCCCGGGTCGCCCTGGTCAAAGCCCTGCAGGCGGCCGGCGTGCAGGTCGTCGCCGCGAACGGTGCGGTCGTCCACCTGGTCGGCTACGGCGATCAGCAGGTCGATCTGGATCCGGATGCGGCCGTCACGGTCATCATGGACACGCCGCATCTGCTGGCAGCGGCCACGTCACCGACCCTGATCGCGACCTACTCGTCCAGCCGGCTCTCACTGACCGCGCTGGCCGCCGTCCTGGCCGGCAAAGCCACGGCGCCGGGGCGCTCCCCGGTCGGCGTACCCGGCCTACCCCGCAGCGCCTGCGCGAGGTAGCCAGCGCCCTGGGTTCGGCGCCCTGGGCTCGGCGTCCTGGGCGAAGTGGCTCGGCGCCTACGCGAAGTGGCTCGGTGGCCGCTCGAAGTGGCTCGGCGCCCGCACGGCGTCGCTAAGCAGGTCGCCAGAGGTTCTGTCCGTAACCCGCGGCGTGGAGGCCGTCCAGCGCGTCAAGGGCCGTCGGAGTTACGGACAACACCTCTGAGCAGGGGCTTAGGCATCGTAACGATGTCGGCGGGCCGGAAGAGGCCGACGTGTGCGGCCGGTGGCGCCCACTCCGGAAAGGGGGCGCCACCGGCGACAGGTCATGCGCGAGTGAAGATCAGCGCCACGTTGTGGCCGCCGAAGCCGAACGAGTTGTTCAGCGCCGCCGGGATGTCCATCGGCCGGGCCTTGTGCGCGGCCACGTCGAGGGTGAGGTCGTCGTCGGGGTCGTCGAGGTTGATCGTCGGGGGGACGACGCTGTCGCGGATGGCCAGGATCGTGGCGATGGACTCCAGCGCCCCCGCCGCCCCGAGCAGATGCCCGGACATCGACTTGGTCGAGGTGAGCACCGGGTGGTCGCCCAGGGCTATGCGGACGCCGTGGATCTCGGCGATGTCGCCGACCGGGGTCGAGGTGGCGTGGGCGTTGACGTGCACGATGTCGGTCTTGCTCAGGCCCGCGTCCTGCAGCGCCATGGTCATCGCGCGGATGCCGCCGAGTCCCTGGGGGTGCGGCTGGACGATGTCGTAGCCGTCGGAGGTGATCCCCGCGCCGGCCAGCCGGGCGTAGATCCGGGCGCCGCGGGCGACGGCGTGGTCGGCGCGTTCCAGCACCAGGGCGCCGGAGCCCTCGCCGAGCACGAAGCCGTCGCGGCCCTTGTCCCACGGGCGGGACGCCTTCTGTGGCTCGTCGTTACGCGTCGACATGGCGCGCATGGCGGCGAAGCCGGCGATCGGCAGCGGGTGGATGACGGCCTCGGTGCCGCCGGCCATCACCACGTCGGCCCGGCCGGACCGGATGATGTCCAGGCCCAGGGACAGCGCCTCCGCGCCGGTGGCGCACGCCGAGGCCATCGAGTGCACCCCGGCCTGCGCGCCGAGCTCGATGCCCACCCAGGCGGCGGGGCCGTTGGGCATCAGCATCGGCACGGTGTGCGGGCTGACCCGGCGGGGCCCGGAGGCCTCCAGGATGTCGTCCTGGTTGAGCAGGGTCTGCGCGCCGCCGATGCCGCTGCCGAAGCTGACGGCCAGCCGCTCCGGGTCGAGCCCGGAGTCCTTGAGGCCGGAGTCGGCCCAGGCCTGGTGCGCGGCGATCAATGCGATCGCCTCGGAACGGTCGAGCCGGCGCAGCTTGACCCGGTCGAGCACCTCGGAGGGCTCGACCGCGAGCTGGGCGGCGATGCGTACGGGCAACTGCGCGGCCCACTCCTGGATGAGCGGACTCACCCCGGAGCGGCCGGCGAGCATAGCGTCCCAGGTGGACGCGACGTCCCCGCCCAGCGGGGTCGTCGCGCCGAGCCCGGTGACGACGACGTCTGTACTGCTCATCTCAGTGGTTCGCCTCGATGAACGAGACGGCGTCGCCGACGGTCTTCAGGTTCTGCACCTCGTTGTCGGGGATCTTGACGCCGAACTTCTCCTCGGCGGCCACCACGACCTCGACCATGGACAGCGAGTCGACGTCCAGGTCGTCGGTGAAGGACTTCTCCTCGGCGACGTCGTCCGGGTTCACCCCGGCGACCTCCTCAAGGATCTCGGCGAGGCCGGAAGTGATCTCAGCGCGGGTTGCCATTGCGATGGTTCCTCTCGATGGTGGGGACTGCACGCGGCTCGGAACTCCGGCTGCTCAGGGGCAGCGGATGACCTGACCGGCGTAGGTGAGGCCGCCGCCGAAGCCGAAGAGCAGGACCGGGGCGCCCGAGGGCACCTCGCGGCGCTCGACCAGCTTGGACAGGGCCAGCGGCACACTGGCCGCCGAGGTGTTGCCCGACTCGACCAGATCCTTGGCGACGACCACGTTCGGGCCGAGGCCGAGGCGCTTGACGATGCCGTCGATAATCCGGGTGTTCGCCTGGTGCGGGACGAAGGCCGCCAGTTCGTCCGGCCGGATCCCGGCCTTGACGCAGGTCTCGATCGCGAACGGGGCGAGCGCGGTGGTCGCCCAGCGGAAGACCACCTGACCGTCCTGCTTGATATACGGCTGGGTGCCCTCGATGCGCAGCACATCGCCCTTGTCCGGGGCGGAGCCCCAGAGCACCGGCCCGATGCCGGGCTGCTCGCCGTCGGCCACGCCGGTGACGACGGCCGCGCCGGCCCCGTCGCCGAAGAGTACCGCGGTCGTCCGGTCGGTCCAGTCGGTCAGGTCGGAGAGCTTTTCGGCGCCGATGACGAGAGCGTTCCGGGTCGCGTCGGCCCGGATCGCGTGATCGGCCGTGCCCAGCGCATACGAGAAGCCGGAGCAGGCCGTGTTGAGGTCGTAGGCGGCCGGGGCGGTGATGCCGAGCCGGGCCGCGACCCGGGTGGCCACGTTCGGGCAGCGGTCGATCGACGAGCAGGTGGCGACGACGACCAGGTCGATGTCGGCGGCGCTCAGCCCTGAGCCGGCCAGCGCCTTCTCGGCCGCGAAGGTGGCCATGTCGGCGACCGTCTCCTGGTCGGCGACCCGGCGTTCGGCGATGCCGACCCGGTCCCGGATCCAGGCGTCGTCGGTCTCGATGATCTTGGCCAGGTCGTCGTTGGTGACGACCCGGGTTGGCTGGTAGTGGCCCATGGCGACGATCCGGGAACCGGCGGTCATCGTGCTGCTCCTTCGCTCGGGCGCGTCGCTGCCGTGCCGTGCCGGGCGATCAGGTCGCGGGCGGCGGGCAGATCGTCCGGTGTGTTCAGGGTGACGATCTCGGGTGCGCCCTCGCCCTTGAGCTCGCGTTTGACCAGTCCGGCCAGGGTGCCGGCCGGAGGCAGTTCGATGATGCCGGTGACGCCGAGTTCGCGCAGCGTGCGCATGCACAGGTCCCAGCGGACCGGCGCGGTGACCTGGCGGACCAGGCGCCGCAGCATCTCGGGGCCGGCGGTGACGGCGGTGCCGTCCAGGTTGGACAGCAGGGTGCGGGCCGGGTCATAGACGCTCACCCCGCCGGCCAGCGCGGCGAGCGCCGCCTCGGCCGGGGCCATGTACGGCGTGTGGAACGCCCCGGCGACCCGCAGCGCGCGGACCCGGGCCGAGCCGGGCGGCTCTTCGGCCAGCCGGGCCAGTGCGTCGACCGCGCCGGCCGCGACGATCTGACCGGTGGCGTTGCGGTTGGCCGGGTAGAGGTCGAGCTTGTCGATCGCGGCCAGCACCTCAGCCTCGTCGCCGCCGAGCACGGCGCTCATGCCAGTGGCTTCGAGGGCGCAGGCGGCGGCCATCTCCCGGCCGCGGACCCCGGCAAAAGCGATCGCGGCCTCGGCCGGCAGTACCCCGGCCAGAGCGGTCGCGCCCAGCTCGCCGACGCTGTGGCCGGCGACCAGGTCGACCTCGGCCATCGGCAGGTGCTCGCCGGCGATCAGCGCGGCGGCGACCAGCAGCGGCTGGGTGCGCGCGGTGTCCGTGATCTCCTCGGCGCCGGCCTCGGTGCCCAGGTGGATCAGGTCGACGCCGGCCAGCGCGGACCACCAGCGCAGCCGGGACGCGGCGCTGCGGAGCTGGAGCCAAGGGGCGAGGAAGCCGGGCTTCTGGGAGCCTTGACCGGGGGAGAGGACGGCTAGCACGTACCTGACTCTTCCGGATGGGTGCCCGGTTCGCGGTATGCGCAGGGCACGAAACCGTACTACCGGCTTTGGAGGCATCCTACAAAACCGGTGCCGTTCGGTGGATAATCGCCTGATTTATTCATACCCGAAAGGGTTGTTGATCTTTCGCCCGTGACCGTGATTTACGTCGCTGGATCCAGTCGCCCGATGGTCAGCGCCATCCGCAGCGCGAACGCGTCCCGCCCGTCCAGCGGCGTCATGTTGGTCACTTCGGCCACCCTTTTCAGCCGGTAGCGCACGGTGTTGGGGTGCACGTAGAGCTCGCGGGCAGCGCTCTCGAGCACGCCGCCGGCGGCGAAGAAGGCGTCCAGCGTCTCCAACAGCCCGCCGCCGGCCTTGACCACCGCGCCGTAGACGTCGCGCCGCAGCGTCCGCCGGGCCTCGTTGTCGCCGGCCAGCACGCGCTCGGGCAGCAGGGCGTCCGCGTTCACCGGGGACGGCGCCCCGGGCCAGGCCGGCGCGGCCCGGAAGCCGGCCAGCGCCGCGCGGGCGGACTCGGTCGCCTGGTCCAGCGACGGCACCGCCGGCCCGACCACGATCGGCCCCTCGCCGAACGCTCCGGCCAGCGTGCCGGCTGTCGCCAGCGGGTCGGCCACGCCGCCCATGACCACCACGAGCCGGTCGCCGTGCACGCCGCCGATCACCTCGATCCGGGCCCGCCGGGCGGCCCGGTAGACCGTGTGCAGCACCGCGGTGATGTCGCCGCCCGGGGTGCGTCCGACCACGACTGCCACCGGCGGCGCGTCCGCCCAGCCCAGCGCGGCGGCCCGGCTGGCCAGGACATCGGAGGAGTCGCCGCGGAGCAGAGCGTCGACCAGAAGGGCCTGCAGCCGGGCGTCCCAAGTGCCGCGGGACTCGGCGGCGCGGGCGTAGACCCGGGCGGCCGAGAACGCGATCTCCCGGGAGAACCGCAGGATGGCCTGCAGCAGCGCTTCCTCCTCGCCGGGCGCGGCCAGCGTGGGCACCTGCGACTCGGCGACGTCGATCGTGACCTTGACCAGCGCCACGGTCTGGGTCAGCGTGATCGAGCGGGCCAGCGCGCGGGGCGCGGCGGTGAAGACCTCGTCGGAGATCTCCTGGGCGCCCCCCGAGGAGGTGCCGTCGGAGCGCAGCCACTCGACCAGCGAGCGGATACCGGCCTGGGCGACCAGCATGACCCAGGACCGCTGGTCGGCGGGGAGCGCCCGAAACCACGGCAGGGTCTCGTCCATCCGCGCGACGCTGGCCGTGGCGAGGGCGCCGGCATGCCGTTCGATCCGCTGCAGCGTGGCGGCGAGTGGCGGCCCGGTTGCCGCCGCGGTGCGTTTCGCCGTCTCTGCCACGTCCCCAGCCTAATGCGGCGTCTCCGGCCTCGATAACGGACCGTAAACGTCGCTGTTTGTTACTTTTGTCCGTAATAGCGGTGCGCCTCCGCCGCGATTCCGGTCCGTGACCTGGCAAGGTGTCCCCTCAGCGCGGGCAGTCGCCCTACTCAGGACCGGTCCGGCACTGCCGATCAGACCGGCCGACAGCGCAGGACGGGATGGAGGAGGCGAAATGACGGAACGCGAAGACGCGCAACTGTGCGCCGAGGACGACGACTTCGTCGAGGAGCCCACCGCCGACCTCGGCGCGGACCCGGTGGCCGAGGTGCCCACCCCGCGCGGCACCTGCCAGACCCGCCTGCGCGGCTGGGCCGGAGCACACCTGCACGGTGCCGTCCGCCCGCGCCGCCGGGCCGTAAGCCAGGGCCGCCCGCCCGGCCGCTGGTGCTGACGCCGCAGGCGCCCCGGGTATCACTCTGACGGGTGGTTGACCGGTCCGCTGCGGGCGCGTCCGGTCGCCGTCCCGGCGAAAGCCGACACCGTGGGCCCGTGGACGACAAGAGACGGCTGATCCTGGACCAGGCCCTCGCGCTCGTCGACGAGCGGGGGCTCGGCGCGATGTCCATGCGGGCGGTGGCGGAACGGGTCGGTCTCACCTCGATGGCCCTCTACCCGTACGTCGGTGGCAAGGACGCTCTGCTGGACGGGCTGGTCGACCTGCTGCACGCCGAGCTGGGCACCGCCCACGGCGCCGATCCCGCCGATCTGGACTGGCGACACCGGCTGCGCGTGCTGGGCCGTTCGGTGCGCACCCTGTCCCGCGCCCACCCGGGCGCCTATCCGCTGCTGCTGAACCGCCCGGCCGCCGCCGCCTCCGCGTCCTGGCTGATCTCGGCGCTCGGCCGGACCCTCGACGACGCGGGCCTGCCCGCGGCGCAGGTGCCCCGGCTGACCCGGATGATCTGCGCCTTCCTGCTCGGCTACACCACCGGCGAGGTGACCGGCGGGCTGCCCGGCGCGCACACCGCCGCGGACGCCGGCGCCGAATTCGACGCGGATCTCGACGACCTGGTCCGGCTGGTCGAGGTCGCCGTTCGAGTGGGCTCGGGGCGTTCGGCCACGGCGGTTCCCGGCGTGGGCCTATAACAAGACCATGGGGGACGAGGACACCGCAATGCTCGGCTTCGTGGCCAGCCGCTATCCGCACCTGCGCCGCTCTGCCTACCTGATGTGCGGGGACTGGGGTGCGGCCGCCCAGGTGGTGCAGCGCACGCTGGCGCGGCTGGTCGCCGACCCGCGGCGGGGCGAGATCCAGGACCTCGACCGGGTCGCGTACGCCGAACTGATGGCCGCCTTCCCGCGCCGGCGCAGCCGCCGTGAGCACGTCTTCGTGGCCCCGGTCGGCACCCGCTCAGAGCGAATGCACGACCATACGCCGACGATCCTGCTGCTGGACGCCCTGCAGAAGCTCTCGCCCCGGTGCCGGGCCGTCGTGGTGATGCGGCACTGGGACGGCATGCAGTTCGCCGAGATCGCCCGCGTCCTCGCCATCACCCAGCAGCGGGCCGGAACGTACGAACGGGCCGGTTGCCGCGCCCTGGAGCGCCTGCTCGGCGATCTGGTGGCCCGGTGAACGTCCTCGACGAGCAACTCGGCCGGGCCTTCGACGACGAACCGCCGATCGGGAACGCCGTCGACGCCGTGTTCCGCCGCGTCGAGCAGTTGCGCAAGCGCCGGATCCGCCGGCTGCTGCTGATCGGCCTGTGCGCCGTCGTCCTGGTCGCGGGGCTGGGCTACGGGCTGACCAGCGCCCTGCTGCCGACCGCGACCGGTCCCGCCCGGACGCCGGGGCAACCCGCGGACCGGGTCGCCGATCGCAGCGCGCCGACCGTCGACCAGCAGACGACGACCGCCGATGCCGCCGCGGCGGCCCTGGCCCGGATCTCCGGGCTGACCGTCGAGCCGCGCGACCCCGCCGCCGGTCCCGGCTGGCGGCAGTACTCCGTCTTCGCCGCCGGCCAGTCCCGCGGCACGATCGAGATCGCCGCCTTCTGGAAGCCGGACGGCCTGTGCCTGCCGGTGCTCGCCGACCCGAAAGCCTGCGCGCTGCCGCAGCACTCGGCCGGCACGGAGTACGCCCGCTACGCCTGGGACAATGACGTCGACTGGCAGCTCACCGAGGCCATCGCCCGGCGGTTGACGGACGGGCGCACGATCGCCGTACTGGCCACCGGCCGGCGCAACACCGGCGACGCCGGGACCGGGCGCCCGCCGCTGACCGGCCGGCAGTCGGCGGACGCGGCCACCGATCCGGGCATCGGGGCGGTTTTCGGGGCGGCGGAGGGCTGTGACGACCCGGCCGTGTCCTGCCCGCAGCTGCGGGCGAAGGTGCCGGCCGGCTAGTCCGGGCGGGTCAGACCCGGCGCCGGATCAGGTACGAGATACCGGCCAGCCCGAACAGGATGACCACCAGCACCGCGCCGTTGAGCAGCACCAGCTCGCGCATCTGGGTCAGGAAGCGGTTGACGCCCGCGACGGGGTCGACCTCGCCCTGGAGCACGCCGGCGCTCAGCCCGCCGCCGATGCCGCCGCTGAACACATCCGGTTTCGCGGTCAGCGGGACACCGCTGATCCGCAGCGACTCGGACATCGTCAGCCGGCCGTAGAACCAGCCGGCGGCGACCTTCTTGCCGTTCGGCTGCCTGGCCGCGCGGTGCGCCCGCGGTCCGCCTTTGGCCGCCGGGTACAGGTCGTAGGCGTAGGTCGGGCTGTTCTTGACCAGGACGGTCAGCGCGAATTTCGGGCCGAGCCGGTCCGCCGTCGGAGCCGAGGTCTGCGGCTTCGCGGTGGCGAGCCAGCTGACCTCGCTGAGCAGCTGACGGAAGATGCCGGGCTGGTCGGCGGCCTGGACGATGACCGGGCCCGCGATCCCCTTGCCGGTGATCGTCAGGCTCGTCGGGGTGGTGGCCCTCGGCGCGGCCTGGGCAGTGGCCGCCCCGGCTCCCAAGGTCACCGCCAGCGCGGCCAGCAGCGCTCCGGCTACCGCGAGGAGCCGAGATAATGCTCTTCCCACCATTGTCCGGCCTCCCCGCCCCGTGGATGGACATGGCTGCGTGCGCCCAGCCCGACTACGCACAGCCTTCCCCGGGATACGTCCGCGCGCATCTCGGGCGGGACGATGTGGAGCCATCTGGGGAACCGGCTGACGCGGCGAGGGCCGCCGTTGATCAGCGGCCGAATAATACCCATCGGAAGCAAGCCCGTGGGGGTCCGGTCACCCGCCGAGCGGACAGTCATGTTCGTACGACTGTCCGCTATGGCGGGTGTCCGATCGGTGTGCTAGGCGAGTTTGGCCCGGGCGGCGGCGATCCGGGCGAGGGTGCGCTCGCGGCCCAACACCTCGATCGACTCGAAGAGCGGCAGCCCGACCGTACGCCCGGTGACGGCGACCCGGACCGGCGCCTGGGTCTTGCCCAGCTTGAGCCCGCGCTCCTCGCCGACGCCCTCCAGCGCGCCCTTCAGCGGTTCGGCGGCCCACGTCTCAAGCTCGCCGAACGCCTTGCCGGCGGCTTCCAGGATCTCGCCGGCGCCCTCCTTCATCGCCTTCGCCCAGGACTGCTCGTCACCGACCGGTTCGGCCAGGAAGAGGAAGTCGACGTAGTCGACGATCTCGGCCAGCACCGCGATCCGGGTCTGCGCCAGCGGAGCGACCGAGGCGAAGGCCTCGGAGTCGAACGCGGCCGGATCCCACGGCGGCGCCGGGATCGTGTCGGTGCCGCCCAGCCACGGCGCGCAGACCGCGGCGAAGTCCTCCGGCGACAGGGCCCGGATGTATTCGCCGTTGAAGGCGCGCAGCTTCTTCACGTCGAAGAACGCGGGGGAGTGGTTGACGTCGGTGATCGTGAACTCCGACTCGATCACCGACCACGGCACGATCTCGCGGTCGCCGCTCGGCGCCCAGCCCAGCAGCATCAGGTAGTTGCGCATCGCGGCGGCGAGGTAGCCCTCGTCGCGGTAGCCCTCCAGCGCCACCTTGTCGCGGCGTTTCGACAGCTTCTGGCGCTTCTCGTTGACGATCACCGGGACGTGCGCCCAGACCGGCGGCCCGCTGCCCAGCGCCTCCCAGAGCAGCTGCTGCTTGGGCGCGTTCGACAGGTGCTCCTCGGCGCGGATCACGTGGGTGATCCCCATCGTCATGTCGTCCACCACGTTGGCCAGCAGGAAGAGCGGGGAGCCGTCGCCGCGGACGATGACGAAGTCCTCGATCAGCTTGTTGTCGAAGGTCGGCTCGCCGCGGACCAGGTCGACCACCACGGTCTCGCCCTCGTCCGGGGTGCGGAAGCGCAGGGCGCGGCCGGCACCGGGGCCGAGCCCGCGATCGCGGCAGAAGCCGTCGTAGCCGGCGAACTGGTTTCCGTTGCGGGCGATGACATCGTCGCGGGTGCAGTCGCAGTAGTAGGCGCGGCCCTCGCCGTACAGGCGGGTCGCGGCGGCGGCGTGCTCGGCCGCGTCCGACGACTGGAAATACGGCCCCTCGTAGTGGCCTCGTTCGATACCGATCCAATCGAGGGCCGAGATGATGCCCTCGATCCACTCGGGACGGTTGCGGGCGGCGTCGGTGTCCTCGATCCGCAGGACGAAGGCACCGCCCGACTGCTGGGCGACGATCCAGTTGTGCAGCGCCGAGCGGGCGCTGCCGACATGGAACATTCCGGTCGGCGAAGGGGCGAAGCGTACTCGTACGGTCACCGGGCCAGCCTACCTACCGGACGGAGCGGATTTTCAGCACCACGACCTTGACCACCGGTACCGGACCGTAGGATTACCTACCAGCTAATTAACCACACGGTAAACAACCCGGAGGATGGTACGAGATGGGCACGATCGTCGCGGTTTCCTACGTCACGCTCGACGGCGTCTTCGAGGAGCCGTCCTGGAGCGGACCGTATTTCAACGATGAGCTCGCCGCCTGGCAGGACGCCAACCTGCAGGAGGCCGACGTGATGCTGCTCGGCCGCCGCACCTACGAGGGCTTCAAGGAAGCCTGGCCGAAGATGGAGGCCGAGACCGGTCACTTCGGCGTGAAGATGAACGCGATGCCCAAACGGGTCGCCACCACCACCCTCACCGAGCCGGAGTGGAACGCGACCTTCATCGCCGGCGACGTCGCCGAGGCGGTCCGCGCGCTCAAGGCCGGCACCGACTCGGTGCTGATCAACGGCAGCGCCGCTCTGATCAACTACCTGACCCGGCACAACCTGATCGACGAGTACCGGATCATGATCTTCCCGGTGGTGATCGGCGAGGGCCGCCGGCTCTGGGACGAGGGCACCAAGATCGCCCTCACTCTGACCGGCACCTTCACCACCAAGACCGGCGTCGACGTCGTCACCTACGTCCCGGCCTGACCGTGATGGCGACCGACCAGCTGAGCGCCACCGACGTCGCGGCCTGACCGAGATGGCGACCGACCAGTTGAGCGTCATCTTCGGCGCCCTCGCCGACCCGACGCGGCGGGCCATCCTGGCCCGGCTGGCCGACGGTGACGCGACGGTCGGCGAGCTCGCCGCGCCGTTCGCCATGACGCTGCCCGCGATCTCCAAACACCTCAAAGTCCTGGAACGCGCGGGCCTCATCGCGCGCGGCCGCGAGGCGCAGTGGCGGCCCTGCAAGCTGGAGGCCGGCTCGCTGCGCGAGGCGAGCGAGTGGGTCGACCGCTACCGGCAGTTCTGGGAGTCCAGCCATGCCAAGCTCGACGCGCACCCTGAAGAATCTGACGACGGGCGAGCCATGATGACCCGCTGAGCCGGCTCCCGACGGCGGCCGGCCCGGGGCCCGCACATCGGCGGGCCCCCGGTCTCGCGTACGAGAAAATGTCAGCTGTCTCCGCCGGTCTCGCCCACCGGAGCCGCGGCGATGTCATCGATCGCGTATTTCTTCGCCGCCTCGGCGGGGACGTGCGGCGGCACCAGGCCGCGCAGCGCGAGCTGGCGCAGCGTCGCCACCGCGATCGACTCGGCGTCGACCTTGAAGTGCCGGCGCAGCGCGTGCCGGGTGTCGCTCATCCCGAAACCGTCCGTGCCCAGCGACGTATAGTCGTTCGGGATCCAGCGCGAGATCAGGTCGGGGACGGCGCGCATCCAGTCGCTGACCGCCACCACCGGGCCCTCGGTGCCGGCGAGCTTGGTCTGCACGTAGGGCTTACCCGGCTGGTCGCCGGGGTGCAGCAGGTTGTGCTGCTCGATCGTCATCGCGTCGCGGCGCAGCTCCGTCCACGAGGTCACCGACCAGACGTCGGCGGCCACCCCCCAGTCCTGGGCGAGCAGCTGCTGCGCCTTGAGCGCCCACTGCATACCGGTGCCGGACGCCAGGATCTGCGCCTTAGGCCCCTCCGCCGCCGGCGCGGCCTGGTAGCGGTAAATGCCCTTGAGCAGGCCCTCGACATCCACCTCGGCCGGTTCGGCCGGCTGCAGGATCGGCTCGTTGTAGACGGTCAGGTAGTAGTAGACGTTCTCCGGGTTATCCCCGTACATCCGGTGCAGGCCGTCTTCCATGATGTGCGCGATCTCGAAGGCGAACGCCGGGTCGTAGGCCACGACGGCCGGGTTCGTCGCCGCGATCAGCATCGAGTGCCCGTCCTCGTGCTGCAGGCCCTCGCCGTTGAGCGTCGTGCGCCCGGCGGTCGCGCCGAGCAGGAAGCCGCGGGTCATCTGGTCGGCGGCCGCCCACAGCTCGTCCGCGGTGCGCTGGAAGCCGAACATCGAGTAGAAGATGTACAGCGGGATCATCGGCTCGTCGTGCGTGGCATACGCCGTGCCCGCGGCGATGAAGCTGGCGGTCGAGCCGGCCTCGTTGATCCCCTCGTGCAGGATCTGCCCGTTGGTGGCCTCCTTGTACGACAGGAAAAGCTCCCGGTCGACCGAGGTGTACGTCTGGCCGTGCGGCGAGTAGATCTTCTTCGTCGGGAAGAGCGAGTCCATGCCGAAGGTGCGCGCCTCGTCCGGGATGATCGGCACCCAGCGGGCCCCGAAGTCCTTGTCCCGCATCAGGTCCTTGAGCAGCCGGACGAAGGCCATCGTGGTGGCGATCTTCTGCTTGCCCGAGCCGCGCTTGACGTCGCCGAAGGTCTTCGCCCCCGGGATCGCCAGCGGCCTGGCCCTGGTCCGCCGGGTCGGCACGAAACCGCCCAGCTCGCGCCGCCGCTCGAACATGTAACGCATCTCGTCGGACTTCTCGTCCGGCCGGTAGTACGGCGGCAGGTACGGGTTCTCTTCCAGCTGCTTGTCGCTGATCTCCAGGTAGAGCCGGTCCCGGAAGCCCTTGAGATCGTCCAGGGTCAGCTTCTTCATCTGGTGGGTCGCGTTGCGCGCCTCGAAGTGCGAGCCCAGCGTCCAGCCCTTGATGGTGTGCGCCAGGATCACCGTCGGCTGCCCGGTGTGCTCGGTCGCCGCCTTGTACGCCGCGTACAGCTTCTTGTAGTCGTGGCCGCCGCGCTTGAGGTTCCACACCTCGTCGTCGGTCATGGCTTCGACCAGCTTGCGGGTGCGCGGGTCACGGCCGAAGAAGTTGTCCCGCACGTACGCGCCGGACTCGCCCTTGTACGTCTGGAAGTCACCGTCCGGCGTGACGTTCATCAGGTTGACCAGGGCGCCGTCGGTGTCCGCGGCGAGCAGCGGGTCCCACTCACGGCCCCAGATCACCTTGATCACGTTCCACCCCGCGCCGCGGAAGAACGCCTCCAGCTCCTGGATCACCTTACCGTTGCCGCGGACCGGGCCGTCCAGCCGTTGCAGGTTGCAGTTGATCACGAAGGTCAGGTTGTCCAGCTCTTCGCGGGCGGCCACGCCGATCGCGCCGAGCGACTCGACCTCGTCCATCTCGCCGTCGCCCAGGAACGCCCAGACGTGCTGGTCGCTGGTGTCCTTGATCCCGCGGTTCTGCAGGTAGCGGTTGAACCGCGCCTGGTAGATCGCGTTCAGCGGGCCGAGGCCCATGCTGACCGTCGGGAACTCCCAGAAGTTCGGCATCAGCCGCGGGTGCGGATACGAAGGAAGACCGCCGCCGGGGTGGGACAACTCCTGGCGGAAACCGTCCAGGTCGTTCTCGCTGAGCCGGCCCTCGAGGTACGCGCGGGCGTACATGCCGGGCGAGGCGTGGCCCTGGAAGAAGATGTGGTCGCCGCCGCCCGGGTGGTCCTTGCCGCGGAAGAAGTGGTTCATGCCCACCTCGTACAGCGAGGCCGACGAGGCGTACGTCGAGATGTGGCCACCGACGCCGATCTCGGGGCGCTGCGCGCGGTGCACCAGCATCGCGGCGTTCCACCGGATGTACGCCCGGATCCGGCGCTCGACGAACTCGTCACCGGGGAACCACGGCTCCCGCTCGGGAGAGATGGTGTTGATGTAGTCCGTCGAGGTCAGCGGGGGCACGCCGACCTGTCGTTCCCGGGCCCGCTCAAGCAGGCGCAGCATCACGTACCGGGCTCGTTTGGCCCCGCGTTCGTCGATGACTCCGTCGAGCGACTCGACCCACTCCGCGGTCTCTTGCGGGTCGATGTCCGGAAGCTGGCTCGGCAGGCCGTCACTGATCACCGGGCGCTTGCGTTCCGTGGCCACAGGCATTACCTCTTGTCGGTGTCGGACCGAGCGCTCATCGTGTGAAACGCGCGGAGATATCTCCATCCTGCCCCTTGTGGTGTCACTCGTCACGCCCACCGGGCCGGTACGCGACGCTCGACACAGCCAGGTGCCCAGCGCGATCGTCCGGTGCGCATCGGCCGAGTCTCCCACCGCAGTCGGATTCCTTACGTGGCGGCCCTCGCCCGGGTCGGTAATGCTGGGCTCGTGACCACCCCGCAGAACCTCGACGAGCGGTTCCGGGACGCCGTGACGGCCCTGACGCCGCCGACGTCTCGCCGTACGCCCGGCGAACCGGTCCGCGACGGCGCCGCCCTCACCGGCGAGCGGGCCGGGCAGCTGTTCGACGCCCAGCTCACCAGCCGCCACCTCGACCTCGCCGCCCGCTGGCTGCGCAGCTTCAACGAGGGCTTCCACACGATCGGATCAGCCGGCCACGAGGGCAACGCGGCGGTCGCCGCCGCGCTGCGCCCCGACGACCCGGCCCTGCTGCACTACCGCTCGGCCGGGTTCTATTGTGCCCGCTACGCCGCCGCCGCTCCTGCGGACAAGCCGGACGCCCTGGTGGCGGCCGCCCGCGACGTGCTGCGCGGCGTCGTCGCGTCGTCGCTGGAGCCGATCTCCGGCGGCCGGCACAAGGTCTTCGGGCGGGCCGACCTGCAGATCATCCCCACCACCTCGACCGTTGCGTCGCACCTGCCCCGCGCGGTCGGGATCGCGTTCGGCATCGGCCGCGTCCCCACCGTGCCCGGCGCGGTCAGCCCATGGCCCGCCGACGCGGTCGCGGTCGCCTCCTTCGGCGACGCCTCGGTCAACCACGCCAGCGCCACCACGGCCCTGAACGCGGCCGGCTGGCACGACCACAGCGGCATCCCGCTGCCGCTGCTGCTGGTCTGCGAGGACAACGGGCTGGGCATCAGCGTGCCGTCGCCCGAGGGCTGGGTCGCCGAGACCCTGAAGTCGCGGCCGGGCCTGCGCTACTGGGCCGCCGACGGCTGCGACCTGCTGGCCACCTACGAGACCGCCGTCGAAGCCACCGACTGGGTACGCGAGCACCGGCGGCCGGCCGTGCTGCACCTGTCGATGGTCCGGCTCATGGGCCACGCCGGCGAGGACGCCGAGGTCGCCTACCGCACGGCCGACGAGATCAGCCGAGACCTGGCCCGCGACCCGCTGGTGCGCACCGCGAAACTGCTGATCGAGTCCGGGCTGGCCGGCATCGACGAGGTGATCACCCGCTACGACGAGATGGGCTGGCAGGTCCGCAAGGTGGCCGAGGAGGTGCTCGCCGAGCCGAAGCTGGCCACTGCCGCCGAGGTGGTCGCCCCGCTCGCCCCCCGCCGGCCGCTGCGCGCGGCCCGGGTGATCAGCGACGCCGCCGGGCGGGCCGCCGGCGCCGGCTCGGCCGTCCGGCTACAGGCCTTCGGCGGCAAGCTGCCCGAGGCGGGCGGCCCGCTCACCCTCGCACAGACCATCAACGCGACGCTGACCGACGCGCTCCTGGCCACCCCCGGTGCCATCCTCTACGGCGAGGACGTGGCCCGCAAAGGCGGCGTCTACGGCGTCACCAGGCATCTGCGGGACCGGTTCGGTGCGGAGCGGGTCTTCGACACGCTGCTCGACGAGACGACCATCCTCGGCCTGGGGCTGGGCGCCGGGCTGGGCGGCCTGCTGCCGATCCCGGAGATCCAGTACCTGGCGTACCTGCACAACGCCGAGGACCAGCTGCGCGGCGAGGCGGCCACGATGGGCTTCTTCTCCTCGGGCGCGTTCAAGAATCCGCTGGTCGTCCGGGTGGCCGGGCTGGCCTATCAGCAGAGCTTCGGCGGGCACTTCCACAACGACAACGCGCTGGCCGTACTGCGCGATGTGCCCGGTCTGGTCCTGGCCGTGCCGGCCCGGCCGGCCGACGCCGCGCCGATGCTGCGATCCTGCCTTGCCGCCGCCGCGGTGGACGGCAGCGTATGCGTCTACCTCGAACCGATCGCGCTCTACGACACCCGCGACCTCTACGCCCAGGGCGACAACGAGTGGCTGGCCCCGTACGCGGCGCCCGCGGCCTGGCCGGCCGACCACGTCGCGATCGGCCGGGCGCGCATCTACCCGGTCGGCTCGGCGGAGGATCTGACGATCATCACGTTCGGGAACGGGTTGCGCATGTCACTTCGGGTGGCCGCCCGGCTGGCCGCTGAGGGGTATGGGTCCCGCGTGGTCGATCTGCGCTGGTTGTCCCCTTTGCCGGCGGCCGATCTGGTCCGTGAAGCGGCGGCCACCGGCCGGGTCCTGATCGTCGACGAGACCCGGCGCTCCGGCGGGGCCGGCGAAGGCATCCTCGCAGCCCTGGTGGACGGCGGATTCGTCGGCGCGGCCCGCCGGATAGCCTCTGCCGACTCGTTCGTTCCGCTCGGACCGGCCGCACAACAGGTCCTGATCGGGGAAGATGCCATCACACAGGGTGCCCACGCACTGCTGGCGCGGTAAATTGCCACACACTCGGTGCGCCACTTGCGCGCAGGCGAACAAGTGTGTGGACTACCCCCAATCGTTTTCTTAGCAAGGAGGACCGAGACAGTGAGCGCGACCGCTGGTCAGGCCGCTGACGGCGTAAAAAGCCTGGCGGACCGGTTTGGCCTGGAGCCGACCATGGTGGTCATGGAGATGGGCTACGACGACGACGTCGACGAAGACCTCCGTGACGCCCTGACCGAACGCGTGGGCGAGTTGGTCGACGAGGACACCGACGAGGTGGTCGACGCGGTGCTGCTCTGGTATCGCGACGGCGACGGTGACCTGTTCGAACTGCTCACCGACGCACTGAACCCCCTCGCCGACAACGGCGTGGTGTGGCTTCTCACCCCCAAGCCCGGCCGCGACGGCCACGTCGAACCGAGCGAGATCAGCGAGTCGGCCCCGACGGCCGGCCTGCAACAGACCTCGACGGTCAACGCGGGCAAGGACTGGACGGCCGGCCGCCTCGTCTCGCCGCGGGGCGCCAAGAAGAAGTAACTTTGTCGGCATGCCGATCTCCGTGGGCGCCCAGGCGCCGGATTTCACGCTGAAGGACCAGAACAACCAGGAGGTCCGGCTCAGCGACTTCCGGGGCCGAAAAACAGTGCTCCTGGTCTTCTACTCCCTGGCCTTCACCGGCCGGTGCCAGGGCGAACTGACCGAGATCAACGACAATCTCACCGAGTACGCGAACGAAACCACCCAGGTCTTGACCATCAGCGTGGACTCGCCGTACAGCCACAAGGTCTGGGCAGAGCGGGAAGGCTACGACTTCCCGCTGCTGGCCGACTTCTGGCCGCACGGCGCGGTGGCGACGGCGTACGGGGTCTTCAACGCGGACGCCGGCTTCGCCAACCGGGGCACCTTCGTGATCGACCCGGCCGGGGTGGTCACGTTCGCCCAGATGCCGGGCCGGGGAGAATCCCGCGACCAGAAGACCTGGCGGAAGGCCCTGACCGACATCGTGATCTGACCCGTCGGGGCCGCACGGTACGATGACGGCCTCCGGTCCGGCGACGGCAACCGGGCGCGTAGCTCAGTGGGAGAGCACTCGCCTTACAAGCGAGGGGTCGTAGGTTCGAAACCTACCGCGCCCACCACCCCGGCCAGCTGTGGAGCAAGCCGCAAGATCCGATAGTCACCCGTCGACAGCAACGGCTCCGCCGTGACGCCAGTGGCCCCCGCGAACCGTGGTCGAGCTTGTGAGATACGTTCGCGGACAGCCAGGCTCGCAGTTGCAACCGGTTGGGGTAGCGAAGTTCGTGATTTTGGGAGCAGGCTGGGTGGCATCGGTGATGGCTGGTTCGCGGAGGGCTGTGACCACGACTCGGATCCGGTGGGGGTGACGATGGCCTTCCAGGAACTGCGCTCGCCGGGTTCGCGGTCGCCACGGTCGTTGCGTAGGGCGGTAACGCTGGTAGTGGCGACGCTGGGACTCGGGTTGAACCTGAGGGCCTCGATTCTGCTCGGTCCACACCTGCACGAGAAATTCGGTGTCGGTGCCGGGCCGGGGGTGTACGTGCTCCTGGTCGGGTTGCCGGTGCTGGTGGCGGCGTTCGTACGGCTGCCGGTGGGCGTGCTCACCGATCGGTACGGCGCACGGGTGATGTTTCCTGCCGTCAGCCTGGCGGCGGCGGCAGCGGTGTTCGGACTGGGACTGGCCGACTCGTTGCCGGCGGCGGTCGTGGCCGGCGCCGCGGCGGGCGTGGCGGGTGCTGCGTTCGTCGTGGGTGCGTCGCTCGTGTCGCGGACATTTTCCTATGGCCGGCGTGGCCGGGCCTTGGGGGTGTTCGGCCTCGGCGCCGCGCTCGCCGGAGCGCTCTCGGCCATGTCGCGCGGCTTTGACCCGGACGGGCGACAGGCCGCTTTCGTGCTCGGTGGGTTGCTGATGGGCTTTGCCGGGCTGGCCGCGCTAGTGCTCCGGGATCCCGTCGCGGTCACGCGCGTCGGTTCGCCGATCCGCACGTGCGTAAAGATGGTCCGGCTGGCGTCGGCTACGTCTGTGTCGTTGTTGTACGTGCTCGCGCTCGGTGGCATCGTGTCGATCGCCGTGTTTCTGCCGTTCTACCTGGCCAGGGCATTCCACTTCGAGTGGTTCCATGCCCTGGCGGCGACCGGGGCGGTGGTCGTCCTGGCCTCGGTCGCCCGGCTGGCGGGCGGGTGGTGGACCGACCGACGTCCTACGGCTCGGCTGTTGATGGTGTGCTACGGCGTTGCCGCGGGCCTGTGCCTCGTCGCGGCCGTGGCGCCGCGGTTGTGGTGGCTGGCGCCGCCGGTGATCGCCGGGATAGCCGTGTGTGATGGCCTCGCGAGTGGCGCTCTGCTCGCCCTGATCGGCAAGGCGGCACGGGCGGACAGCGCCGGCGCGGTGATGGGCGTGACCGGCGCCGCAGGTGCACTCGGGGCGCTGCTGCCTCTGCTGTTGTTCGCCGGCGCGCATACGCTGACCAACACCTATGCCACGGCATGGACCCTGCTGGCCGCGGTGCTCCTCGCCGCGGCGCTCTACGTACGGACGCACGGCCTGTACATCGGGCTGGGGCTGGCTGTGCAGTTCGAGCCGCAGCCAAGCCCCACCACGATGACCGTCGCCGTCCTCGGCGAGTCGGATACCCGGTTGGGCGCCGCGGCGATCGTGTCCCGCCTCGCCGAGCTTGCAACCAGTGACGAACTGGTCGTCGTGTACGGATCCGACGATCGAGCGCGACTCCCGCTCAGCCCCCACGCCCTGGTAGCCGGGCTCCGCGACCGGTTGCCCCGGCACAGCGTGGTGGCGGTCCGTATCGCTCAAGATCCCGAAGCCCTCGGGCGAGATGCGCTCCTGCTCGGCGAGTACGTCGAGGCGGGCACATTGGCGATCGCCGTCACGCCGACAGCGGCGGACCTGCGCGGCGTCGCCGCGGAGCTGTCCATCTATCTCCAGGCCGATCGGGTGATGATCGTCTCCTACACCACGGCCGAGGGTGCCGAGTTGCTCCCGTCCGAAGCCGTGACTCGAGGCTAGATGATCTTGCGGCTTCCGGGGACGGCACAGGAGTCGACGGGGTTGATTGGGTTCCGGCTCGGCGTGGCCAGGCTGCGGCTAGGGATTTTGGTAAATCCCATGGCGGCCGATCCGCCGCCATCTGACTGCTGTTTCGCCGTCGAGCTGGAAGAACTCGAATGTCGCACAGCCGTCAGGCCCCGAGAATGACCAGGTCATCTCCCAGATCCCGGTCGAATTGACCATCGGCTTGACTCGCAAATTCGCGGGCCACGGCCGTCCAGGATCGCCGATATAAGCCTCGCACGCTGCATTGAACGCTGGCATCAGGGAGCGGAAATGTGCCGATGATCGATCGGCATGGACTTCCAGTCGGCGGCGAATTCGTCAGTCTTGTCGAACTTCACTCGTCGATGCCCAAGCTGTCCAAGAAGTCATCGACGTCGTCGTAGGTGGTGGTTCGGCCAGCAGCGATGTCGGCGTCCGCGCGTCATGCACGCCCTGCTCGGCTGCCACCACGAGAGCCGCTGGATACGCCATACGTCCCCCTCAGTGCTGCCCTCGTCGGGCAAGGCTACATACTCGCACGAGTATCTCGCGTTCCTCCACGTCGCTGCCATTCCGGGCCAGTTGCACGCCCGTGACCGTCAACCAATCGCCATCCGCCAGCTGCTGCACCTCGCGGACCTCGGTGACCCTGAGGATCAACTCACCCAGTCCAAAGCGGTAGTTGTCTTCGTGGATCTTCAGCAGGTCGCCCGGCTTCGGGGTGACTGGTCCTCGCGCGCTCACCGCCGAGTCTCCGTCGGCTCGCTCGTGTCTTCCGGCTTCGCGAACGCTCCGGGCAGTGCGCCCTCCTCGGCCAGCCGTTCTCGCGCCCACCACCAGCGTTCGCAGTGGGCGACCTTACAATCTGCACAGCGGCCATTCCTAGGGTCATTGGTGTGTCGCTCTAGGAGGTCATGCCATGGCTGGAGGACGTCATCAACTGGATGTAGCCGGAAGTCTTCCGCATTTGGCCCGGACACTACGACCGCGTACTTTGCGGCTCCTGCGAATGCAGTCCCGCTCGCCGGCATTGCCTGCACGTCAACTGCGAGCCGCACGCCGCGCACCAGTGCTCCGCCCGTTTGTGCGTCCACATCCCGGCGACCCAGCCGAACAACGTCACGCCCGTGAGCATGGGAATGAGTAGGTACAGTGACATCTCGCCACCTCTTTCGTAGGTGGAAGGTGTCGAGGTGGGGCGGGCCTGGAATCCATGTCCCGCCTCGACACCGGCCCATCGGGGGAATGTCAGCGCCGTAGCGCGCTCATCAGTGCTTCAAACGCCCTCGCTCAGCCCCCGTCGGTACGTCGCCGGCATAGATTGGCATAGGCGCCTACTCGCAACGGTATGCCAATCTATGCCGTCTGGGCAAGGTGGAAACCCTAGATCATGCTGGGGAATCGGGGGAACCGGAAGATCGTTTCCAATCCGTTCCGCGTGGCCATAGCGCAGGCGCCGCCAGTAGTGCCACCAGCAGTAACACCGTCCCGGCCACCAGCAGTGGAGCCCGCAACCCGTAGGTGCTGGCAATCAATCCACCGAGTATCGCTCCGATGGGCGAGGCGGAGTTGACCAGCGTACGGAAGGCCGCTGTCACCCGATTAAGCAGGTCAGCCGGAGCCAGCGCCTGGCGTAGGCCCACGTTGGTCACGGTCGTCATCGTCTGCGCCGCCCCAATGACCGCCAGCAGCGGCGCGGCTATCCAACCGTGGTGTGACAACGCAATCAGCGGCCAGGCCACAGCGTGAGTACCCGCCAGTACGATCACCGCCGGCGCTGGCCGGAGCGCGGCATTGAGGCGGCTCGTCAATAACCCGCCCAACACCCCACCCACCGCATAGGCGGAGATGAGCAGTCCAAAACCCGCCGCCACCACGTTCAGACCCTGCTTGTCCGTTGCCAGCAGCACAAACGTGGCCCAAGCAGCGTTGTAGGCCAAGTTTCCGGCGGCAGCAACCACCGCCAGCAGTCGGAGCTGTCGGTGGCGTGCCAGCCACCCGAACCCGGCCCGCACCGCCGCAAACAGGGGCGGCCGGTCGGTCGCTGGTCGTGTGCGTCGCCCTCGCGGCAGCCGCCACAGCATACCCCCTGAAACCAACAACGACACCGCGTCCAATACGAACGGCAGCCACGGCACCAAGGCGTACGTGATTGAGCCAATCGGCGGCCCCACCAACTGCTTGCCGGCCGTCTCGGCTGCGTAGACCCGCCCATTGACCTTGTCGAGCGCCGCTCCGTGCCGGCCCGCTAGCTCCGGCACCGTCGCCTGTACCGCGCCGTCATGGAAGATCTGGCCAAGCACCATGCCAAACGCCGCAACCGCTAGCAGCGGAATATTCGCCGTGCCGGTCGCCACCAGTACGGCCAGCAGCCCGACCCCCGCCGCCCGCAAGCCATCCGCCACGACCATCGTCGCTCGAAACGGCCAGCGTTCGAGCAAGGCTCCAGCTACCGGCTGCACCACCACCCACGGCAAATACATCGCGGCGGTCACGGCCGCAACCGCCGTCGGGTTGCGCGTCACCGCTGCCGCCGCTAGCGGCACCGCCGCCAAGAATGCGCCGTCGCCTAGGGAGGACACGCCCACTGCGCTCCACAGGCGGACCAGACCGCCTCGGGACGACCGCGGCACCGCGGACGTGGTTGGCTCCGTATCAGGCGTCGCCATGCGTGTCCTCCCTCCAGCGCTCCGGCTTCAGCTCAGCTTGCCGCTTGAAAGCCCGTCCTTGAACGCCGTCCACTCCTCGCCCGTGAAGCGCAGCATCGGGCCGTTGCCGTGGTCCTTGGAGTCGCGAACTGCCACCCACTGTTCCGGGCCATGGGAGATCTGCACGCAGCTACCTTCGCCGGTGTTGTCCTTCCACTCGGTAAACAATTCCGTCGGGGGCGGGGTAGACCGGGGGTACAGCATGGTGAGTCCTCCTCAAACAAAGACGCCTTGGCCGGGGTGGCCAAGGTCGCTAGCTGCCCATCTCCTTGATCAGTTCCGCAATGAAGTCACGGGAGGCCACAGGCTCAAGCGCCGCCTCTACCATCTGTTGCCAGGCCTGCTCGAAGTCGGCGCACTCCTCGGCTCCCACGAACGTCAGCTCAGCTCCCGGCGTCTCGACCAGAACCATCGCCGACTCTTCCGGCTGCTTCCACTCGACCATGTAGAAACCGCATACCGGCAGCGCGCCCATCGGCGTCCCTGACGGAATGACCTGCACAGTCATCGTCGTGACCGCTGTCGCGGCCAGCAGAATGCCCAGTGTCTCGACGGTCGCCACGACGCCCGCCGACGAGACCCAACGCAACGACGCCTCCGTCAGCACCGCGTGGTACGGCGTCGCGTCCAGGCCCCGCAAGCGCTGTCCACGTTGCATCCGGGCCGTCACCGCTGCCTCAACGTCGACCAGCCGGCCGAAGTTGGCCGCCTCGATGCAGGCCCGCGCATACGCCGGGGAGTGGAACGGACCCGTGACCAGCGTCGGATGGAACTGCCGCAAGGCGGCGGCGCGCGGGTCGATGTCGATGAGTTCGCGCTGGCGGATCTCCAGGCTGCCCCGGTGCAGGTCGCGGATCGCCGTCACGCCATGCTCAATGGCCTCCGCCAGTGCCACCACCCGGGCGCGTTCCGCCTCCTCCGCGTTGCAGGCCACGAGCCACGCCTCGACGTCCGCCAGCGACGGCCAGCGCTCGGCGTTCTCAATCCGGCTCACCGTCGACTGGTTGACGCCCATCAGGCGCGCGAGCTGCGGCCCGGACAGCCCGGCCCGGCTCCGAATGACCCGCAGCAGGCTGCCAAGCCGCCGCCGAAGTCCCTTCGCCCGTTGGTCCACTTTCTCCTCTTCCGCGCCGCCAGCCTGTAGCGAGGTTATGCCAACCTATGCCGCCTTGGCAACGAGGGCGCAGCGACTCGGACCGCATGCCCTGCGATTGCAGGTGATCCAGCCTTGCCCGTTGCCGGCTTCTTCAGCCAGTCTGGCCAACCGGCCGCTGGTGCGGTCTGTCGGGCGTGCACTGGTTGCACTTGCCGGCCGCTCGCTCGTCGCCCCGGGCCGCGGTGCTGATTCGCCAGCCGGCCGGCGTACGGATGAAGCTGTCCAGGTTGTAGGCGGCCGATCACCGCGGGCAGGAACGCCGGGCGGAGCGTTTCGAGCCGGGCGGTGCTATCCGGACCGGATGTGAATGCGGCGAAGAACGTGCGCACGAGGCCGGAGATCGCCGCGGCGTCGTCGGTAGGCTGCATGACTGGGGATCATCGCACTCGCGGGAGCTGACGCCGATGCCGTTGCGGAGCCGCAGTCAGTGGTGGGGCGTCACGCTGGACGCGCCCGACGCCGTCGCGCTCGCCCGGTTCTACGCCCGCCTGCTCGGCTGGCAGTTCTTCCCGGGCGACGGCGGTGGTGCGGCGGTCGCGCCGTCGGAGACCGCCGGCCACAACCTCGGATTTCAAACCGAGCCCGATTTCGTACGCCCGGTCTGGCCGAGCGAGCCGGGCCGGCAGCAGATGTCGATGCACCTGGAGATCCAGGTCGATGACCTTGACGAAGCCGTGGCGTATGCCGTCGACGCAGGCGCCGAGGAGGCGTCATTCCAGCCGCAGGCAACCGTCCGGGTCATGCTCGACCCGGCCGGCCACCCGTTCTGCCTCTACCTCGGCGATTAGCCGCCGGTGTCTGCGGGAGCTGCCGAATGGGAACGAGTTGAAATCGGACCGGAACTCGGCGTCGAAGGCGGCGCGGTAGAACGCGATCGACGCGGGCAGGTCGGGGCCACGATCGTCACCTGGGCGATGCGGGAGCCTTTCATGGTGGCTTTCTCGGTCAGGTCGCCGGGGCGGTGTCTCGGGTGGCCCGAGAGTCAAGACTACTGTTCGCCTCGTGGATGAAGTCCTCGCCGCTGTGGCGGACGAACGGCGGCGGGTCGCCGACCTGGTCGAGCATCTGAGCCCGGCTCAGCTCGACACGCCCAGCCTGTGCGGGGAGTGGACGGTCAAGCAGGTCGCGGGGCATCTGCTCGCCGCGGTCGACTCCCCGCCGACCGGCCTGCTGCCGATGATGCTGCGCAGCGGCTTCAATCTGCACCGGGCGAACGCGCGGATCGCCCAGCTGATGGCCGAACGGCCCGCCGACGAACTGGCCGAGTCGCTGCGCCGCAACGCGGAGAATCCGTTCCGGCCGCCGATTGTGGGCTATCCGGGGCAGCTGACCGACCTGCAGGTCCACGGGCAGGACATGCGACGGCCACTGGGTCTGCCGCACGGCCTGCACCTTGACCGGCTGCGGATCTCGCTGGACTTCCTGGTCGGCGGTCGCGCGGTCGGCTTCGCGCCGCGGCGCCGGCTGGCCGGTCTGCGGTTCGAAACCTCGGACCTGGACTGGTCGTGGGGAACCGGACCGGTACTGGCCGGTCCCGCCGAGGCCCTCGTGATGGCGATCACCGGCCGCACGGTAGCCCTGGGCGAACTCGACGGCGACGGCATCCCGATCCTGGTCAACCGCCTCCGAACCTGATCGCCGGGCAGCGCGGGCGACCAGGTCCGATCGGGCGCGACCGCCTCCGAGCTGCCCGGACCCGAGACCAGCGGCTGGTGGGTCCGGCTGTCAGTAGGTCCGGCCGTCAGTGGGACCGGGTGTCAGTGGGACCGGGTGTCAGTGGGGTCGGCTGTCAGGTGGGCGGGGTGCGGCGGCGGAAGGCCGGGGATCGGGGGGCCGTTCCGTCGAGCTGGGCCAGCAGGCGGGCCGAGCCATCGGGCAGGAACGGGGCGAGTTCGGTGGCCGCCAGGCGGGACAAGGCCAGCAGGGTGGACAGGATCTCGTCGAAGCGTGGCGTTGCCGGCAGCTGCCACGGTCGCTCCGTCTCGACCAGGCGATTGCCCGCGTCGACCAGGGACCAGAGCGCGTCGAGTGCGGCCCGGAAGTCGAACGCCGCCAAGGCCCGGTCGATCCGGGCCGGGACGTCGCTGTCGATCGGGGCGGGGGACAGGCCCGCCGGGCGGTGCTTGTGGATCAGGGTCAGGGTGCGGTTGACCAGGTTACCCAGACCGTTGGCGAGATCCTCGTCGTGGCGCCGGAGCAGCCGGTCGACGGTGAAGTCGGTGTCGCCCACCGCCGCCACGTCGCGCAGCAGCCACCAGCGCAGCGCATCCGGGCCGTAGTCGGCGGCCAGCCGCACCGGGTCGACCGTGTTGCCGGCGGTCTTGGAGATCTTCGCGCCGTCGACGGTCAGGTAGTCGTGGACCAGGATCGACGTCGGTAACGGCAGCCCCGCCGACAGCAGCAGGGCCAGCCAGTAGACGGCATGGAAGCGGACGATCCCCTTGCCGATCACATGGATCCGCTCATCCGACTGCTCCCACCAGCGCCGGTACAGCTCGCTGTCGCGTAGTTCGCCCTCGTCCCGGGTGCCGGGGCCGAGTGCGGTGACGTAGTTGGTCAGGGCGTCCCACCACACGTAGACGACCTGGTCCGGGTTGCCGGGGACTTCGATGCCCCAGTCGTCCGCTCGGGACGCGGGCCGCGACACGCTGAAGTCGGTCAGGCCGGCTCGGACGAACGCCAGCACCTCGTTGCGTCTGGGGGCTGGGGTTACGCGTACGAAATCGGATTCCAGGATCTTCTGAATTTGATCTTGGTAGCGGGAGAGGCGGAAGAACCAGTTGCGTTCGGTCACCGTCTCCAGCGGGCCCGCGTGCTCGGCGCACTGCTCGCCGGGCGGGTAGAACTGCTCGCAGCCGGCGCAGTAGCGGCCCTCGTAGCTGCGGAGATAGAGATCCTTGCGGCAGGCCAGCCAGAGCGCGCGGACGCCCGGGGCGTGCCGCGGGTCGGCGCTGGTCCGGATGAAGTCGTCGTTGGAAAGGTGCAACGGCTCCCGCAGGGTCGCGAACCGGGCCGCGTTCGCATCGACGAACGCGCGCACCGGCCGGCCCGCCAAGCGTGCCGCGGTCACGTTCTTCAACGCGTTGTCGTCCGTGCCGGTCAGGAAGCGGACCGGCTCGCCGCGCAGCCGCCGGTGTCGGGCCAGCACATCGGCCTGCACCAGCTCCAGCGCGTGGCCGAGGTGCGGCGCCGCGTTGACGTAGGGAATGGCCGTCGTCAGATAGGTCGTCATGGTTGCTCCCGGTGTGTTGCCGCGCCGGGAGGACCGCCGAGTCCCCGCCGGAGCGGGGACTCGTGTGATCAGCGCACGCCGAAGAACCCCGGACCGGGGCGCATCGGGCGGAACGTGTGCGGCCGCATCCCGTGATCCTGCCCGTGGCGCTGGTCCGCGGCTACCGATATTCGACCCGCCCGGCGGGGTGGGCACGGTGTCAGAGAGTCGGTCGAGCCAGGGCTGGAACGGTCGGCGTCGCGCGGGCCGCGGCCGTGCGGGTACGCGGAGGCCGTGGTTGCGTCGGGGCCGTGCATGGCAACCGAAGGCTACCGGCGGCACCTGCTCTGCACCCGGGGGGCGGCTCAACTGTGCGGGCCGGGCGCCGATCCCTTCTGGCACCTGCGGGGCGAACCGCAGGCGGACGGGCCCGGTTGCACCCCCTCGGCGACCGGGCCCGTCCAGCAAACCCAAGGAGCGGGTCATGGAGTTCGGCGAGCTGCACATCGGCGTAGATGCGGAGAAGGTCGTCGTTTCCGCGTACGCGATCAAGATGCGCTCCGGGCGGGCCAAGCGCATCCGGACCGGTTCCGTGACCGAAGTCGTGCCTGTCGCGCCGAGCGGTCGCAGCCGCGACGACCGCATCCGTTTCGTGTCGCAGGTCGCCCTGGTGCTGCTCGTTCTCTCGGCGGTGCTCAGCGCGCTCGGCATCCCCGGGTGGGCGGCGGCCACCGGCTGCGCGGCCCTGGTCGGTTTCGTCGCCTGGGAGCAGAATCGTGCCGCCCGGCCCGGCCGGTTGGCGCTGCCCCGCCGGGAGGGCGATCACGTGCTGTGGG
>JAVHVY010000212.1:0-7490 GCA_032160305.1 Actinoplanes sp.
TGGGAAACACCGTAGAAGGACATCGGTGTCGGGATCATATCTCCGTCACTCTTCGTAGCTGCCTGATGGCTCTGGATCACGGTTTAGGAGTTGCTTGCCATGGGTCGTAAGGTCGTCGCATGGCCACGGTTTTGCTCGTCGAGGACGACCATGTCGTACGCGGCGCCATGCTGCGGTCGCTGGCCGACCGGGGGCACGCCGTGCACGCCGTCGGCACCGCGCTGGACGCCCTGCGCCGCGTCGCCGCCGAGACTCCTGACCTGGTCGTTCTCGACCTGGGACTGCCTGACCTCGACGGCTCCGACGCGCTGCGGATGCTGCGCGGCATCACCGACGTGCCGATCATCATCGCCACCGCGCGCGACGACGAGCAGACCGTCGTGCGGCTGCTGCGCGCCGGCGCGGACGACTACATGGTCAAGCCGTTCACCGGTGCCCACCTGGACGCGCGGATCACCACCGTGCTGCGCCGAGTGGGCCGGGCCAGCCGGACCGCGCAACCCGCCGTGCACCAGGTCGGCGAGCTGCGCGTCGACGTCGGCGAGCGCAGCGCCAGCCTGGCCGAGACGGCCCTGGCACTGACACGCAAGGAATTCGACCTGCTGGCCTACCTGGCCGCCCGACCGGGCCGGGTTGTCTCACGCCGAGAGCTGTTGGAGGAGGTATGGCGACAGCCGTCAGTCGGCGAGGACCAGACGATCGACGTGCATCTGTACTGGCTACGCCGGAAACTGGGCGAGTCCGCGGCGAAGCCTCGCTACCTGCGCACCGTGCGGGGGGTCGGATTCCGGTTGGTGGCGCCGGACTAAGGGTGCGGCTGGCCTATGTCAGCGCTGCCACCACGGCCATCGCGGCCCTCGCCTTCCTCATCCCGCTGGGCTGGGAGCTGAGCGCCGACCACCACGACACCGCGATGTCCGCCGCCGAGCGGACGAGCGCCACCGTCGCCGGGGCGATCGCCGCCGGAGCGGGCAGGAAAGGCATCGACGCGGCCGTGGCCACCGCCGGCGGTGGCGCCGTGGTGCACCAGCCCGGTGTCCCGATCCAGGGGAAGGCCGCCCAGGCCGACATCGAGCGGGCCGCGACCACGGGAGACACGCTGACCGTGGCGGTCGCCGGTGGAATGGCCCGGCTGGAGCCGGTGACGGCGAACGACGAGCCGTCGGTCGTCGAGGTCTTCGTGCCCGACCCCAAGCTGAACGAAGGCAACACCCGGGACTGGTGGACCCTGCTCGGCATCGCGCTGGGCCTGGTGATCGGCTCGGTGATCGTGGTGGACCGGCTGGCCCGCGGCGCGGTCGCCTCGGCCCGCAACCTGGTCCAGGCCGCCCTGGCGGTCGGTGGCGGCGACCTCGGCGTCCGGATCCAGCCGTCCGGCCCGCGCGAGCTGGCTGAGGCCGGCTTCGCCTTCAACCGGATGGCGGACCGCCTGGTCACCTCCCGCACCAGCGAACGCGAACTCGTCGCCGACCTGTCACACCGCCTGCGCACACCGCTGACCGTGCTGCGGCTGGACGCGGAGGCGCTGGATCCGGACGATACCCACATCGGCGAGTTCTCGGCCGCCGAGCTGGACCGCCGGCGCGGCATCCGGCGGATCCGGCAGGCCATCGTCACCCTGGAGGGCGAGGTCGACCAGCTGATCAACACCACCCGGCAGGCCGTCGCCGCCCAGGTCGCGGCCCCCGCGGAGGGCGTGTGCGACGCCAGCGAGGTGGTCCGCGAGCGGATGGTCTTCTGGTCCGCCCTGGCCGGCGACCAGAGCCGGCAGTACCGGGTGGTCGGTGCGCACCTGCGGATTCCCGTACCGGTGGCCCGGGGCGAGCTGGCCGCCGCGCTGGACGCCGTGATCGGCAACGTCTTCCGGTACACGCCCCAGGGCACCGCGTTCGAGGTGGGCATCTCGCGGCGCGACGGCTGGGTGGCGGTACGCGTCGACGACGCGGGCGCCGGCATCGACGACCCGGAACGGGCGCTGACCCGGGGCGCGAGCGAGCAGGGCTCGACCGGGCTGGGCCTGGACATCGCGCTGCGGGCCGCCCAGTCGGCCGGCGGCTCGGTGAGTATCGACCGGGCCGCACTGGGCGGAGCCAGCGTGGTGATGCTGCTGGCCGACGCGGAAGCGACCCCGAAACAGGCGAGCCGCTTCGGACTGGTCGGCCGGATGGCCCGCGAACGCGACCCGATCCGGCGCAAATGGCCACACCAGCGGACCGAGGAGAGCTGATGCGCACCAGTGTGACGCCCCACGCCCGTACGGTCGAAGACTTGCTTAGGTCTGTATTAAAGCCATTCCGCAAAGCTGCCCAGGCTGGCAGTCTTCCCACCGATCCGGTCCGGCTTCCCGGTTCTGCATCAGGTGTTCGTCCCGAACGCACCGGCGAAGCCACCCAGCGGTGGGAGGTGGTCACCCCATAACCCCCGCCCACCGCGTCCCCGCACCAGGAGGAGAGTCCTTGCCCGCGCACCGTCAGCCCGAGCTGCGCGAGGAAGCTCCGCCGCCCCGGCGCCGGGTGGCCGGACTGCGCGGTCGCCGGCGGGCCTACCGGCGTCCGCAGTGGCTGCTGCCGCTGGCGCTCGGAGCGGGACTGCTCGGGATCGGCGCGATAGCCGGACCCAGCATGGTCGGCAACGGCTGGGACGGCAGGCCGAACGCCGAGAACCGCGAACGGCTCACCTACGCCGCCCTGCCCGCCGACGCCCCCGACCAAGGCCTGGTCTACGACGGCCTGCACCCGGCCGCGGCCGGCTCGCTCTGCGCCGGCTCGTACGAGATCAGCGACCAGACCTGCTCGCACGGCCCGGAAGCGACCCCGGCCGGGCTGCGGGTCCTGCACGACGTGGCGCCGGTGACGTCCAAGGCGCCCGAGCCCGTCGCCCCGTCCGGCGAGTCCGCCCGGGTGCCCTCCGACGCCGAGGTCGTCCGGGACCTGGGCGGCAGGGCGCTGACCGTGGGCGCGCCCGCGCTGATCCCGGACGCGGCCCCGGGCGACGCCGATTTCGTGCTCGGCCCGAACGACGTGGCCTGCGAGAGCGACGGCCGGACCGGCAACCGGGTCCAGGTGCTCTACCTGCACCAGTTCGGCACGCCGAGCCGCTACACGGACTTCGTCGGCTCGATTCGCACCTGGTCGGCCGGGGTGGACCAGATCTTCGACGCGAGCGCCGGCGAGACCGGCGGGTCGCGGCACGTCCGCTTCGTGACCACCCCCGAGTGCCGGGTCGACGTCGCCGAGGTGCAGGTTCCCGAGTCGGCGCTGGGCTCCTTCACCCGGAGCATCGACGCGTTGCAGACTCTCGGATACAACCGGACCGACCGCAAGTACCTGCTCTTCGCGGACGCCAACGTCTACTGCGGCATCGGTACCTTCATGGCGGATCAGCGGCCGGGGCAGGGCAACCGCAACAACGGCGGCCCGTCGTACGGGCGGGTGGATGCGGGCTGCTGGAGCTCGGTGGTGGCGGCCCGGGAGACGACCCAGATGCTCGGCGCGGTGCTGCACGGCTCCCCTAACTCCACCGGCGCGGGCAGCTGTCTCGACGACTACGACCTGCTCTGCGCCAAGGACCGCTCCGGGCGGACGGCGCGGGCGGCCTGCCCGAAGAAGCATGCGGACAGGCTTGACTGCGGCCACGACGACTACTTCAGCACGAGCCCGCAACCGGGCAGCTTTCTGGCGAAGAACTGGAACGTGGCCCGGAGCGTTTTCCTGCTGCGCAGCGACGGCGGCGACGACGTGCCGGACGCGGACGGCGCCGTCGGGGCCACCACGCCGGTCACGGCCACTGCCTCGGTGGCCGTGACCGGCGCCCCCACCGCCGGGCCGGCCGACAGCAGCGGGCCGCCCAGCCCGCAGCCCAGCGCCGAGGCGCCGACCGGCGCGCCGAGCCACGCGGCCACCCAGGAAGTGCAGGCAGTCGTCGAGGTCCGCGACCCGACCAGCACCGCGGTACGGCTGAACTGGAGCCCGGCGTCGACGTCGGCGACCTACGAGGTGTCGGTCGACGGGTCGCCGGTCGCCATCACGGTCGCCACCCGGGCCCAGCTGATCGGGCTGAAGCAGGACACGTCGTACCAGATCACGGTGCGCAGCGCGGCGCGGCACTATGAGGCAAAGGCCACGGCCCGCACCGCGCCGGCAGCCCGCCCGGCCCAGAATTCCTGGTTCGTGATGGCCAACTCGCTGACCGGCGGCGCCGCCGACCTGTACGCGGCCCGGACGGCCAGCGGCACCCCGATCACGCTCGGCGGCATCGACGGCGACGCCCAGCAGCAGTGGATGCTGGTGCCGGCCCGCAGCGGCGTCTACTCGCTGCGGTCGAGGGCGACCGGCAAGTGCGTCGTACCGCTGAACGGCAACGAGGTCCCGGGGACGCCGCTGGTGCAGGGCGACTGCACCACCGACGACGGCGCGCGCTGGGCGTTGCAGACCTCCGACCACGGCTTCCAGCTCCGCTCGACGACCGCGGGCCTGATCATCGGCGTGGGCGACCAGCACTTCGGCGCACACCGGGTGCTGACCCTGCAGAACGCGAACGGGGCCCGGCACCAGAGCTGGACGGCGGTTCCGGGCTGAGCCGGCCACTGACAATAAGGAGCACACACGATGCTGGACCACGATGTGATTACCGAGCCCGCCGTCGAACCGGAGGATGGCCCGGCCCGCTTCAACCGCAGGCGGATGCTGCGCTGGGTGGCGATCCTGACGATCGGCATCGTCGTCGTGCTGGCCGTCTGGCAGGACCCGCTCTACGCCGGCCGGCTCTGAGCCGTACGCACGTAGTCGTCGATCTCGGCCAGCAGCGCGGTCTTGCCGCTCGCGGGCAGGAAACACGCGCTGACCGCGGACCGGGCCAGGCCGGCGACACCGTCCGCGTCGAGGCCGAGCAGGCGGGCGGCGACGGCGTACTCCTCCTCCAGGGTGGTGCCGAACATCGGCGGGTCGTCGGAGTTGATCGACACCGGGATCCCGGCGGCGACCAGGCGGGCCAGCGGATGCTCGGCGATCTCGGCGATCGCGCGGGTGCGCACGTTCGAGGTCGGGCAGATCTCCAGGGGAATCGCGTGCTCGGCCAGATAGGTCATCAGCCTGGGGTCCTCGGCTGCGGCGATCCCGTGCCCGATCCGTTCGGCGCTCAGCTCGCGCAGCGCGTCCCAGATCGTCTCCGGGCCGGTGGTCTCCCCGGCGTGCGGGACGCTGTGCAGCCCGGCCGCCCGGGCCTGGTCGAAGTGGGGCTTGAACTGCGGCCGGGGCACGCCGACCTCGGGGCCGCCGAGGCCGAAGCTGACCAGCCCGTCGGGTCGATCCTGCAGGGCGATCCGCAGCGTCTCGTCGGCGGCGGCCAGCCCGGCCTCGCCCGGGATGTCGAAGCACCAGCGCAGGTCCACCCCGAAGTCGGCGGCGGCGGCGGTCCGGGCGTCCTCGATCGCCGCGCAGACCTCCGCGCTGGGGATGCCCCGCCGGACGTGCGAATACGGGGTGACGGTCAGCTCCGCGTAGCGGACCTGCTGGCGGCCGAGCTCGCGGGCCACCTCGTAGGTCAGCGTCCGCAGGTCCGCCGGGTCGCGAATCAGGTCGACGACGCTCAGGTAGACCTCGATGAAGTGCCGGAAATCGCGGAAGGCGAAGTAGTCGGCGAGCGCCGCCGGGTCGGCCGGCACCGGGGTGTCGCCCTCGTGCCGGGCGGCCAGTTCGGCCACGATCCGCGGTGACGCCGAGCCCACGTGGTGCACGTGCAGCTCGGCCTTGGGCAGCCCGGCGATGAACGCAGCCAGCTCAGTCACTCTATCGTCTCCTCCTCCGACAGCGGGTACGGCAGCGGCAGCGGCGAACCCTCCAAACCGTACGTACGTTTGGCGCAAGATATCAGCCCGGCGGTAGGGTTCGGAGCGTGGAGAATCGCAGCTTTCCGAGGATGGGCCGCACCGTCGGCGTCATCGGGCTCGGCGCCTGGCAACTCGGCGCGGACTGGGGCAGCGTCAGCGAGGACGACGCGCACGCGACCCTGCAGGCGGCGGCCGACGCGGGTGTCACGTTCTTCGACACGGCCGACGTCTACGGCGATGGCCGCAGCGAGACGGTGATCGGCGCGTTCCGCAAGGAGCACCCCGGCATCACCGTCGCGACCAAGATGGGCCGCCGGGTGCCCCAGGAGCCGTCCGCATACACCCTGGACAACTTCCGCGCCTGGACCGACCGGTCCCGGGCCAACCTGGGCGTCGACACGCTCGACCTGGTGCAACTGCACTGCCCGCCGACTCGGGTCTTCAGCACGGCCGAGGTTTATGACGCGCTCGACACACTGGTGCAGGAGAAGCGGATCTCGGCGTACGGGGTGAGCGTCGAGAAGGTGGACGAGGCCCTCGCCGCGATCGCCCGCCCGGGCACGGCCAGCGTCCAGATCATCCTGAACGCGCTGCGCCTCAAGCCGCTGGAGCGGGTCCTGCCCGCGGCGGCCGCGGCCGGGGTCGGCATCATCGCGCGCGTCCCGCTGGCCAGCGGCCTGCTCTCCGGCCGCTACGACGAGCGGACCACCTTCGCCGCCGACGACCACCGCACCTACAACCGGCACGGCGAGGCCTTCGACGTCGGCGAGACCTTCTCCGGCCTCGACTTCGGCACCGGGCTGGAAGCGGTGCGTCGGTTACGCCCCCTGGTGCCGGCCGGTGCGACGATGGCGCAGTTCGCCCTGCGCTGGGTCATCGACCAGAGCGGCGTGACCGTGGTGATCCCGGGCGCGCGCAACGCGGAGCAGGCCCGCGGCAACGCGGCCGCGGCCGGCCTGGCCCCGCTGGACGAGCCGACCCTCGCCGCCGTCCGGTCGGTCTACGACGACCTGATCAAGCCGCAGGTGCATGACAAATGGTGAAATCGAGTTGGCCGTGGCTGACCGGCGGACTTCTCGCCGTAGTGCTCGGCGGGCTGTGGACCTTGCAGGGACTGAATCTGCTCGGCGGCAGCGTGATGAGTGGCGTGACACTGTGGGCAATCATCGGCCCGGTCGTCGCCATTGCCGGATTGATCTTGATAGTGATAGGCGTCCGAAAGCGCGCCCGCCAGCCATAGCCGGCCGGCGCGGCAATAGGGATCAACGCAGCCATAGCGGCAACGCAGCCGTCGGATCAACGCAATCACAAGGATTGTTGCGTAAAGGTTGAGCCCCGCATCCTGGTTGAGAGGGTGCGGGGCCCCGATCAAAGCCGACCTCCGCCAGGCGGTCGGCGGCCGGTCGCGAGACCGGCATGGTGGTCTCAGAGCGGGCGAACCTGCTCCGCCTGCGGGCCCTTCTGGCCCTGGGCGATCTCGAACTCGACCCGCTGATTCTCTTCCAGAGTGCGGTAACCGCTCGTCTGGATGGCCGAGAAGTGGACGAACACGTCAGCACCCCCGCCGTCGACGGTGATGAAGCCGAAGCCCTTGTCTGCGTTGAACCACTTCACGGTTCCTTGCGCCATGCTGAACTCTCCTTCTGAAAATGCCGGCCCGCCC
>JAVHVY010000024.1:0-12287 GCA_032160305.1 Actinoplanes sp.
ATGTCCAACGCAGAAGAACCGCTGCGTCTGAGCTGAGGAGGCCCCCCCAACCCGTTGGCCGTCAAGACCACGAACGGGTGACCTCAACCCAGCCCACCGACCGTGACCGGTCGATGCATGTCATCTCATCTGTGCTCACTCCACCATTTCGCCAGGGCGCTGGTGGCCGGGTCGTCGGAGTCGGCCAGCGCGGCCCACGGGTCGGCGCCCGGCGGCAGTTGCGTGCCGGCGTAGTCGGCCAGGTCCTGCGGACTCATCTCGGTGCCGGCGGCGGCGTGCACGGTGACCGGGTCGACCAGGCCCAGACTGCCGGTGTCGATCCACGGGAAGCCGTCGACCGGTTCGGGCAGCGCGCCGACGTCGAGTACCGGCGGGAAGACGGTGACCGCTTCCCCGGCGTCGGGTTCGGGCAGCGCGTCCGGGTCCGCGCCGACCGTCTGCAACTCGTGCCCGGCCGGGTCGTCGGGCTGGCCCGCCACGTCCCCGTGATGCTCGACCGCCTCGTGCCCCTCGTGCGGGTCCGGGCCTTCGTGGACGTCGCCCGCATCGTGGTCGGGCAGGTCGTGCTCGGGCAGGTCGTGCGCCAGCAGGTCGTCGTGGTGCTGGTCCTCGAAATAGCCGCTGTCATCGTGGTTCAGTGGATCGTGGTGCAGCGGATCGTGCTGCGGCGACACGTCGTGGCCGTCGTCGTCGTGGTGCAGGCCGTCGTCGTGAAAGTCGGGCCAGCCGTGCTCGCTCATCGGTGCTCCTGACCGTCGTTCGCCGGGCCGGGCATCAGCGCCCGAGCCTTCACGAGGACCTCGTCGACCTGTCGGATCCTGGCGCGGACCGCGTCGCGGTCCTGCTGGGCCTGGCTGCGCCGAGTGGCCCGGCCGGCCGCGTCCTGCGCGGCGGCGGCGTCGATATCGGCGATGTGCGCGTCGAGTTCACGCAGCCGCCGTTCGACCGCGTCGTCGACGGCGATCGACAACGCGTACTGCAGATCGGTGAACCGGTACGAGATCTCGTCGCTGAGGGCGGCGCGGGCCTCGCCGAGGACGTCGCGTAGCCAGGTGCGGGCCTGCTGCCGGTCGGTCTGCACCCGCCGCCGGTACAGCACATAACCGCCCGCCGCCAGGCCCAAACCGATCCCGGCGACGGGGATCAGCAGGCCGCCCGCGACGACCCCACCGGCGCCCAGGACCGACGCGCCGAAGATCGCGCCGCGGCCGGCCATGAACGCGATCCCGCCGGCCGACAAGGCGATCAGCATGTTGTCACCGGAACCGTCGCGCGGCGTCCCGGTGTCCAGGGCGTGCCGCAGGGTGGCGTTGAGCCGGTCGAGCAGCCCGTCCAGCTCGGCCGGGTCGAACACCCGGGCCAGCACCTTCTCGCCGACCTGCCGAAACGTCGTCTGCAGGTCGCGGGACAGCTGCACGGCCAGCGCCTGCAACTCCGTGTCGACCTGGTCGGGCAGGCTGCTCAGCCGGGCACCGCGGGCCGTGTCGATCGTCGCGGTGGACTGCTGCTGCAGCGCGGCGATCCGGGTGCGAAGCAGCCCGACGACCTCGACGCGGGCCCGCTGCGTCTCGGTGCTCAGCAGCAGCGACCACTGCCGCGACTCGGTGCGTTTGCGGGCGGCCAGCTTGGACCGCTCGGCACGGGCCGCCGCCACCGCGGCCGGGTCCGCGTCGGTGGCCGCGAGCCGGGCCTCGGCCGCGCCGAGCAGCCGGGCCAGCTCACCGCGGGCGGCGCGCAGCACGTTCGCCAGTTGCAGCTGGTGGCCGCGGCCGGCCAGGTCGACCAGGGCGTGCTGCAGCCCGGCGATCCGCGAGGCGTCGACCAGGGCGGCCTGCTCGCCGCCCGGCGCGGTACGGGCCAGCTCGGCGAGGCGCGCCGACACCGGGAACCACGGCGCGTCGGCGAAGCGGGGGGCGTGCGCGCGTAGCAACGCCCGGTTGTCGTCGAGGACGCGCCGCCAGCCCGGAGAGGCGTCCACCTTGGTCAGGGCGAAGACGACCGCGTCGACCCGTTCGCTGGCCGCGACGAGGAACGCCAGCTCCGGGGCCGACAGCGGCGCGGAGGCGTCGGCGGCGAACAGCAGCGCGGTGGCCTGGTCGACCGCGGCCAACGCGACCGCGGTGTGCGCCGGGTCGAGACCGCCGACGCCGGGGGTGTCGAGCAGGCTCATATACTGCAGCAGCGGCGCCAGGTGGCTGATCTCGATCCGCCGGGCCCGGTGCGCGCCGGTCGCCCACGCCCGCAGGTCGTCTACGGCGATGTCGACCGGATCGCCGGAACCGGGTAGCCAGGCCCGCGCGGCCGCGGCGCCGGGCACGAAATGCAGATAGGCGCTGGTGGCGACGGCGGCGTCGACGGGCGACAGGCCGGGCACCCCGAGCAGCGCGTTGATCAGCGACGACTTGCCGCGTTTCGTCTCGCCGACCAGCACCACCGACGGGCGAGTCAGCTGCTGGCGGCGCAGCTCGCTCAGCTCCGCCCCGGCGTCCGGGGCGGCGGTGCGCACATAGGCCAGCGTGTCGCGGACCGTCACGTCCAGCGTCGCGGCCAGGGTCCGGGTCATCGGGTCACCTGCGCGCGCAACTGCTGCGACAACAGGTGGAAGCCGCGGTGGGCGACCTGCGCGACGCGCGACTGCGCCGGGCCGGCACCGGCCACCGCGTACACCCGCCAACGGTTCGCGGCCTGCACGGCGGCGTCATACAGCTGCTGCGCCCCGGCACCGGGCAGCCGCAGGATCCAGGCCGGGTCGTCGGAGGTGGCCAGCCGGGTCAGCTCCTGCTCCCAGTCGACCGGCATCGGCACCGCGCCGGTCGCCACCCGCTGCGCCGCCTCCAGCAGCCGCAGCCGGTGGTAGGCGGGCTCGCGCAGCAGCCGCTCGGTCAGCTCCCGCAACGTCTCCCGGTCCCGCAGGTCGCCCGTGTGCCCGGCGAGACGTTCCAGCCGCGACATCGCCCAGCCGGCCTTGATCGCGTCGGAGCGCCAGCGCAGCGACTCCTCGACGGTAAGCCGCAGCCGCGGGAACCCGGACGCCTCGGCGAGCCGGCCGACCAGCTCCCCGGTGCCCAGTTGCGGCTGTGCGCTCAGACAGGCGATGGCGAACCCGATGCCGTACAGGTCGAGCAGTGTGATCAGGCGATCCCGGCGAGCGGCGTCGACGGGGGTGGGGCGGCTGCGGAACAGGTCCGCCGACGCCAGCAGCAGGCCCAGCTCGGCGGCGCTCAGCCGAGACAACTCGAGCAGGGCGGCGTGGTCGCCGGAGGTGAGCCGGCCGGCCTCGGCCGTCTCGGCGAGCAGGCCGATGACCGGGACCACCTCGGACACCGTACGGGCGAGCAGCGCCGCCTGCTGCTCGGCGAGCGGACCGGCAACCGGCCACGGGTCGAGCGCCCCGCCGACCAGCGTGTCCACCTTGCCGAAGACGCCAAGCGCGTTGATGGGGCTGGACTGCAGCCGCGCCGAGGTGGCCCGGAACGCCTCCAGCGCCCGGATGTCGTCGGCGCGCACAGCCTGGGTGAACACGTAGACGACCGCCTCGGCGGCGGCGACCGCACTGGCCGAATCCGCGTCGATGTCCGCGTCGAACGGGGCGGTGGAGGTGCCGAGGGCCTGCTCGGCGCGCACCGACACCTGCGGGTCCGTCGACGCCAGCCCCGGCGTGTCCACCACGGTCAGGTCCTGCAGTTTCGCACTGGTCAACTGCACGTCGACATACGCGACCCGGGCGGCGCTCACGCCCAGCCGCTGCGGGATCATCCCGTCCTCGTCCAGCGGCAGACTCGACCGGGTGCCGTCGCGTAACACCACGTCTACCCGGTCGGCCGTCCCGTACCGGAAACGGGTGACGACCCGGGTGCACTCACCGACCGCCGTCGGGGCCACCCGACGCCCGATCAGGGCGTTGACGAGTGTCGACTTTCCGGCTTTCAGACGACCCGCGATCGCAACCCGTAACGGCTCACCGAGCCTGTCCGAGATCTGTCTTACCTGGCCACCGGCGTCCGGGCCGACCCGCGCGACCATTTCGTCACACAACGCAGCCATCCGGGTGGAGAGGGGCCCGACCACGGCGGCTCGTCAGCCGCGCCTGCCGTCAGCGACAATGTGCTGACAGCGGCGGTCGTGGGTACACATGTCTCGGCCTTGTCCTTCCGGGTGCACCGGCACGGGCAGGGCGGGACGCCTGCCGCTCCACAGACTACGGATCGGGACCAGGACGGCGGATCCCATGTTCGTGCCACCCGCACGAACGGGTACCCGCCGCCGCGACAAGACGGGGAGGGACGCCGGTGCCACCAGACGACCTGGCCGCGCGGGCAGCCGGCATCCTGCTGCGCCCCGGCCTGGTCGTCGTCACCGGGCCACCCGGCGCCGGCCGCAGCACCGTGCTGCGCCGGCTCGCCGAAACCGCCCGCGGCCCCGTCTACAGCGGCGGCGGCCTGGCCATGCTCGCCGCCGTGCCGGCCCTGGCACTGTCGCGGGCGGTGCGCGCCCGGCTGCCCGTGCACGACGTCGCCCTGCTCGCCGAAGCGGTCCGCTCCCGAGTCCGCAGCGGCCTGCTGATCCTCGACGACCTGCAGCACACCGACCCGGCCACCCTGGCCGCCGTGGCGCACCTGGCCCGGCACTGCCGCGTCGCGGTGGCCCTGCGTACCCCGCACCGCCTCGACGAGACGCCGCTGCGGGAGACGGCCACCGCCTGGCTGGCAGTGCCGCCGCTGAGCCGCGCCGCCGCGACGGACCTGGCCCGCCGCAGCGCCCCGCACCTGAGCGACGACGCCCTGGCCGCGGTGACCGGCCGCGCCGGCGGCAACCCGCTGGCGGTGACCGCGCTCGCCCGGCACGCCGCGGCCGGCCGCGGCCCCGCCGCCGCAGAGATCGACCAGGTGGCGTACGCGATGGCCGCGGCGCTGGCCGACCTGCCCCGCCCGGCCCGCACCGCCCTGGCCGCGCTCGGCCTGCTCGGCCGCAGCGCCCCCGCCGCCCTGCTCGGCCCCGGCGCCGCCGACCTGATCACCGCCGGGCTGGCCACCACCGCGGACGGCGCGCTGCTGCCCGTGTCGACGTATCTGGCGGAGACGGCGGCCGGCCTGCTCGACGCGGCCGCCCGCACCGACCTGCACCGCCGGCTCGCCGAACTGACCCCGCCCGCAGAAGCGGCCCAGCACCTGTTCGCCGCCGGCGACCACCCGGGCGCGTACCGGCGGGCGCTGACCGCCGCGGACCACAGCTCCGGCGGGGACCGGGCGGCGTTGCTGCTGTTCGCCTGCGGCCTCAGCGAGGTGACGATAGACCCGCGGGTACGCATCGCCGCCGCCGACGCGGCCCTGGCCGCCGGGCGGCCCCGCGCCGCCGCCCAGGTGCTGCTCAGCGCCGGGCCGCTCGGGGTGGAGGCGGCCGTGCTGCGTGGCGAAGCGCTCCTGCAGGCCGGTGAGCCGCTCGCCGCCCGCGCCGCCGTTGCCCCCGTGCCGGACGCCGCACCCGCCCCGGTCGTCGCCGCCCGTGACCGGGTGCTGCTGCTCGCGGACCTGGCCGCCGATCCGATCGCCGCGCAGGACACCGCCGACAAGGTCGCCGCCCGCTACCCGTCACCCCCGGCGCCGGTCGCGGCCGCGTTGGCCGCCGTCCGGGCCTGGCACCGCGTACCCGGCTGGGACGCCACCCTCGCCGCCGCCTCCGCCTGCGCCGACCCGCTGACCGGCCGGTGGAGCGCCTGGCTGCTGGTCGAGCACCTCGCCGCGGACGGACGCCTAATCGAGTCCGCGGCGGTCGCCCGGGCGGCCGCCGGCTCCTGCGCGGCCGACCTGGCGTACAGCTGGCAGACCCGCTTCGCCGCCGCGGCGGAGTGGGCCGAAGCGCTGCACGGCACCGCAATCGGTAGCGTTGACGGGCTGCCCGCCGCGCTCTGGTCGATCGCCGGCCATCCGACCGTACCGCCCGGGCACGCCGCAGATCCAGAGGCGGCCGGCACCGCCGGTCCGGCCCCGGAGCACACCGGTACCCCCGGGCGACTTGTCACGGACCCGGAGGCCGACGCCCCCGGGCGACTTGTCACGGACCCGGAGGCCGACGGTTCGCGGGTCGTGGCCGCCGACCGGTTGCAGCGACGGGCCGCGGATCTCGCCGACCGGTCGCTGCCCGCCGCCGCCCGCGCGTACGCCCTCGCCGCCACCGCCCTGATCGAAGCCGACACCGGGCTGCTCGCCGCCGCCCGCACCCGCCTCGCCGGCGCCCCCGCGCATCCGGCTATCGCCTGGGTGACCCGGGAAGCGGCCTGGCTGGACGGGCAACCCGACCGGGCCGTCGCCGGGCTCGCCGGCACCACCGGTGAAGGACTGCTGACCGGCCTGCATCACATCACCGCCCGCTGGGCCGCCCACGACCTGAACACCGCCGGCCCCGCCGCCATCCCCGCCGGACTGCCCGCCGCCGCGTGGCGCACCCTCACCGCCTGGGCCACCGGCACCGGCTTCACCGCCGCCGCCGACATCTGGGCCGGCACCGCCCTGCGCGAACGGGTCCGCTGCCTGCTCGCCGCCGGCGTCATCGACACCGACCCGCAGCGGGCCGTCGACGCGCTGCTCGCCGCAGAAGAGCTGGCCGACGCGGCCGGCCTGACCGTGCTGGCCGGCCGGGCCCGGCGCGCGCTGCGCCGCCACAGCGTGCACCGCGACAGCCGCAGCCCTCGCTCCGGCAGCCAGCTGACCCGCCGCGAGACCGACGTGCTGCGCCTGGTCGCCGCCGGCGAGCCGACCCGCCGGATCGCCGGCCAACTGGGCATCTCCGCGGAGACCGTCGACACCCACATCCGGGCGGGCATGCGCAAGCTCGGCGCCCGGACCCGCACCGAGGCGGCCGCGCTCGCGTTCGCCGACGCCGACGCCGACCGGGAGGACAGCCGGTGAGCAGACACCCCGACGCCCCCCGCAGCGTCGTGACCACCAGCGCCGACGCGGACACGGTGCTGCGCCGGCTGACCCGCGACGGGTGGGTGATCCGCGCCGGTTTCGCGCTGCCCGACCCGGCCTGGGACGTGACCGGCGCGAACCTGGTGCTGCACGGCCGGATCACCGACAAGGACACCCTGCAACTGGCCGTCCTGGCGGCGGCCCGCGGAGCCGGCGTCGTCGCGATCTGCGATCCGGAAACCCCGCTCGGCCGGGCGCTGGTCGACGACCTGAGCCGCCTCGGCGCCGTGCACTTCGGCGCGGGGGAGCCGGAGACGGTCACCGACCTGATCCCGGAGCAGCGGGCGCTGCTGGACCGCCTGGCCGCCGGCGACACGATCGCGGCGGCGGCCGCCGCCGAATTTCTGTCCCTGCGTACGGCCAACCGGCGCATCGCCGAGGCCCGGGCCCGGTTCGGCGTCCGCACCACCCGCGAAGCGGTCCTGGCCTACCTGCGCCAGCGCCGCGCCGAGTAGCCCGACGCCGTCAGTCGGTCACTGTCCGACGCCACCGTCCGTCGCGGAATGCGCCAAGAAGTGTACGTGCGCGGCCAGAGTTCTAATTCCCAAAGGCATGAGCCTTGCCGGAAGAAGTCGTTCAATCCGGATTCTCGCCCTGGCCAACCGGCTTGATTCGCAATGGTCGATGATTTGCGCCATGCATCCTGATTTCGACAAGGCGCTGGCAGGTGCGCAGGTCGTCGGGACCGAACCGCTGAAGTTGCCGAGTGGCCGCCTGGTGGCCGCCGAGCCGCCCGGTCTCTTCGGCGGCGGGCCGGTCGCCGACTGGGCGTTCACGGAGACCGTCGCGCCGGGCGTCTATCCGGTACAGGTGTACCTCGACGGCGATCTGGTGATCGCCGCGCAGGTGATCGTCCGCGCCGGCGCGGTGGCGGAGTGGCGACCGGCCAAGGTCGCCTCGCATCCGGAGTGGGAACGCTGCTACTTCCCGGTCGACGGCGGCACCGGCTCGTTCGGGTCGGTCGAAGTGTTCGAGAGCCTGACCGACGACGAGGCGCGCGCCGACCTCATCGCCGACCTCTCCTTCGGCTACCACGATCCCTACACGTTCTATGACGATGAGGAGGACAACAACCTGATCTGCTTTCGGCTGGGCGGCGACGGCCGGTTCGAGACCTGGGTCGGTTACACGGCGGCCGGCGAGCTCGCGTGCTTCCTCACCGCCTACCGGAGCGTGGCCGACGAGGACATCCGCGATCACCAAGATCATCCTTAGCACGACGTTCCCGAGCGATGGGCCTCAAGCGTCTGATCCGCCGTAGCCCGGGGGAGGACCGACACCGACAAGGGCTGCTCTGGCCGGCGCGCACCGGCAGCCGCACGGCTCGGCTAGCCCGGCGGCCGAGGCCGCACCCGGGACATGTCCACCGGCCGGGTCCGGTCCACGAATCGGGGCAGCCGCATCTCACCCGGGCGCAGCGGCGCCAACGTCTCGTCGATCGCCTCCACGATCCGCTGCGTCGCCTGCAGCGCCTGCGCACCAGCCGTCCCCGACAACCCGCCCAAATCCACCGGCCGGCCGAACCGCACCTGCACCACCGGCCGGCGCCACAACGCCCGCAGCAGCGACCCCGCCAGACCCGTCGGCGTCTCGTACGGCATCACCCGGTGCGCGCCCCATTGCGCCACCGGCAGTACCGGCGCACCCGACGACGCCGCCATCCGCGCCACCCCGGTCTTGCCGCGCTCCGGCCACATCCACGGGTCCAAGCCGATGCGCCCCTCCGGATAGACCAGCACGACCGAATTCGCCTGCAGCGCCACCGCCGCATCCGGCAACGCCTGCGCCACCTGCGCCGAACCCCGGTCCACGCGCAGATGACCCGACTTACGCATCACCCAGCCGGCCACCGGAGCCCGGAACAACCCGCCCGTCGCCAGGAACCGCGGCGCCACACCGGCCACCGCACACGCCGCCGTCATGATGATCGGATCCACCGGGCTCACATGATTCGCCGCGAGAATCAGCGGACCAGCACGCAACGCCACTGGATCCTGCACCGACACCCGCAACCGGCAGATCGGGAACACCAGCGCGGGCGCGAGAACGAGCAACGCCCGCCACAGCCCCGGAACCCGCCACGTCGTTTCCATCAAGCCGCCATGATCGCACGAGCCGCCGCCGCCAGCTGTCAGCCCGCAGCTCAGCTAGCCGCGCCTCGATTTCCGTCAGCCGTCAGCCGTCAGCTCAGCTAGCCGCGCTTCGATTTCCGTCAGCCGTCAGCTCAGCTAGCCGCGCCTCGATCTCCGTCAGCCGTCAGCCCGCAGCTCAGCTAGCCGCGCCTCGATTTCCGCCAGTTCCGCTCGCAACCGCTGCGCCTGCTGCTCAGCCTCCGCCCGCTCAGCCGACACGATCTGCTCCACCGCCTCCTGCACACCTGGCACGTCGATCAGCGACACCATCCGCAACGCCTCCGCGGGCCGGATCACATACGGCTTCGCCAGCGCTTTCGCGCCCTGGACGGCGGCCACCGTCCACTCGCCGTCGGCGTACGCCAGCGTCACCGTCAGTCCCGCCGGGCCCTTCGCCTTCACCGGCCTCGCCGCCACCTTCCGCGGTGAAGGCACAGCAGCAGGCGGCTCCACCGGCGGCTGCACCGCCTGCACCGGGACCGGCTTGTCGATCACGAACTCCGGCTCCGGGGGGGCGGGCGCGGCCGCCACAACCGCCGGGACCGGCTTGCGCAGCGGCGCACCCTTCGGCGCCACCTCAAGATCACCGGGGGAGAAGGGCAACTCGTCGCGCCCGAAGCGCACCACCACGAACTCCTCCGACTGCGCCGGATCCGTCAACCCGACCACCTGACCCACCTGCCCGGCGATCTGCCCCGCCGACTCGGTGAACACCACCCGCGGCCGCCGGCCCGCCGCCACCTGCTCCCGGATCGCCCGCAGCTCATCCTCGTCAAGACCCCGAACCCCGGTGCGCGCGCCAGCCATCAAGACACCCATCCCTCATTCGTACGCATGTTTGAACGATGTCGTTTCTACCAGCACCCCCCGACAGGAAACCGCTCAGCCCCGGCTCCCGCCATGCACCGTGCGGTTGCGCGATCAGGCGACAAGAAAAGTGCCCGACATGAAGATCACCAGAAACACCGCGTGCAGGGACACGCCGATCATCAGCACGGTCCGGTCGACGACCTGGTTGGCGCCCATCCGGGCCAGGACGATAAAGACCGCAACAGCTTCCATTATGTAGCGCGGGGCGGACTGCATCGCGCGGCCGCCGACCTCCGTCGACACCAGCATCAGCAACGTGAGTCCCGCCTGCACCACCAGATAGACCTGGTCGCGCCGGAACTTGAACCGTCCGGTCACGCACAGGATCAGCAACACCACCGCGATCAGGATCGTGCCGGCGTCGAGGATCCTGGCAAGTGTGCCCGGTGCCAGCACGCTGTGCGCGCGCATCTGCTGGACCGCGATCAGCCACGCCTCGCCCGGGAACGTGTACCGCCGACCCCATTGGTCCTGGGCGATGCTGAACGCGAGCGGACTGCCCAGCTCCACCAGGCAGTAGATGCTGTAGCCGACCACGCCCAGCGGCACCAGCGCCAACCCCAGCACGTCGGGCCGGATTCGGCGCGGCCGCCAGCCGAGCTGGCGCAGGTACTCGATCGCCAGCGGAGCTATCAGCAGCACACCGAAGAGCCGCGTGGCGGACGACAACGCGCCCAACACGCCGACGAGCCACCAGTGCCCCCGGCGTCCGGCGTACAGGGCGCCGACTGCCAACAGCAGGAACAGCGACTCGTTGTAGCCGATGAAGAGGAAGAACCCCATCGGGAAGGCGGCCAGGTACCAGGCGGCACGCTGGGCCACCTGCGGCCCGAACTCGTGATCGGCCAGTCGGTACAGCATCGCCAGCGCACCGAACGCGGCGGCGTTCGCGACGAGCAGGGCGCTGACCACAGCGCCGCCCGGCAGCACCGCATCACAGATATGTATCAGCAGCGGGTACAGCGGGAAGAACGCCGGGAAGCCCGGGCCCAGGTGGTAGCCGTTCTCGGCGATGCGCACGTAGTGCCCGGCGTCCCACCCGTTCCAGCCGAGGGCGACCATCCAGAGGTTCGGGGTCTCGCGACCCCCGCGAGGCAGCCACGCCAGCGCGCTCACGCTCAGATGGACGACGATGGTGACCGACCACACCGACAGGCCTGCCAGCAACGCCGACCGCCAGGGCCGGCGGGCCGCGACGCTGACCTTCGGCGCGACGGTCCGTGTCTCGGCCAGTTGCCCCGCGGGGTCTGGGGGCGGGTCGGCGACAAGGGTCATGGATTGCACGGCGTAGTCCCTTACCGGCCGGTCGTCGCATAGGGGCGGCTCTGGGTGATCACCGCTGAGTCGAAGCTCACCACGTACGCCGGGCGGCCCTGCATCGCGGTGAACATGCGCGCCACGTACTCGCCGAGCAGTCCCAGGCACAGCAGCTGCAACGCGCCCAGGAACACCAGCGCCACGAACATCGACGTCCAGCCGGGGACGACGGTGCCCCACAGGTACGCCGCCATGACAGCCGCGCCGAGCACCGCGCACAGCGCGATACCCGAGCAGCCCAGCCAGGTCGCGACCCGTAGCGGGGTGGCCGAGAACCCGGTGATGCTGTTCAGGGCCAACCGGATCATCTTTGCGATCGGGTACTTGGAGTGGCCCGCAGCGCGCCGCTCCCGCGTATAGCTCACCTCGCCGCTGGGCAGGCCGAGCCACGGCACGAGCAGGCGATAGATCCGTTCGTGCTCTGGCAGCTCGGTCAGGGCATCCACGGCCGTACGACTGAGCAGCCGGAAATCTCCGGCGTTGTGCGGCACGGACGTACCGACGACGCGCCGCACCAGCCGGTAGTACAACGCTGCCGTCAACCGCTTGAACGAGCTGTCGGTACTGCGATCGGTCCGCACGCCGTACACCACATCGAGGCCGGCGGTCTCGGCCAGGGCCAACATGTCGGCGATGACTTCCGGCGGATCCTGCAGGTCGACGTCGATGCTGACCACGTACTGCCCGCGGGCACGCTGCAGGCCGGCGGTGAGCGCGTTCTGATGCCCGCTGTTGCGGCGCAGCCGGACGACCCGCAACGGCGGCCACTGCCGGCGCATCGTCTCCAGCACTGCCGGCGTGGCGTCGCGGCTGCCGTCATCGACGGCAAGTACCTCGTACGAAACACCGAGGTCGTCGAGCACGGGACGCACCCGTTGCGCGAACAGCGGCAGCACGTCCTCCTCGTTGAACACCGGGACAACTACGGACAACCGCGGTACGGAGCTCAGCTCGCCACCGTCGGCGCTCAGGACATTCATATGGACCCTGCCTTTCGTGA
>JAVHVY010000265.1:0-34446 GCA_032160305.1 Actinoplanes sp.
TCACCACCGTGCTGACCGACGTCACCATCTCCAACGGGCTGGCCTGGCCCAGCACCGGGGACCGCATGTACTACATCGACACCCCGACGCAGCGGGTCGACGTCTTCGACCTCGACGACGCCGGCGAGCCCGTGACCCGACGAACGGCCTTCACCGTCGATCCGGCGCACGGCGCGCCCGACGGCATGACCATCGACGACGAGGACTGCCTGTGGGTGGCGCTGTGGGGGAGCGGGACGCTGCGCCGATACGCGCCGTCCGGCGAAACCCTGGCGATCATCGACGTACCCGACGCCCCCCAGGTGTCGAGCTGCGCCTTCGCCGGAACCACGTTGTACGTCACGACGTCGCAGGAGGATTACCCGCCCGCACGTCGTCTGCGGCACCCCGGAGCGGGGCACCTCTTCGCCGTCGACCTCCCGGTGGGCGGGCCGCCAGCCACGCCGTACCGGGGTTGAGCCTCAGATCGGCACAACGATCATCCCGGTGTGCACCTCGCGTAGCCGGTCGCCCAGCGCCGTCGCGGCGGCCCGCACGTCCGCACCCAGTTCGGCAATCCGCTCGTCCGGCGCCCGTTGCAACGGCACCGCCAAGCTGATCCCGACCGCCGGCCAGCCCAGCGCGCTCACCGCCGAGCCCGCACACCGTACGCCCGGGGTCGACTCCTCGTTGTCGATCGAATAACCGCGCCGCCGCGTCTCCGCCAGGTCCCGCAGCAGCGCCGGCATGCCGGAGATCGTGTCGGTGGTCATCGGCGCCGGCAGCCCGTCCGGATAGAGCTCCTCGACGTCGCGGTCGGGCAGTAGCGAGAGCAGAGCCTTGCCGATGCCGGTCGCGTGCGCGCTCACCCGCCGACCGGTAGCCGTGGTGAGCCGCACCGGCTGGGTCGACTCAAGCCGTTCCACATACAGCACGTCACTGTGGTCGAGGATACCGACGTGGCAGGTCTCGTTGTGGCGCCGGACCAGATCCCGCAGGATCGGTGCGGCCAGTCGCAGCAGCCCGGTCCGAACAGGATGCGCCGATCCCACCTCGAACGCGGCCAGCCCCACGCTGAACCGGCTGTTCTCGTCACGGACCACGAATCCGGTCTCCTCAAGCGTGGTGAGCAGGTTGTGCACGCTCGCCTTGGGCAGCTCGGACGTGCGGTGCAGCTCGCCGAACGTCATGGGCGACGGGCTGGCCGCGATCGTGCGCAGCAAGGTGAGTGCCCTTTCCACCGTCCGGACGGTTCGCATGTACGAACTCTATTCGACAGTTGTCAAGTCGTCAGCAGTAAACCTGATCTCGTGCCCGAACTCCGGCGCTGCCCGGACCGCGAGCACAATGGTCGACGGATCGCCCGGCCGAACCGATCAGCCGCCGGCTCCGGCTAGGGCCGGTCGGGCGCGAGTTCGTCGGCGATCACTGCAGCCCCGCGCGGACCGAGGTGATGCGCTGCGTGTTGAAGCCGAGCCAGTGCATCCGGCCCACGTACCGCGCGTGCTCGACCTTGAGGCAGCGATCCACGATCACCGCCAGGCCGCCCTTCTCCGCGATCCGCGCGCCCTCCTCGTTGATGACCCCGAACTGGCACCAGAGCGCATCGGCCTTGATCGCCACCGCGTCCGTGGCGATCCCGGGCAGGGCACTGGGCGCCCGGAAGACGTTCACGACGTCGACCGGCCCGGGCAGGTCGAGCAGGCTCGGGTAGCTCTTCTCGCCGAGAATCTCACTCTCCCGGGGATTCACCGGGATCACCCGATAGCCGTGCCGTTTCAGGTAGTAGCCGACGAAGTAGCTGGCCCGCAGCGGATTGTTCGACAGGCCGACGATCGCGATCGTCCTGGCCGTGTTGAGCACTCGCTGGATCGTCAACGCGTCCTGGTACCGCCCGAGCTCGGTCATCTCGTTTCTCCCGCCACGGTCACGTACGCGAAGACCTGCTCCAGGTCCCAGATCAGATCCTCCACCGACTCGGTGCCGACCGACAGCCGTATCGTGCCCGGCCCGACCCCGGCCGCCAGCAACTCCTCGTCGCTGAGCTGGCGGTGTGTCGTGCTGGCGGGGTGGATGATCAGGCTCTTGGCGTCCCCGACGTTCGCCAGATGCGACCAGAGCGTCACGCCGCGGATCAGATCCTGCCCACCGTCGCGGCCGCCGGCGCAGTCGAACGAGAACACCGCACCGGCCCCCAGCGGTAGATATTTCCGCACCAGTGGCTGGTACCCGCTCGAGGGCAGACCCGGGTAGCTCACGCGTGAGGCCAGCGGGTGCGACTCGAGGAACGCGGCCACCTTCACCGCGTTCGTGACGTGGCGTTCCATCCGCAGGGAGAGCGTCTCGAGGCCTTGCAGGAACAGGAACGCGTTCAGTGGCGCCAGCGTGCCGCCGAGGTCGCGCAGCGTCTCGGCACGCAGCTTCATCAGGTAGCCGTACGTCCCGAAGGTCTCGTGGAATTGCAGGCCGTGGTATGCGGGGGAGGGATCGGCGACGACCGGGAAACGCCCGTTGGACCAGTTGAACGTACCGGCCTCCACCACGACGCCGCCGATGCTCGTGCCGTGGCCGCCGATGAATTTGGTCGCCGAGTGGACCACGATGTCCGCGCCCCACTCGATCGGCCGGCAGAGATACGGCGTCGCGAAGGTGTTGTCCACGATCAGCGGCAGTTCGTGCTCGTGCGCGATGGCCGCCACCGTCTCGATGTCCAGCACGTTCCCGGCCGGGTTGCCGATCGTCTCGGCGAAGAACGCCTTCGTGTTCGGGCCGACAGCCTTGCGCCAGGCGTCCGGATCGTCGGGATCGACCCAGGTCAGCTCCACGTTCAGCTTGCGCAGCAGGTGTTTGAGCTGGTTCACTGTGCCGCCGTAGAGTGCGGCGGAGGCGACGACGTGGTCGCTCGGCTCGAGCAGCGTGAATAGCGTGGCCGCCTGGGCGGCGATCCCGCTCGCGAAGGCCACCCCACCCGCGCCACCCTCGAGGCTCGCCACCCGCTCCTCGAACACCGCGACGGTCGGATTCATGATCCGCGAGTAGGTGTTGCCGTACTCCTGCAGGTTGAAGTAGGCGGCAGCGGATTCCGGATCCTCGAACACGTAGCTGGTGGTCTGGAAGATCGGCACCGCGCGGGCGCCCGTGTTCGGGTCGGGTCGCTGACCGGCGTGCAACTGGCGGGTCTCGAACCCGAACTCGTGCTCTTCCTCGACGCGCGGTGTGCTCATGATCGGCTCTCGCTCAGGAAACGGCGGACGATGGGAGTCTGTTGCGCTTCCTCCAGCAGGAAGCAGTCGTGGCCGTAGGGTGCCTCGATCAGCTGGAGCTCCACCGGCTTGCCGAGACTGCGAAGAGCGGCGTCGATCTCGATCGACGCCGCCGGCGGGTAGAGCCAATCCGAGCTGAAGGCGATCAGCAGCGTACGCGCGGAGACGCCGGCGAGGGCCCGGTGGAGTGACCCGTCGCCGTGCTGCCGGGCGAGGTCGAAGTAGGTCAGGGCGCGCGAAAGGTAAAGGTATGTGTTGGCGTCGAAGCGCCGGACGAACGACTCGGCCTGATGGCGTAGATAGCTCTCGACCTCGATCTCCGGCTCGTCGATCGTGTATCTGAGGTCGTCGGCGAACTGCAGCCGCCGGCCGAACCGGTCGTCGAGCGCGGGCGCCGACAGGTACGTGATGTGGCCGACCATCCGCGCCACGCCCATGCCCGCGTCGGGTGTCCGACCCGTTCCGTAGTAGTGGCCGCCTTGCCAGGCGGGATCGCGGATGATCGACTCCCGAGCGATCGCGTTCCAGGCCAGCCCCTGCGGGTGCAGGGCGTGCGTGGAGGCGATCACCACAACGGCATCGACCTGGTCGGGGAACAGCACCGCCCACTGAAGCGCCTGCATCCCGCCGAGCGAACCACCGGCGACCGCGGCGAGCCGCTCGACGCCGAACTCGTCGAGAAAGGCCCGCTCGCAGCGGACCATGTCAGCGACCGTGATGACCGGGAAATCTGATCCGTACGGTCTGCCGGTGGTGGGGTCGATCGAGGACGGGCCGGTCGTTCCCCGGCAGCCGCCGAGTAGATTGGTGGAGACGACGAAGAAACGGTCGGTATCGAACGCCTTGCCCGGCCCGATCATGCCGTCCCACCAGCCGAGGCCCTTGCCGGCCGCGCCGTCGCGGCGCTCGGCGGCGAAGCCGTCGCGGGTGCCCGCCGCGACCGGTGTCGTCGAGAAGCCGGCCGCGTGGGCGTCGCCGCTGAGGGCGTGACAGACCAGGACGGCGTTGTCACGCTGCGGGGAGAGCGTGCCATACGTCTCGTAGGCCACGCGGACCGAGTGCAGCTCGCGCCCGCAGCCGAGCGACAACGGCGCCGGCAGGTCGAGGAACCGGGTCTCGACGCTGCCGACCGAGCCGGCCGGAAGGGTCGAGTGCACCGCCATGCGGGTGATGATAGCTAGGCTGAGTCCCCGCGGGCCAATATATTGTCCGTATCCTCTATCGGGGCTGTAGGGATAAGGCGTGAAAAGGAGAATGAAGATATGACAACCGTCGACAACGGGGTCAACGTGCAGGCGCTGCTCGAGGCGCGTGAGGTGTTGAGGGGTGCGCCCGAGGCGGCGCAGTTCACCTGGCGGGCGTCGGCGAAGTGGCAGAACGGCGTACACAGCACCACGACCGTGGAGAAGTTCTTCGGGTTGGGGCAGGAGCAGACGCACAAGACCGAAACGGTGTTCTCCGCCGACCACCCGGAGGTCTTCGCCGCGGAGGACCAAGGCATCACCCCGATCGAGTACCTGCTCGTGGGCCTGGCGAGCTGCCTGACTGCCGGCGTGGCCTCCGTCGCGCAGAACCGGGGCATCCAGTTGCGCTCGGTCGAGTCGAAGGTCGAGGGTAACCACGACGTCCGGGGCATCCTCGGCGCCGACAGCGACGTCCGTAACGGCTTCAACGACATCAAGGTGACCTTCGCGATCGACGCGGACGCCTCGAAGGAGGAGATCGAAGCGCTGGTGGCCCAGTCTCAGAAGCGCTCCGCCGTCTACGACGCCCTCAGCAATCCGACCAACGTCACGGTCGAGGTCGCCTGAACCACCTTCGCCAGCTAGTCAGGGCGGGCTGAGTCATCGAAAGCGTCACCACAGTTGTCATCGGTGCCGGGCACGCCGGCCTGGCCGCCAGCCGCTTCCTCAGCGACCGCTCGGTCGATCACGTCGTGCTCGAACGGGGCGAGGTGGCCAACTCGTGGCGGCGTGAACGGTGGGATTCCCTGCGCCTGCTCACGCCCAACTGGCTGAACCGGCTGCCGGGCCGGCACTACGACGGCCCGGACCCGGACGGCTACCTGACGATGGGCGAAGTGATCGAGTTCATCGAGCACTTCGCCATCGTCGCTCAGGCGCCGGTGCGAGCCGGCACCGACGTCACCTCCGTGCGGCCCCTCGACGACGGTTATCACGTGTCGACCAACCGGGGTGACGTGCGCAGCCGGGCGGTCGTGCTCGCCAGCGGCGCCTGCAACCTGGCGACGGTGCCGGAGTTCAGTGCCGCGGTTCCGGCCTCCGTCGAGCAGTTGACCCCGCTCGGCTACCGCGGCCCAGCCGGCTTACCCGACGGGGGCGTGCTCGTCGTCGGCGCATCGGCGACCGGGGTGCAGCTGGCGGCCGAACTGCAACGCTCGGGCCGGCAGGTGACCCTCGCAGTGGGGGAGCACGTGCGGCTGCCGCGCGTCTACCGTAAGCGCGACGTGCTCTGGTGGATGGATGCCTCCGGCGTCTGGGATCAGCGCTATGACGAGGTCGACGACCTCACCCGGGCCCGCCGGCTCCCGTCACCGCAGCTCGTGGGCACTCCTGAGCACAGCACCCTGGATCTCAACACGCTGACCGCGCTGGGCGTCGAGCTGGTCGGTCGCTGGGCGGTCGTACGGGACGGCACCGCGCTGTTCTCCGGCGGGCTGCGCAACGTGTGCTCGCTGGCGGATCTCAAAATGAGACGGCTGCTGGCCACGTTCGATGAGTGGGCGTGCCGCAGCGGCCGTGAAACAGAGGTGGGCCCGCCCGAGGAGTTTCCGCCGACCGCCGTGCCCGACGCGACCCGGCTGCAGCTGGATCTGCGTACCGGCGAGATCGGCTCCATCGTCTGGGCGACCGGGTTCCGCCCCGACTACAGCTGGCTGGCGGCGCCGGTGCTCGACGCCAAAGGCCGGCTGCGCCACGAGGGCGGCGTGGTCGAGGCACCCGGACTGTACGCCCTGGGACTGCCCATGCTGCGGCGGCGCCGGTCGAGCTTCATCAACGGCATCGAGGACGACGCCCGAGCGGTGATCGATCACCTGGTCCGGCATCTGGCCTGACGGATACGCCGGCGCCGTGCGTACCGTTACGTGAACTCACCCCAGAGGTACATGCACATGGGTATCGGCGTCATCGACATCGAATTCTGGGTATAGCTCCGTCGCCGCCATTCAGGAAAGTAATTCGGTGTACCGGAGAATGGTGCCGAGGGAGCGATACCTGGTGTCCCGGCCGATTACCCATGTCGGCCGGGACACCAGGCGCACGCTCAGAAGGCGGCGGTGCCCTTCGGCGTGCCGAGCCCGGTCGGCCCGTCCCAGCCCGTACCGGCGGCGCACCATTTTACCGTCGGGCAGGAACCGTTCGATCCGGACGTCACGTCGTTCAGCGACGACGAGTGGGTGTACGGGTAGTTGTTGTCGATGGCCGACGCGTTGCCGGCGAGGGCGAAGACGCCTGCGATGATCGGCGCCGCGACGCTGGTCCCCCCGAACGTCAGCCAGCCGGATGCGCCCTGGAACGGCGTGCTGTCGTACACGGAGACGCCGGTTGCCGGATCGGCCACCGCCGAGACGTCCGCGACGGCCCTCTTGGCGCAGCCGGTGAGCGTGGTGGGTGCACTGGTGAGCGCTGTGTTGCGGGTGGAGCAGCCACTGCCCGCGCCGCTCCACGCGGTTTCGCTCCAGCCGCGGGTGGTACCGGCGGCCTTCCTCAGCGTGGTGCCGCCGACCGCGGTGACGTAGTGGGAGGACGCGGGATACTGCACGCCGTAGCCGGCATCGCCTGAGCTGACGGTGATCGCGACGCCGGGATGGTTGTAGTAGCTGCCGTATCGCGTATCGCGTGCATCGGCCCCGCCGTAGCTGTTGCTGACCACGTCCGCCTTGCCGGCGGCGTAGTTCACGGCTGCGCCGAGGTTGGCGAATGAGGCGGTCGTCGCCTCGACCAGCAGGATCTTGCACCGGGGGCAGATGGCGGAGGCCATCTCGACGTCGAGGGAGATCTCTTCGGCCCAGCCCGCGTTGGTGGCCGGATAGCTGGTGCCGCCGGTCTGGTCCACCTTGGTGAAGCAGCCGTTCGCCTTGTTGCAGGCCGGAAGTCCGAAGTAGCTGCGGTAGACCGCGAGATCGGCCTCGACGGTCGGCGCGTCATAGGCATCGACGATGGCGATGGTCTGGTCTGTCCCGCCGGCCGCTGCAGCGGTGAGGCCGTAGGCAGACTGCAGATCGGACGGATTCAGGCCGCTCGGAGTGGCGGCCTGGGGCGCGGGTCCCGCGTGGGTGGTGCGGATGGCGTTGCAGTGGGCCAGGCCTGCGCGGGCCGCGCAGACCCGCGTGTGGGCGATGCCGGTTGCCGGGCCGGCAGGGTTTGCCGCGGCGGGTTCCGCGAAAGTGGTTAAGCCGGCGACGACTGCGACCGCGAGAGCGGCGCCGACGACGCGACATTCGATGCGCATCATTCCTCCGAAAGGGTGGGAGCGTGTGCTGCACCGAAGAGTATGGACGGTCATCTATCTAAATCAATAGCGCGAATGTTAAATCTCATTCTCGGGCGTAAATGTGCCGAGAGGTAATTCTGCACCATAGATCTCGGGCGATCGATTACACAATTGCTATTCATGGTCAACTGTGCATGAGTTCGGCAATAGCGTTAAGCGGCGGCCGGATCAGACGGTCCGTAGGTCCAGGGCGTGCCAGATGAAGGTCTGCTGGTTGCCGGTGGCCCACCAGAGCACACCGTTGCTGTAGGACACCTTGCCGGCATCCGGGCTGACCTGCACCGTGCGGCGGGTGGCGATCTCGTACACGAGCAGTTGGGTGTTGCCGGTCAGGTCGGAGTCGGGGCCCAACTCGGAGAAGACCTCGAACCGGTCGAGCGGGGCGGCGTCGGCGATCACCGTGGCGGCCGTCACGCCCGCCACCGACTGCCGCGACGTGCCGTCGGGGTGCATGAGCTCGATGCGGTTGAAGCCGGCACGGGAAAGGCTGACGACCTGACACCAGGCCGGTGTACATCGGGTCGCCGAGCGGGGACCCGCTCCGGAGACACCGACCTCCTGGCCGGTGACCAGATTCCTCAGCCGGGTGGTGCCGCTCGTCGCGGTGACTCCGTCAGCCAACCAGGGCCAGGCGGAAAGCTGCCAGCTTCCTGGCACGGCCCGGGTCGTCACGGGGCCGCCGGCAAGGGCGACCGATCGGATATTCGTGAGATCGTCCTTGCCGGAGGAGGCCCAGTAGAGTCGGCCATCGTTGATGACCAGGTCGTACTGGGAGTGGTAAGAGTCGGCGGAGCCGTCGGCGGATGCCACTCTCTGCGCCGGTCTCCCGCCCTGCCGATCGGCCTTCCAGATCTCGATTCCGGTCTGGGACGTGCCTTCCACCCAGGCGAGCACGGTGCCGGCCACGGCGACGGCCCGGATCGACCGGCCGGCGTTGAGCGGTACGACGCGTAACTGCCGGACCGGCTGGCGGGCACCGACGAGCAGGAGTCGCAGAGATCTGCCGTTCCTGCTGAGTGCGGTGCCGACCGACGTGTGCGCATCGAGGAAAGACATGGGCTGGTAGGCGGTCCCGTCGGGCAGGTTCGCCGGCACCACGGCTCGCTGGGCGCCCGGCCAGGCCGTCGCCACGGGGACGCGATCCGGTGGCGGAGGCTTGCCTGCGGCGGGGAACCCGGCGAGCAGAGCTCCGCTTGCCGACAGGGCGACGCCGAGGCTGAGCACTGTGGTGAACGATGCCCAGAGTTCTGCTGCCGTCTTGATGAGTGACCTCCCGCTGCGCTGTCAACTGACCGTACGCAGCGGCGGTTGATTTGGTTCGGCCGGCCGGCCGGATTCCGACGGTCGCGTTCGAGATGAACTCATTGTCAGGTCGCAATTAGACCATGTTATTGAAAATGACTACCGTTCCAGCAAAGGGGTGGTAGACGTGAACTCTTGGATCCGTAGCTGTTTGCCCGGCGCACCTCGGTGGCGATCGACTCTCCGGCCGGCCGTGGAGCCGGCGCGATGAGTGGTTCCGCGGCGGCCGACATGCCGCTCGTCAACCGCCCAGGCGGCGAGCCCACGGTCGGTATGGCTAAGCCTGAGCCGACGGCGCAGGCCCTCAATCGGGTCATCGCAGCGCTGCGCGGCATGGCCTACGAGCACCGGTTCCGTATCCTGGTCGTGCTGATGGTCGACGACGAGTCCAGTCCCGCGGACCTGGCGAAGGCGCTGCCGCTGGACTCCACCATCGTTGCGCACCATTTGCGCCACCTGCTGGACGCGAAGCTGATCCGCCGGCACCGCCGGGGGCGCCGCGTGTTCTATGCGCTCAGCGATGAAGCGACCCGGCGCCTGGTCGGCGAGGTGGTCCGCTTCGCCGGCGGTGAACTATGAGCCGTCTCAGACCGTTCGCAGGTCGAGGCTGTGCCAGGTGGGCGCGTCCTGGTCACCGGTGGACCACCACACCACCCCGCCGCGGCTGAATACGGCGGTGACGTCCGCACTGATGTCGACGGTGCGCTTATTCGCTATGTCGTACACCAGCAGCTGCGCGGCGCCGGTCAGATCGGAGGCGGGCCCGGCCTCGGTGAGCACCGCAAAGCGATCGAGCACCGCAACGTCCGTGATCGCTGCCAAGGCGGCGCTGCCCGCGATTTGCCGGCGTGCGGTGCCGTCGGGGTGCATGAGATCGATTCGGACCAGGCCGCTGCTGTTCATGACCATGACGCGGCACCAGGTAGAGCTGCAGGTGGACAACTCGGTGCCGGCGTTGTCGACCGTGACGTCGCGGTTCGTCGCCATGTTGCGCAGTCTGCTCGTCGAGGGCTGATCCAACCCGTTGGTCAGCCACGGCCAGGACGTGAGCGCCCAGCTGCCGGGCTCACGGCGGACCTCTACGGCACCGCCGGCCAGCGGAACCGAGCGGATCTCGGTGGTCTCAGCGCCCTTCACTGCGGCAGCCGTCCAGTGGACTCGGCCGTCGGCAATGACCAGGTCGTACTGGGAGTCGTAGAAAACGGCGTTGCCGGTGTCGGTCGTGAGCCGCCGCGCGGGGCTGCCGGCACGCAGGTTGACGGCCCAGACCTGGACATGAGCGGTGTCGGTGGACTCCGTCCAGGCCAGGTCGTCGCCGGCCGCCGTGACGTTGGCGAAGTAGGGACTGCGAGCGGCCGGCAGGCGGCGGATCTCCCGTACCGACGAGCCGGTGCGAACGAGGAGCCGGATCGAGGCGCCATCGGGGGTAGGTGCCGTGCCTACAGCCGTGCGGACGTCCAGAAAGTAGCCCGGGTTGAACAACGGCCCGTCACCGAGATTGCCGGACATGTCGGCGCGCTGCGCGCTCGGCCAGGCCAGCGTCGCCGGCACCCGGCCGGCCGGCGGTGGGCGATCGTGGTGCGGCGCGCGGAATACCAGAACACCGCCGGCCGCCATGGCGACTGCCAGGGCGATGGGGCCGAAGCGGGGGAGTGCCGTCATTCGTACTGCTGTTTCGGGGTGGGGATCTCCTGCCAGGTCTGCACCTCGAGGTAGGGAACGGTGGCCTTGTTGACGTTGTCCTTCTCAGTGCGAGCCGTGTAGACACCGATGACCTTGACCCAGGTATCGGCCGGCACGGTCAGCGGGGAGCCGCCGGTCAGGGCGACCTTGATCGGGCGTCCGTCGGCGGCGCAGCAGGTGAGCACGATTCGCGCGAGCATGGGTTGTCCGTCGGGGCCCGGTGTGACGAAGCCGGTGAGCAGCAGGTTGCGCCCGGTCAGGCTCTTGCCGCCGTCGAAGACGGCGCGCGAGGCGTAGTCGAGCAGGCTGATCGGCGCCGGATCGCCGGCCGGTAGTGGCGGGTAGTCCGACTCGGAATTCTGGGCGGTCAGGACGGTGCCCGCCTGCCCGGCGGCGTAGGAGCCGAGTGCGGGAGGTGCCACCAGCAGCAGGGCGAGCGCGGGCAGGATGAGCAGCCAGCCGACCTTCGGCTCATGGTGCTTGTGGCCGTGCCCGTCACCCTGCCTGTCGTCGTGCTCGTCGTCGTGCTCGTCGTCGTGTTGAGGCGAGGACGGCCGTAGGTCGTACCAGAGCGTCATCACCGCGGCAGCGACCAGGAGCGCGCCCGCGACGATCAAGAACGGGCGCAGCCCCTCCTTGACGTAGCGCAGGTACATGTCGGTGAAGGTGGCCCGCAGGATCGACCCGCCGAACAGGAGCATGATCACGGCCTGTGCCTGCCGGTTCACAGCAGCACCACCCCTGCGCAGGTGCCGATCACGATCGCGGCGACGAAGGTCGTGGGAGCGAAGCGGGCTGCGAACCGGCGGCCGAACGCCCCGGTCTGCATCGAGATCAGTTTCAGATCGACCATCGGGCCGACCACCAGGAAAACCAGCCGGGAGGTGAGCGAGAACTGGGACAGCGAGGCGGCCACGAACGCGTCGGCCTCGCTGCAGATGGACAGCAGCACGGCGAGGGTGGCCAGGGCCAGCACCGACAGCACCGGCTGCCCGGCGACGCTTTGCAACCAGGACCCGGGCACCACCACGTTGATGGTGGCGGCTGCCGCGGCGCCGAGGACGAGGAAGCCGCCGGCATGCATGACGTCGTGTCGGCAGGCCGCCCAGAATGCCTTGGCGCGCGACTTGTCGTCGAGGTCGGGGCGGTGCGGTAGACGGATCCAGTCGGCTTTGCCGAGGCGCAGCCAGAGCCAGCCCATCGCGACGGCGACGAGCAGGCTGGCCACGCCGCGGGCGACGGCCATCTCGGGGTGGCCGGGGAAGGCGATCACCGTGGCGGTGAGCACGATCGGATTGATCGCCGGGGCGGCGAGCAGGAAGGCCAAGGCTGCCGCCGGAGTGACACCACGGCGGATGAGCGAGCCGGCGATCGGCACGCTGCCGCACTCGCACCCGGGCAGGATGACACCGGCGAGCCCGGCGGCGGGCACCGCCAGAGCCGGGTGACTGGGTAGTGCCTTCGCCCAGAACGAGCGCGGCACGAAAACAGCGATGATCGCCGACAGTACGACGCCGAAGACCAGGAACGGCATCGCCTGCACGAGCACCGAGACGAACACCGTGGTCCAGGTCTGCAGCCGCGGCCCGGCGACCAGCGCTGCCAGCGGATTGCGGAACAGCACCAGGAGCACAAGCAGAGCCGCGAGCACCTCGACCGACCCGATCCGCCTGTCCGGGGTTGCTGGTTCGGCCGGCTGCCGTGGCTCGGCGCTGCCGGCCGTTTCGGTCGCAGCTTCCGGCGCCGTGGCGGTCCAGTCGATGTGATCCGCCGACGCGTTGCGGGCGGTCGCTCGTTCGGTCGCGCTCAACAGATCGCTCCAGTTCGCCGCGTCGAAGTTCCGGTGTTCCTGCCTTCGCGGGGGCAGGAACGCGCCCTAACATACCGGTCGCGGACGGCTCACGCGGAACTGTTCATCCTCCCGACCAGGTGACGGGTACCGCTCCTGAACTGCTCATATGTCGAGTAGTGAATGTGATTCGTGCACCAGCCGGAGCGGAGAAGGTCAGATCGTGGCGGCCGGAGCGGGCCTGAGGTCGGCCACGAGGGCGGCGAGGGCGGTGGTGATCGGGACGGACGCGACCAGCCCGATCGTGCCGACGGCGCTGCGCAGGATTTCCTGGGCGAGGAACTCGCTGGTCAACAGGTCCGATATCGGCTGACCGCCGGTCGAGATGACCAGCAGCAACGGCAGCGAGGCCCCGGCGTACGCGAGGACGATCGTGTTGACCGCGGACGCGACGTGGGCCCGGCCGACCCGGCTCGCGGCCCGGTAGAGCCGTAGCCGGGTACTCGGCCCAGCCGCCGCCATCTCGGCGACCGTCACGGCCTGGGTGACGGTCACGTCGTCGAGGACACCCAGAGCACCGATGACGATGCCGGCCAGCAGCAGGCCACGCATGTCGATGTTGCCCTGGGTGGCCGCCAGGTAGGAGTCGTCGTCGCTGGCGATCCCGCTCAGGTGCATCGCCGCGGTGAAGCCCACGCCGAGCACGCCGGTCAGGACCAGGCTGGCCAGGGTGCCCGCGACCGCGACGGACGTGTGTACGTTGACGCCGTGCGTCAGGTACAGCGCAGCGAACATGATGGCCGCGGCGCCGACCACCGCGACCAGCAGCGGTGCCGACCCGTTCGCGATGGCGGGGATCACGAACAGCAGCAGGACCGCGAAACTGACGCCCAGCCCGATCAGCGACGTGACGCCGCGCCAGCGGCCGAAGGCCAGGATGACCGCCGCGGCCAGGGCGAGCATCCAGATCATCGGCGACGACCGTTCGTGGTCGGTGACCGTATACGCCCGGCCGCCCGGTACCGCGCTCGGGAGGTACAGCAGCACCACGTCGTCGTCGACGTGAAGTTGGGCGGCGCTGGGGCCCTGCAGCAGGTCGACGGTGGTGTCGGTGCCCTTGCCGGGACCCTTGGTGACGCGTACGACCGCCGATCCGCACCGTGGCGCCCAGCCGTTGGGCTGCGGCGTGTCCGCGGCCGCCGCAGGACAGCTGCGGGTGGTGACGGACACGACGGTTCCCTCGCCTCGCACCCCACCCTGGTCGGCGACGGAGCGTGCCGGGTGCTGGATCGACCCGGGCCAAAGCACGATCATCGCGACCAGCGTGGCGATGCCGGCCGGGACGAGGACTGCCGCCATGATCCGGCGAGTGTGGTGGGACGCCGACGGCAACGGTCCGTGGGAGTGCGCGTGGCCGGCGGGGACGGCGTCAGATGCCGGGGTCACGGCGGCGTGCCGACTGGCGTGACGACTCACCGGCGTTCTCACTTCCGTCTGGACAGTCCTGCGGGCAGGTGGTCGGGGACCGACCCCCGACGCAGGCTAACGCGCCCCGGACCGCGTTGTCGTCAGCATCACCAGGCTGCGGAAGCGGGCCTCGTAGCGGGCCCGTGCTGACCCGGTCACGATCTCGCTGCGCGGACTCCTCCTCGGCCATGATCCGATTGACGGTCGGCAGGAGCGTACGCAAGGCGGGGCTCCGACGGTCTTCCGTCGGAGCCCCGGTGATCGTGCTGTGGTTCAGGCCAGGTACTGCTGCCATGGGCCGGTGATGGCCAGCGTGATGCCGGGGACCTGGATGTTGACGAACAGGATCTTGCCGTCCGGGGAGAACGTCGGCCCGGTGAACTCCGAGTAGGTCGGCGCGCCGTTGGACGTGCCATTGCTGAGCATGTTGCGGGCGATCGCGTAGGTGGGTCCGCCGGGGACGGAACTGAGCACGTGAGAGGCGCGTACGCCGTCTTCGGCCAGCACGAGGGTGCCCCACGGCGTGACGGTCACGTTGTCCGGGCCGTCGAAGGTCAGGTCGGCGTACCTGGGGAAGGCGCCTTCTGTTTCGGCGGTCGGGTTGTGCGGGAAGTACGTGACCAGCCTGATGGTCTGCTCGGAGTAGTCGTAGAACCAGACCATTCCGTCGTGCCTGGTCGCGTCTGCCGGCAGGTCGCTGGCGCCGAAGGCGAAGCTGTTGACGATGTACGCGCCCTTGCCCGTGCTCCAGACGCCCTCGAACTTCTTGCCCCGGGTGACGGTGCCGTCGGCGAACTGGGTGCGGGTGGGCTTGGTGACGGCGTCGCGGTCGGGAACTTCGATCCAGGTCACCTTGAAGGGGCGGCCGATCTGCGCGGAGGTGAGGTAGGCGACGTCGGGGAGGATGCTGCCGTCGTCCAGGCGGATCTGCATCGCTTCGAGTTTGCCGGCGGTGTCGCTGAGCGAGTCGGCCAGTCCCGGGCCGAGCGGCGGCCCACTCGTCGCGCTCCAGCGGTAGAACAGGCCGGTGGGTCCGCTGGCGTCCTCGGAGAGGTACACGTGCTTGAGGTTCGGCTCGACGGCGAGGGCCTCGTGCTCGAAGCGGCCGAAGGCCTTGATCGGCTTGGGTAGCTGGCTCGTCGACTCTCTCGGGAAGACCTCGAAGACGTAGCCGTGGTCCTTCTCGTACGTGCCGGTCTGGGTGCCGGCTGTCCAGCGGGTGCCCGCGTTGATGAAGGTCTCCTCGCAGGTGAGCCAGGTGCCCCACGGTGCCACGCCGCCGGCGCAGTTGCGTACGGTGCCGGAGATGCCGACCCACTCGCCGGTGCTCCTGCCGTTGCCGTCGGTCGTGACCACGGTGCAGCCGCCCGCCTCCACCGCACCTGGGTCGTAGACCGTGCCGGAGATGTGCGGGACGCCGAAGGCAGACAGGTGCGGGGTCAGCTCGTGGTTCTGGATGATCGCCAGCGTGTTGCGGCCCGAGGCCACCACGCCGGTGCCGTCGTGGTAAGCGGGCGTCTTGCCCTGACCGTACGACATGTCCGTGGTGCCTTCACGGGTGACGATCTGGTATGAGAAACCCGTGGGCAGGGCGAGAATGCCGTTCGGATCGTCCTGCAGCGCAGGAAACGGACGGCCGCCCGAGGTGTGCCCATCGCCCGGCCGATGCGCGCCGGGCGCGGCCATTGCGGGCTCGGCGAGGCTCGGCAACACTCCGGCGACGGTCAGGCCGACACCGGCCGCGGTCCCACCGGTGAGGATCTGACGGCGACTGATAGCCATGCGTGCACTCTCCCGATAATTGGCTGCATGCGGGTGCGTGATGCTCGAGCAGCATTCGAGATTACGACAAAGCTCAGTGGAACGCGCGGTGAACGAGGCACGGCGAGCGAATCACGTTCGCCGCATTGCCCCCCGCTCGGTCGGTCAACCGCCGACGTTCGCTCGACGCCATGATGCTCGACGCCATGAAGATTCTCAATGCCGTTGACCTTCACGTGGGACGCGATCTCATGTTGGTGATCGAAAATGCCAGGACCAGGACGAACGAGCTGTGGCACCCGTAACGCTGGCGAAGCGCAGCGATCTGTACGGCGTCTCGCCGTAGAGGCGTTTTTGCGTGCTTCGTCCGGTTTGCCTAGGGCGGCGGGGAGGGCTAGCTTGTGGGAGCGCTCCCATACGACGGCTGTCTCATCTCGCGGAAGGAAAGTCCGTGGTCCCATCCCCCGCATCCCCCCGAACGCCCATTCGCCGGCGACTCGCCGCCGGTGGGGCGGTGGTCGCCTGCGTCACCGCGGCGGCCGGCTCTTGGTTCATCTCCGGCAGCGCCTCGGCCGGCACCCTCAGCGGCGGCCTCTACGCTGAAGCGGACACCGCCGCCGCTCGCTGGGTCGCGGCAAACCCCGGCGATTCGCGTACGCCGGTGGTCCGCGACAAGATCGTCAGCCAGTCCGCATCGCACTGGCTTTCTTCGGTGAACCTCGCCACCGTCCAGTCTGAGGTCTCCACCTATGTCGGCGCGGCCAGCACGGCCGGCAAGTTGCCCGTCCTGACGGTCTACGGCATCCCCAACCGGGACTGCGGCGGCGCCAGCGCCGGCGGAGCGTCCGACCTCACCCAGTACCAGACCTGGATCGGCGACATCGCCAAGGGGCTGGCCGGCAAGGCGGCGATCGTGCTGCTCGAACCCGACTCGATCGCGCTGCTGACCTGCCTCAGCGCGGCCGAAATCTCAGCGCGCGACCAGGCATTGCGGACCGCCACCCAGACCATCAAGGCGGCCAGCGCCTCGGCCAAGGTCTACCTCGATGCCGGGCACTCCGCGTGGAACAGCGCCTCCGATCAGGCCGGCCGGCTGGCGGCCGCGGGCGTGGCCGACGCCGACGGCTTCTACACCAACGTGTCGAACTTCAACCCGACCGCGAGCGAGGCCGCGTACGGTCAGGCGATCACCAGCGCGCTCGCCGGGAAGGGCATGTCCGGCAAGCACCAGGTCATCGACACCAGCCGCAACGGCGGGCCAGGCGGCGACTGGTGCGCCGACGACGACACCGACCGCCGGATCGGCCAGTATCCGACGACCGCCACGAATGCCGAGAACGTCGACGCGTACCTGTGGGTGAAGCCACCCGGCGAAGCGGACGGCTGCAAGTTCACGGCAGGCTCCTTCCAGCCCGACCTGGCCCACAGCCTGGCGAGCACGGCGCCGAACCCGCCGACCGCCGGACCGACGACGACGCCCACGTCGACGTTGAGTCCGCCGACTACCTCGCCGACCGTGTCCCCGACGGACACGTCGACCGTGTCCCCGACGTACCCGCCGACCGTGTCCCCGACTACCTCGTCGACCGTGTCCCCGACGGACCCGCCGACCGTGTCTCCGACGGACACGCCAACGCCGAGCAGCCCAGCCCCCTCCGGGGCATGATCGGCGACCTACCAGACCACGGGCTCGTGGCCGGCCGGTTTCCAGGCGCAGGTCACAGTAACCGCCGCCAACGCCCGCCATCACCGGCTGGACGGTGACCTGCACGCTCCCCGGCGGCCAGTCGATCAGCCAGGCGTGGAGCGGTGCGCTGAGCGTCAGCGGCTCGACGGCCACCGTCGGGAACGTCTCCTGGAACGCGGAGCGCCCCGCGGTCTTCGGCGGTCAGGCGAACCATGCCATTGCCTGGCCGTGGCCACGGGTCCAGGCCAGCGGCACGTCGTCGAGCGCGAGCACGCCCGGGAGCCGGGTCGGCGGCGGCGTCCCGGTGAGCGTGCGGGTGAGAAGCGGTCCGCCGGATCCAATCTCGTAAGCGCCGTATCGGTAGGTGTAGCGGTCGGAGTAGCGGCCCAAGCCCGCGGCAGTGCAGCAGTGGTCCGGAACTGTCTTGCCAGTTCAGTTGAGGCAGGTCGGACGGGGGAGTCCTGGCCCGTCGGCGCCGTGGCCACGTATTGGCACGAAACCGGGATCCCTCAGGTTGTTGATCTCCCTAGACTTCTGCCGATTCACGGAGGTGAATTCGTGGGTTTCGCGCGGGCGAGCCCGATGAGCCGGCATGCTGAGGGGACAAGGTGAGATGCGCGTACGCGGATCGCGACGACGACGAATGGTCCTGCTGGTCCTGACCGCGGTACTGATGGCGGGGTCAGCCGCGGCCGGGGCGACATTTGCCGGTGCCGCTACGGGGCCCACCGCCAAGCGGGCGCCTTCGACCGTCAAGCACCTGTGTGACCGGCCGGACCGCCCGGGCCTGATGGCCTGCCTGGCACTGGAACGCACCGACACGACCAGGCACAACGGGCTCCTGAAAGCGAATCCCGAGGGGTGGGGACCCGCCGACCTGCAATCCGCGTACGCGCTGCCCGGGTCGACGGCGGGGGCCGGACAGACCGTCGCGATCGTCGACGCGTACGACGATCCGGCGGCCGAGGCCGACCTGTCGGTGTATCGGGCGCAGTTCGGGCTGCCGCCGTGCACGACGGCGTCGGGTTGCTTCCGGAAGGTTGACCAGCGCGGCCGTACCGGACGACCACCGCGGCCGAATGAGGGCTGGGCCGGGGAGATCGCGCTCGACCTGGAGATGGTCTCCGCGGTGTGCCCGCGCTGCTCGATCCTGCTCGTCGAGTCCGACTCGGCGTCCAGCCCGGACATGATCGCGGCGACCCGGACCGCGGTCGCGTCAGGCGCCGGGTTCCTCTCGCTGAGCTGGGGCGGCAAGGAAGCGGTCGACGACGTCTACACCGACGCCGACGTCTTCCACCAACCGGGGGTGGCGATCGCGGTCAGTTCGGGTGATTACGGGTACGGCGTTGGCTATCCGGCGTCGTCGCCGTACGTGACAGCCGTGGGTGGTACGTCGCTGAGCCGTACCACGACCGGCCGGAAGTGGGCCGAGAAGGCTTGGGATGGTGCCGGCAGTGGGTGCGCGGGCTACGCCGCCAAGCCCGTCTTCCAGCGCGACAAGTTGTGTCCCGGTCGCACCGAGGCGGACGTGTCGGCGGTCGCCGACCCGGCTACCGGCGTCGCGGTCTACCACACGTACGGGGCCGACGGATGGAAGGTGATGGGCGGCACGAGCGCCTCGGCACCGATCATCGCTGGGGTGTACGCCCTGGCCGGTCGGCTGCCGGCCGGGTCCGCGGCCAACGCGTTGCCGTACCGCGCGCCGTCCGCGCTGAACGACGTGACCGCCGGTGCCAACGGTGCCTGCACGACCGCACTGTGCCGGGCCGGAAGCGGCTACGACGGCCCCACCGGGTTGGGTACGCCACAAGGGGTTGCCGGGTTCGCTGCCACCGGCCACGGCACAGTTGCCGGTACGGTCACCGACACCGGACACAAGCCGCAGCCCAACATCACGGTCAGCGCTGGACCCGCGTCCGTACGGACCGACAAGCAGGGTCGCTTCCTGCTCGCTGTGCCGGCGGGGTCATATGACGTCACGGCCGCCGGCTGGGGATTCGTCGTGAATAAGGTTCGGGCGACGGTGACCGCGAATGGCAGCACGACCGCCGACATCGCCGTGACCGCCGCCAAGCGGATCACCATCAGCGGCCGGCTGCTGGACGGATCGGGGCACGGGTGGCCGCTGGGCGGCCAGATCGCCGCCGTCGACGACGTGGACGGACCACGGGTCGGCGGTTACCTGCCGGCCGACATGATCACCGGCAAATACCAGCTGGACGCCTACCAGGGGCAACACCTCACGCTCTACACCGCGGTCCGCGGGCCGAGCGTTTACGCGCCGGACACCGTGCAGATCACCGTCGGTGCGAAGAACGTGTCGATGGACCGGCGGATGAAGGTCGACCAACTTTGCCTGGCCGTGGGCTACGTGGACAACGGGGACGGGTGCAAGCCGGTGCCGGGTGGTCTGGTCGCCGGTTACGTCCGGGACGCGAACACCGGCGCGACACTGGACGGGGCGTACGCGGTGCCCGCCGACGGCGAGTGGTCATCGCCGAGCGGGACGACGATGTCCGAACCGGTGGCCGCCGAGGCCGGGTTCTACCAGCTGTTCCGTAAGGCTGGGGCGGTCACGGTCACCGGCACCCGGACGGACTATGGGCGGCAGAGCGCGAACGTCACGGTACGGCAGGATGCGACGGCGCGGGCCGACTTCCGGCTCGACGCGGCACGCCTGACGGTGTCGGCCGCAGCGGTCACCCGGACCGTGCCGGCAGGCGGGCAGGCGACCGCGACCGTCACCGTCCGCAACACCGGGCACGTGCCGACGTCGATCGGACTGGTCGAGCGGAATGACGCCCCGCAGCCGGCGGCCGGCGCCCCGCAGGCGGTGACCGGCGCGACCCGCCAGGTGCCAGGCCGGCTCACCGCGGGCAGACCCGTGGTTGGCGCCGCAGCGAGTACCGGCAGCGACTGGCGGGTGATCCCGGACAATCCAGTTCCGGTGGCGGCCGCCGCTGCCGGTACCGACAACGGCAAGGTCTACGTCGTTGGTGGGCAAGTGGGCGGGGCCGTCGTCGAAGTCGCGTCGGTGTACGACCCGAAGCTCGGCGCGTGGGGTCCGCTCCCGCCGATGGCCGCGCCCCGCGCCTGGCCGGCGGCCGGATTCATCGGCGGCAAGCTCTACGTCGCCGGTGGCTCGGACGGTTTTTCCTATCAGAACACCGTCGAGGTGTACGACCCGGCGACCAAGGCGTGGTCCGCTGGGCGATCGGCACCCGAGCCGCTGACCGGGGTGACCGGCGCGGTTGCCGGCGGCCGGCTCTACGCCGGTGCCTGCTCCGACGCGGGCTGCTCCGGACCCACCCGGATGTATGCCTACCAGCCGTCGACCGGCACCTGGACCCGGGTCGCCGACTACCCGCTGGCCACCGAGAGGATGGCCTGCGCCGGCATCGCCGGGAAGCTGTACTGCGCGGGCGGCTTCGTGAACAGCGACGTCACGGCGAAGGGGTACACCTTCGACCCGAAGGTCAACACCTGGTCCCCGATCCCGGACATGCCGACCGGGTTGGCCCGGACGGCGTACTTCGCGGCGAACGGGAAGCTGGTGGTCGCGGGCGGCATCGTGTCGGATGGGGCGGTGACGTCGACCTTCGCGTACGACCCCGTGGCGCGGACGTGGTCGAAACTGCCGGACCGGAAAGCGGCGCTCCATGAGAGCGCGGGCGCCTGCGGCGGCTACGCGGTTGGCGGTCACCGCAACCATTCATCCGATACCGCGGCGTCCGCCGAGACGCTGCCCGGGTACGACCGATGCGGCACCGAAGGGGACACGAACGTGCCGTGGCTGACCGCCAAGACCTCCGGGACGGTCATCGAGCCGGGCGGTTCCGTCACCGTCACGGTGAACCTCGACGCGACCGGGACGGCGGCCGGGACATACCCGGCGGCCCTCGCGGTGCGGGCGGACACGCCGTACCCGATCACGCCGATCGGGATCCGGCTGACCGTGACCGACGGTAGTTGAGTGGTCAGCAGCGGGTCGCCCGGACCGGGCGACCCGCTGCTGTCGATGGGCCGCCAGGTCACGTGATCGGCAGCGCTGCGGCCACCGGCCAGCCGAGCATCAACGCTCCGGCCGCAACGGTCTGCCACCAGGGCATCCCTCGGCGCCATGCCAGGCCGGCCAGTACCAGATGGAGCACGACAAGCCCCGCGATCAGCGGCGCGACAAGTCCGAGGAAGCCGGGGGCGAGGCCGACGAGGGCGGCAACCGGCACCGGGAGACAGACCACGGCCAGAACCCCGGCACTGTACGGCGGACCTGCGACGGCGTGCGCCCCACCGAGCAGGAGAGCACTGGCACCGGCGAGCAACGCGATGAGCAGCCAGTGCAGTCCGTGCGGCGCCATCGAGGTGAGGCCGAGCTCGATCGGCACGACCACCGCAGCGGTGCCGCAGGCGGCCAGCGCCACCGGCTCCCATGTCGGCCGGGGCCACCTGACCGGCTGCCCGGCACGGCTGGTGGGAACGTTCTGCCGCCCAAACCAGGGGCCGACGCGGACGACCCGGCTGCGCATCACGACGGCCGCGATAGCCAACGTGGCCCCGGCGGAGGCGAAATATCCGACGAGGTAGCCGGAGTCGGAGGGCAGGGCCCGGAAACCCAGCACCCCACCGACCACGCCTGCCACAGGGGCGACCAGCGCCGCGCCGATGATCCACAACAATCGTTCACCCAGGGGCAGCGTGGGCCAGGACATCACGGGCGGCCTGCGAATCAGCGCAGCGACGATCAGCAGCAGCATGCCGAGGAGGATCAGCCCGGCACCGGCCACCCGCCACTTCGCGGCAATCACCGGCTGCCGCGGCTGGTGCCGCACGGCATCGTCGAGCCAGTGCGCGGCCTCCCGGTGGGTACGGTCGGCGTAGAGGATCCCGACGTGCTCGACGAACGGCACCGCCACCATCCGACGGCCGTCGCCGGTCAGCGCCTCCCGAGAGACGTCGTGGACGGCAGCCGGCTCCAGGGCACCGACGAGCAGGAGCAGATGCCGGGGGCCGGGCCGCAGCGCCGCCGCCGTGCTGTCGCCCAGCGAGATCGCCACGGTGGCGGCGATCCTCTGATCGGCGGCCCCGGCGCGGACCACGGCGGCCGCCCCCATCGAATGGCCGAGCAGCACCACGTCCGCCGGATCGACCTCGGGCAGGCCGCGCACGTAGCCGACGACAGCGGCCAGTTCCCGGTCGAGCTCGTCATTGCCGGCGAGCGGCCGGACGTTACCAGCGTGGCCGGCAAGGTCAGGCAGGGCAACGACATAACCCCGCCGCGCGAGAGTGTCGGCGAACGGCCGCATGAGCCGCCCCGACCCGGCATACCCGTGGACGACCACGACCACCGGCAACCGATCACCGGCGCCACTCGGGCGAACCACCTCCACCGGCACGCCGGCGATCCGCACGGACGTCGATCGCAGTCCCTGCCCGGCATGCCCGAGGCTGAGCGCTCCCGCCGCGACCAGCACTACACCGAGAACTGCGCCGGCCTTGGCAACGATCGACATGTACCGCACCGTATCCGGCACCGGCAACGCCATCGGAGGTAGCCCGAGGAATCGCTCAGCGCTTTTCGACGAGCCGGTGCCACTGAAAAGTCTCCTCGCTCGGGGCCGAACGCGTTGGCGGGTCGGATGACCGCGACAGCGACCGCGTCGTGGCCAGGTGAGGGGATCAACGATCGGCGTGTTCCCTGCTCCGGACTAGCGGACGGCTGAGGTGGTGAGCAGCGGTCGCAGCGCCTCGGCGGTGCGGGCCGTGATCTCGGTGGACAGTCCCTGGCGGGGCCGTACGGTCAGTGGCACCGGGAGCGGCCGGGGCAGGTCGTCCCGGGCGACCAGACCCTGCGGCGTCTGGCCCATCGTGGCCATCAGCGCGACCCCGATGCGGGCCCGGACGGCCGCCTGTACGCCGGCCAGCTGAATGGCCTCCGAGGCGACGACGGCCGGCAGCCCGTGCCGGGACAGCGTGTCCAGGGCCCGGGTACGCAGGACGCACGGCTCGTCGATAGCCACGAGCGGGATCGGCTGGTCGGCCGGGGGCAGGGTCCAGCCCGGGGCCGAGTACCAGGTGAGGTCGAGCTCGCCGACCACGATGGCCCCGGTGGCCTCGTCCAGGGCCAGCAACAGGGCGACGTCGATGCGGCCGGCGGCGAGGCTCTCGCGCAGTGCGGCGCCCCGGTCGATGCGGAAACGCAACCGGTGCCCGGACAGCGTCCGCCCGAGTTCGGCGGCCAGGTGCGGGAGGAGTTGCGCGGCCGCGTGCTCGGTCGAGCCGATGGACAGGGTGTCGTCGACGTCGATGAAGCTGCGCACGGCCTCGTCGTGGCAGGCCAGGATGCGGCGGGCGTGGTTGAGCAGCAGTTCGCCGTCGGCGGTGAAACGGGATCCGCGGCCCTGCCGTTCTACCAGCGGCCGCCCGATCGCCGTTTCGAGGCGGCGTACGTGCTGGCTCACCGCACCCTGACTCAGGTGCAGCGAGACCGCGGCGCGCTGGAAGCCGCCGCAGTCGGCCACCGCGACGAAGCTGCGCAGTGGGGAGACATCGAGATCACGGTCCATAGCCTACTAGATTACTAGGAAATCATCAGGGAACCTAATGGCCGTCATCACAATCCGTCGTTAGACATTCGCGTACCGGTGCGCTGATGATTATCGGCATGACCCAGCCCGCCGCCGTGAAGCTCACAAGCCGCCGCTGGCTGGACTTCGGCCGCGGCAGCGCCACGCTCTGTCGCTGATCCGCCCTTGCGCGGCGACGTAGCCGCATCCCCATCACCACTCGCGAGCAGCCCGGCGTCGGCTGCGCGATATCGATCCATGCCTATGGACACCCCCCGGTGCCCCTGACGGGTACCCAAGGAAGGCGGAAGCATGCCCGCACGTACCCTCAAACTCGGCGCCGTCCTGATCGGTGTGGGCGGACCCGGCCAGCACAACACCTGGCTGAGCCCCGAGATCCCGGGCGATGCCAGCGTCGACATCCGCTGGTACATCGCCCGTGCCCAGCAGGCCGAGGCCGCGAAGTTCGACCACATCTTCGTCGTCGACAGCCAGTTCATCACCGCCGACTCGCCGCACCACTACCTGAGCCGGCTGGAGCCGCTGACCCTGCTGTCTGCGGTGGCCGTCCACACCAGCCACATCGGGCTGGTCGGCACGATCACGACCTCGTACAACGAGCCGTTCAACGTGGCCCGCCGGCTCGCCTCGCTCGACCACATCAGCGGCGGCCGAGCCGGCTGGAACGTCGTGACCAGCGGCGACTCCGGCACAGCGGGCAACTACAGCCGCGACGAGCACTTCGACTACCCGACCCGGTACGGGCGCGCGCTGGAGCACATCCTCATCGCCCAGGGGCTCTGGGACTCCTACGAGGCCGACGCGTTCCCGCGCGACAAGCAACGCGGGGTCTTCCTGGACCGCACCAAGCAGCACGCCCTGAAGCACCAGGGCACCTACTTCTCGGTCGTCGGCCCGCTCAACCTCGAGCGGGCGCCACAGGGCCAGCCGGTCATCTTCCAGGCCGGCGACTCCGAGGAGGGGCGCGACCTGGGCGCCGCCGTCGCCGACGCGATCTCCACCCACTCGGCGACGGTGGAGCAGGCGGTGGCGTTCCGCACCGATCTGCGGGCCCGGGCGGCCGCCAAGGGTCGCGATCCCGAGCACCTGCTCATCGTCCCCGGCATTTCCGTGATCATCGCGGACACCGACGCCGAGGCCCTGGCCAAACAGGACGCGATCACCGGCGGCAAGAGCTTCGAACGCGCGCTGGCCGAGCTGGGGCGGCCCTTCGGCTGGCACGACTTCTCGCAGTACGACCTGGACGCGCCCTTCCCCGAGGTGGGCGACGCCGGCGAGCGCAGCTTCCGGACGCAGGCTGACGGGATCAAGAAGCTGGCCCGCGACAACAACCTGACCCTGCGCCAGGTCGTCGAGCGCCAGCTGCGCGGTCACCGCTCGCCGTTCGTCGGCTCGCCGCGGACCGTGGCCGATGAGATCCAGCGCTGGTTCGAAGCCGGTGCCTTCGACGGCATCAACATCCACGTCACCGTGCCGAGCGAGTTCGCCCGCTTCACCGACGAGGTTCTGCCGATCCTGCGCGAGCGCGGGATCGTGCGGTCCGAGTACGAGTCGACGACCCTGCGCGGCAACCTCGGCCTGCCCGTGCCCGAAAACCGCTACACGGCAGAACGCGAGCAGGCCGCCGTACCCGCATCCGTCTAGCCCGCGCTCATCTCCGGAAGGAGACAGCCATGCCCGCCCGTACCCGATCCTGGCGTGGATTCACCGCTCTCGCCCTCGCCCTTCCCCTGGCCCTCAGCGCCTGCGGCGGTGCCGCCGACGCGGGTGCCGGCGGCGCGGCCACCCTCACGTGGGCGAGCTCGGCCTTCCCGACCCACTGGGACCCGGTGGTGTCCGGCAGCGGCGGCCAGTTCCGCGCGCTGGCCCTGGTCTACGCGTCGCTGACCCGCACCGACGCGAAGGGCAACCCGGTACCCGATCTGGCCGAGAGCTGGAAATACAACAAGACCGGCGACGAGATCGCGTTCCACTTGCGGTCCGGGGCGACCTTCAGCGACGGGACGCCGGTCGACTCCGCCGCGGTCCAGGCCGCGATCGAGCGGGCCAGGACCCAGCAGAACTCGGCCCTGTTCGGCGACCTGACCTCGATCAAGTCGGTGACCACCAGCGGTGATCTCGACGTGGTCGTGCACCTGACGCAGACCGACTACCAGGTCCCGCTGCTGCTCGGCGAGCGTGTCCTGCAGATCGCGAGCCCGAAGGCGGCCGCCGATCCCGCCACGCTCGACCGGAACCCGGTCGGCGCTGGCCCGTTCATCGTCACCCAGCTCATCCCGGGGACGAAGGCGGTACTGAAGAAGAACCCGAACTACTGGGACGCGAAGGACATCCACCTCGACAACGTCGAGCTGGTGTCCGCGCCCGACGCGTCGACCGTGGTCGCCGGCCTGCAGACCGGGGTCTACAACTTCGCCGACGTCGCGCCCAGTCAGGCCAAGGCGGCCAAGGCGGCCGGGCTCGACGTGTTCGTGCAGCCGGGCTTCAACGCCGCGAACATCAGCATCAACGTCAACAAGGCGCCGTTCACCGACCCGAGGGTCGTGGACGTGGTGCGCTACGCGGTCAACCGGCAGGAGTTCGTCGACAAGCTGACCTTCGGGTACGGGCAGGCGACCAACCAGCCCTTCCCACCCGGGTACGTCGCGTACGACCCGCAGTCGGCGAACCAGTACCCGTACGACCCGGCCAAGGCCAGGCAACTGCTGAGCCAGGCGGGCATCAAGCCCAACCAGATCAGCCTCGACCTGGTCATCCCGGATGCGCAGCCGGCCTCCGAGATCGTCCAGTCGCAGCTCGCGGCAGTCGGGATCAAGGTCAACATCAAGATCGACAAGAACTGGGCGACGCCGTTCTTCGCCAAGCAACTGGTCTTCTCGCTCTACGGCACGACCGGCCGGGACTCGGCGCTGCAGACCCTCACGGCGCATTTCGGGCCGAACGGTCCGCTGAACCTGAGTACGCCGTACGAGCCGTCCGGTTTCGAGGCGGCAGTGGCCAAGGTGCGCAGGACGCCGCTGGACTCGCCGGACTACCCGGTGCTGCTGGAGGCCGCCACCCGCGCCGGGCTGCAGACCAGGGCGCTGGTCTTCACGTACTCGTCACCCAACCTCTTCGCCAAGAGCAGGTCCGTGTCCGCGCTGCCCGGCAACCCCGGCCACGTCGACTGGACCGGCGTGACCATCGGCGCCGAGTGAGACGACGGTGACCACCCTGACAGCACGCGCCGGCGGAGTCCGTGCGGCCAAGGTGCGGCGGGCGACCGTACGCGTCCTGAGCGCCCTGATCCGCTCGGTACTGATCTTCGTACCGGCCTTTCTGCTGGCCACGTTCGTGACGTTCGCGCTGCGGGCGTTCACCGGCCTGAGCCCGGCCCGGATCCAGCTCGGCGAGGACGCCACCCCGGACGCGATTCACCGCATCGAGCACGAGTGGGGCCTGGACCGGCCGTTCCTGGTCCAGTACGGCGACTGGCTGGGCGGCGTGCTGCACGGCCGGCTCGGCGCGAGCTGGTCCACCGGCGCCGACATCAGCACCCTGATCGGCAACGGCTTCGCCATCAGCCTCTCGGTGGCGACGCTGGCCCTGGTCATCGGGGTCGTGGCCGGCTTCGGGTTCGGCACCGTTGCCGCGGTGCGCCAGGCGAGCTGGATCGACCGCGCGATCACCGGCTGCATGACTCTGATCTCGGTCATGCCGTCCTTCGTGGTCGGGATCGTCCTGGTCGAGGTCTTCGCGGTCGGCCTGCGCTGGCTGCCCTCGGCCGGGTACGTCCCGATCGGCGCGGGGCTCGGGCTGTGGCTGTCGCACCTGATCCTTCCGGCGCTGGCGCTGAGCTTCGACACCGTCTCCGACGTGGCGCGCCAGCTCCGATCGGGGCTGATCGCCGCGTACCAGGAAAATTATGTGACCGGGGCGATCGTCCGCGGTCTGGGGCGCCGCCGGATCTTCCTGCGGCACGTGCTGCGCAACGGCGCCGGGCCGGCCCTGGCCGCGCTCGGCCTGCGCTTCCCGGCGCTGATCGGCGGCGCGGTCATCACGGAGTGGATCTTCGGCCTGCAGGGCTTCGGCCGGTTCGCCAACAACTCGGCCCAGGCCGGTGACGTGCCGTCGGTCCAGGGCGTACTGGTCGTCTCGATCGTGCTGGTCGTGCTGTTCAACCTGCTCGTCAACCTGATCCTGGCCCGGGTCACCCCGGCCTCGCAGCGGGGGGTGTGACATGGTCCGCCACGTACTCAGCCTCACCACTGGCCGTATCGCCGTCGTCATCCTGGGCGTCATCGTGCTGCTCGCCGTGGCCGGTCCGCTCATCGCGCCGCAGGACTCGCTGGCCGGCGGCGCGAACACGCTGGCCGCGCCGTCGGGCACGCACTGGCTCGGCACCGACTACCTGGGCCGGGACGTGTTCAGCCGGCTGCTCGACGGCTCCCGGGTCAGCGTCACCGGCTCCGTCGAGGTGGCCCTGATCGCCCTCGTCGCCGGGGCCACCCCCGGCATCCTGTCGGTCTACCTGGGCCGGCCCTTCGAATGGACCGCCCTGCGCCTGGTCGACACGCTGATCGCCCTGCCCTTCCTGCTCTTCGCGGTCGCCGTGGTCGCGCTGCTGGGCAACGGCATCTCGCAGGCCATGCTGGTCGTCGGGGTCCTGGTCGCGCCGCTCTACTTCCGCGTCGCCCGGGCCGCGACCCTACAGGTCGCCCGCTCGCAGTACGTGGAGGCGGCGATCATCGCGGGCGTCTCGCTGGCCGGCGTCGTGCGCCGGCACGTGTGGGCCAAGGTGCTGCCGCCGCTGGCGGTGGCCCTGGCCCAGACGATCGGCACCGGCTTCATCGTCGTCTCCAGTCTCACCTTCCTGGGCATCGGCGTGCAGCCACCGGCACCGACCTGGGGCGGCCTGCTCGCGACCGACCTCGGCTACCTGAGCTACCAGTGGTACGCGCCGATCGTCCCGGCGGTCCTCATCATGGCGACCGTCTGGGCCAGCAACCTGCTTGCCGACGCGATCCGCGACGTCTCCGGCGAGAGCGGCCGCGCCCTGCTCGACGACCGCGTGATCCGCCGCCGGGCCACCGCGGCAGTGGGAGGTACCCGATGACCACGACGCCCGTAGCAACCGTGCTCGCCCTGCGCGACGTCCACATCCGCGACCGGGTCACCGAGCGCGACGTCGTCCGCGGCGTCGACCTCGCCCTCGGCCGCGGGCGCTCGATCGGCATCGTGGGTGAGTCCGGCAGCGGCAAGACGCTGACCTGCCGGGCCGCCCTGGGCATCCTGCCGCGCCGGTTCACGGTCGCGACCGGAACGATCGAGCTGCTCGGCCGCGACATCGCCGGGCTCACCCAGCGCCAATGGACCGACCTGCGCGGCTCGGCCATCAGCGCCGTGTTCCAGGATCCGGCCTCGTACCTGAACCCTTCGATCCAGGTCGGGCCGCAGATCGCCGAGGTCATCCGGGTCAAGAAGGGGCTCGGCCGGCGGGCGGCCAGACAACGGGCGGTCGAGCTGCTGACCGCCGTGCACCTGCGCGATCCGGAGCTCGTGTACGGCCGGTACACCTACGAGCTCTCCGGCGGGATGCTGCAACGCGTCCTCATCGCCGCCGCCATCGCGGCACGGCCGCAGATCCTCATCGCCGACGAGGCCACGACCGCGCTCGACGTGACGGTGCAGGCCGAGATCCTCGACCTGCTGACCGACCTGCGCGAGCGCACCGGTCTGGCACTCGTCGTCGTGTCCCACGACCTGGCCGTGGTCGCGCAGGTCTGCGACGAGGTCCTGGTCCTGCACAACGGTGAGGTCGTGGAGCGAGGGACGCCGGCCGAGGTGCTCTACCACCCACAACACGAGTACACCCGCCTGCTGATCGCCGAGCACGAGCAGTACGGCCTGGACCGCTTCCGGGAGGGCGACCGTGTCCACTGAGAACCGCCCGGTCCTCGAGGTCATCGACCTTGAGGTGCACTACGGGCTGCGCCGGAACCGCCACTGTGCCCTGAACGGGGTTTCCCTGTCGGTCAGTGCGGGGGAGATCGTCGGCATCATCGGCGAGACCGGCTCCGGCAAGTCCACCCTGGCCCGGGCCGTCCTCGGACTGGTCAGGACGTCGCACGGGCGGATAGTCGTCGACGGCGAGGACGTCACCGGGTACTCGGGCCGGCACTGGCGCGGGCTGCGGCGCCGCGGAGTCGTCCAGTACGTGTTCCAGGACCCGTTGCGCAGCCTCGACCCGGACCGCACGGTCGCCGAGTCGCTGGCCGAACCGCTGCTGGTCCGCGGTGTCACCGGCGCCCGCGCCGACGCCACGATCCGGCGGTACCTCGCCCGCGTGCGGCTCGACGAGGAGCTGCTCACCCGGCTCCCGGGCGAGCTGTCCGGGGGCCAGCGACAGCGGGTCGCGGTGGCGCGTGCCCTGGTGAGCGAGCCGAAGCTCCTCTTCCTCGACGAGCCGGTGAGCGCCCTGGACTCGGCCAACCGGGTGCAGGTTCTGGAGATCCTCAAGTCGCTGCGCGCGGCCGGGGCGGCCCTGGTCCTGATCTCCCACGACCTCGGCTCGGTGGCCGGGGTGGCCGACCGGATCGCCGTGCTCTACCAGGGCGAACTCGTCGAGGTCGGCCCAGCAGCCGAGATCATCAACGCCCCGCTGCACGACTACACCCGGCTCCTCGTCCGCTCGGCCCCCACGCTGCACTCCACGGCCGCCGACCGCGCCGAACGCGACGCGCTCCGGGCTGCCCTGCGCCACCGTCTGACCGGGAGGCCACGATGACCACCACCGCGTTCGATCCTTTTGTGCTGCGACACGTCTTCGGCGCCTTTCCGAGCGGCGTGGCTGCCGTCGCCGCTGTGGTCGACGGCGCCCCGGCCGGCATCGCCGCCAGCTCGTTCACCTCTGTGTCGCTGGACCCGCCACTGGTGTCGCTGTGCGTGGCGCACACCTCGACAACGTGGCCCGTCCTGCGGGCCGCCCCCCGGCTCGGCGTCAGCATCCTCAGCGCCGCCCAGGAACGCGCTGTCCGGCAACTGGCCGCCCGGGGCGTCGACCGCTTCGCCGGCCTGGCCTGGCGGACAACGAGCGACTGCGCGGTGCTCCTCGACGGGGCGTCCGGTTGGTTGGAGACCAGCATCGAGCAGCAGGTCCGCGCCGGGGACCACGACATCGTGGTACTCCGGATCCACGACCTGGACGCCGATCACGACATCAGCCCGCTGGTGTTCCATGCGAGCCGGTTCCGCCGTCTCGAGCCGTGACGAGCGAGGCCTAAGGCCGCATTTCGTACGCCCCGCAGAGCGCCACCACCCGGTTCCAGACCTCGGCGGTGCGGGCGGCGTCCGGCACCGGGCGACGCACGTGCGCCAGTGCCCACGCGGCCTGCGCCTCGGTGGTGGCCGTCTTGCCGTGCAGTTCGGTGCAGTACTGGGAGAAGTCGCGCACCAGGACGTCGAAGATCTCGTCCAGCACGGTGTCCTCGACGCTGGTCAGGTCGGCCTGCTCCAGGATCAGCTGGCCGTACACCACCAGCGCGAACAGTTGGCCGAGGGCGAGCAGGAAGTCGAGGTCGCCCTGCTGGGCCTCCTCGGGGGCGTGCTCGCGCAGCAGTGCGACCAGCCCGTCGGCCTGCTCCCGGAAGCGGGCCACGTTCGGCAGGTGGGCGTGCTGGTCGTAGGCAAGGCGCCAGTCGTGGAAACGGATCGCGCCGAGCCCGCGGGCCGGCCCCTGCCGGAACAGGAACTCGTCGTCGGCCGGATCGTGGCGGGTAGGCACCGGCGGATACTCGGCCGGCCGGAACAGGTAGTTCGGCATGAACTTGAGGATCAGCGCGAGATTGACGTGCACCGTGCCCTCGAGCTTGGGTAGACCGCGGATGTCCTTGGCCGCCTTGTCGAAATAGGTGTCCGCCTCGAAGCCCTTCGCCGCGATCACGTCCCACATCAGGTCGATGACCCGTTCGCCCTCGGTGGTGACCTTCATCTTGGTCATCGGGTTGAACAGCAGGTAGCGCCGGTCGTCCGGGCCGGCCGAGCGGAAGTAGTCGAGCGCGCGGGCGCTGAACATCTTCATCGCCACCAGCCGGACGTACGCGTCGGTCAGCTCGCGGCGCACGTGCGGGAAGTCGGTGACCGGCCTGCCGTAGAGCATCCGCCGGTGCGCGTGGGTGACCGCCTCGTACATGGCGTGCTCGCCGATGCCGATCGCGGCCGTGCACAGGTTGAACTTGCCGATGTTGACGGTGTTCAGCGCCGCGTCGAAGGCGGCCCGGCCGGTCTGCAGCACGTCCTGCGGGTGTACCGGGTAGTCCTCGAGCCGGAACTCGCTGACGAACATCTGCCCATTGACGACGTTCTTGACCAGGTGATACGCCGGATGCCGGCTGTCGGCGGCGAAGAAGACGTAGCCGTCGGGGCCCTCGACGTCGGCCCGCCGGCCGAAGACCGAGACCAGGCCGGCGACATTGCCGTTGCCGATGTAGTACTTGGTGCCGCCGGCGGAGAACCCGCCGTCGCCGTCCGGCGTGAGGATCATGTCGGTGGCGTAGATGTCGGCGCCGTGGCCCCGCTCGGAGAGCCCGAAGGCCAGCACGTGCCCGTCGGCGAGAAGCTGGGCCGTGTGGGCGCGGGCCACCGGGTTGGCGCTCTGCCACACCGGCCCCAGACCGAGGACGGTCACCTGCCAGGCGTACCAGTAGCCGAGGCCGTAGAAGCCGAGGATCTCGCTCAGCGCAGCGTTGCGGGCGGTGTCCCAGCGCTTGCCCGGGTCGCCACCGCCGTCGGCCGCCGGGGTCAGGAAGGTGGCGAAGAGGCCTTCCTTGGCGGCGAAGTCCAGGAAGTCGCCGTACCAGACCCGGTCGATGTAGCTGTCGAGGAGCGCCTTCTTGCCGCGTTCCTCGAAGAACTCGATCGTGGCCAGCAACAGCCTGCGACTCTCGGCGTCCAGGTGGGTCGGGTCGTACGTGTGCGGGTTGAACAGCATGGCGGGCGCCCCATCTCGACCGTCACCGGCCCGGCGCAGCCTGCGCCGGGTCGGTGCTGAGAGTCTCTGGTGTCTTACTCCTCCGCGGCGGCCGCTCCGAGGTCGGCGGGCACCGCGTCGGGGACCACGGCTCCGCGGTCCGCGCCGGTGAAGGTCAACTTGGACTTCTCAATATTGTCCGGATCACCCTCACAGTCCACGACGACGATCTGACCAGGGCGCAACTCATTGAACAAAATCTGCTCCGACAAAGTGTCCTCCAGCTCACGCTGGATCGTCCGACGCAACGGCCGAGCACCCAACACCGGATCGAACCCCTTCTTCGCCAGATACTTCTTAGCGTTACCAGTCAGCTCCAGACCCATATCCTTGTTCTTCAACTGCGCCTCGATCCGCGCCGTGAAAATGTCCACAATGTGCAGAATCTCATCCTGACGCAGCTGATGGAACACGATCGTGTCATCGATACGGTTGAGGAACTCCGGCCGGAAATGCTGCTTGAGCTCGTCGTTGACCTTCGTCTTCATCCGCTCATACGTCGACTCGACATCCTCCGACGCCTGGAACCCCAACGACACCGCCTTGGCCACATCCCGGGTACCCAAGTTCGTGGTCAAAATGATCACCGTGTTCTTGAAGTCCACGATCCGGCCCTGACCATCAGTCAACCGCCCGTCCTCCAAGATCTGCAACAACGTGTTGAACACGTCCGCGTGCGCCTTCTCGATCTCGTCGAACAACACCACCGAGAACGGCTTACGACGCACCTTCTCCGTCAACTGACCACCCTCGTCATACCCCACATAACCAGGCGGAGCACCCACCAACCGCGACACCGTGTACCGATCATGGAACTCCGACATGTCAAGCTGAATCAGCGCATCCTCAGACCCGAACAAAAACTCCGCCAACGCCTTCGACAGCTCAGTCTTCCCCACCCCCGAAGGACCCGCGAAGATGAACGACCCCGACGGCCGCTTCGGATCCTTCAACCCCGCCCGGGTACGCCGGATCGCCTTGGACACCGCCTTGACCGCATCCTCCTGGCCGATGACCCGCTTATGCAGCTCATCCTCCATCCGCAACAGCCGAGACGTCTCCTCCTCCGTCAGCTTGTACACCGGAATACCGGTCCAGTTACCCAGAACCTCAGCGATCTGCTCGTCATCAACCTCACTGACAACATCAAGATCGCCGGCCTTCCACTCCTTCTCCCGCTGAGCCTTCTGACCCAGCAACTGCTTCTCCTTATCCCGCAACTGCGCAGCCCGCTCAAAGTCCTGCGCATCGATCGCCGACTCCTTGTCCCGCCGCACCTGAGCAATCCGCTCATCGAACTCACGCAGGTCCGGCGGCGCGGTCATCCGACGAATCCGCATCCGCGCACCGGCCTCGTCGATCAGATCGATCGCCTTGTCCGGCAGGAAGCGGTCCGAGATGTAGCGGTC
>JAVHVY010000274.1:0-5267 GCA_032160305.1 Actinoplanes sp.
TCCTCGGAAGCGGCAAGCTCGCGACCGAGCTCGACCGGCTGGACCTGATCGACGAGTACAAGCTGCTCGTCCACCCCAGGATCGCCGGCCACGGCCCGACGCTGTACCAGGGCGGGCTGCCCGGCACGCGCCAGCTCGAGCTGCTCTCGGCGGACCCGCTCCGCAACGGCGCGGTGGCCATGCACTACCGCCGCGCGCGCTGAGTCACAGCAGTCCATCGCCGAACGAGTCCCCGTGGCTCCCACCCTTGATGGCCTGGACAGACGTCCAGGCCATTTTGCTGTGCAGGGTCGTGCGAAGCGATCACCGGCTGGCCGCCTGCGCGGTTTCCCACCACCACCCTCAACCACGTCATGGCCAGCAGGCTCACGGGTGAATGGCCGCGGCTACCCTTCGAGGGTTTTCGCCGCGGGCGATCCGAGCCCGTTGCTCCGTGGTGTAAGGGCCGCGGTTCCAGGGCGCCGGTTCGTCGGAGGTTGCGTCGGCGCCGAACGTCCCCCGCCAGATGACGATGTCGAGATCCACCGATGGGAGGTCGGGCGTCGCGGTACGCGATACCGAGACCAGAGCGACCCGGCCGGAGTACGCGAACAGGCAGAACCGGAACCCAACAGGCCTGCCCTGCAGGTCGAGCCCGACCTTGATCTTGTCTGGGTCGACGCTCGTGCAGGTTGCGTAGGCGGTAGGGGCGCCACCGGGGATCAGTGCGAGCAGCGCGCCTCGCTCGACCTTCAGCTTGGTGGCTTTACCGTTGAAGGTCATGTCGACCATGTCGGAGTTCGGATCCACCTTGCCGCCGCCGGGGTCGATGTTGACGCCGATCTCATCGGTGAGGGAACCGAGGCTGTAAGAGTCCTCGTTCGTGTCCGCGGGCATCGGCGCTACGGTCCGGGGGCTGACCGGCGCGGCGCCCTGCCAGACGACGTAGTCGAATATCACCTCCGGCCACTGTTGTCGGGGGGCGCGGGTGAGAGTCATCAGGACGGCCCGGCCGGGTTTGGTCCACAGGCAGATGCGTTGGCCGTCGGGCAGCCCCATACGTGCCGAGGAGCGTCTGAACTCTGTCCGTGACGGCGACGTCGGCGCAGGACTGATAGTTGGCGGGCGCCCCCGCCGGCAGCAGTGCCATCAGCGCGCCGTTCTTACCGGACAGGTGGTTGCCCGAGGCGTAGGGAGTGAGGTCGATGCCGGGCGCCCGATCGTCGGTGAGGTGCCCCCCGTCGTCGAAATCCACGGCCTCGTCGATCCGCAAGCCCGGAACCGTCGAGCGCAGGACGACGGTGGCCGGGCCGCGCGTGGCTTCCTCGACAACGGCCATGGCGTCCGTGGGCTGGCCGAGCCGGCCGGAGGCGGCGGCGGTGCCGGCGACCACGGTGAGAGCGACGCCGACGAGCAACACCTTCCGGCGGGGCGAGGGGACTGTGCGAGTCGACCTGGGCAGAGCCCCGACCGGTGGTGCGGCGGCCGTCCTGGCCGGCCCTTCGGCGGGCGCTGACCACACGGAATGCGGCGCGCCCGGGCGACGACCGCGTCGCAGGTGGAGTTCGGCGAGGCTGAGATGGGCGGCGGACTCGGCCTCGTCGTCTCCGGCGGCACGAGCCGCGGCGAGGGCGGCCTCCGCAGTTCTGGCCCAGGCCGCGATACGCATCGTCAGGGCGAAGTAGCCACGCAGGCTGTCGGCGAGAAGGCAGGTCAGCTGATGGTGGCCTGCTTGGCTCGCCTGTAGGAGCAGTCCGATCGCGTTGTAGCGTTCCGTCTCCAGCCAGTCCAGAGCTTCACGGCGCCCGGCGAAGGTGACCGGAGTGGCGGGGCGGGGTACAGCCGCCGAGTACGGCGATTGCGATGGCGTGGGCGCCCGCAACGGGCCGCCGTGCAGTGACAAGGACAGTCAGGTGGCTGCCTTCGGACAGCAGGGCACGTACCGGCCCGTCCGCGCCGGCGTCGTCGAGCAGGATCAGCATCCGGCGACCCGCGACGAGCGAGCGGTACTTTGCCTGGGCTTGGCGGTCGGGCAGGCCCAACTGCTCGGGCGGTACGCCCAGGGCGCGCAGCGCCTCGTCGACAGCCTCGGCCGGAGTCAGTGCTGTGGCGGTGTCACTGCCACGCAGATCGATGACGAGCCGGCCGTCCGGAAAGCGGCCGGCCGCCTCGCGGGACCATTCGACGGCAAAGGCGGTCTTGCCGGCACTGGCCGGGCCGTACAGGCCGATCACGGCGGACCCAGCGATGACCGCTGCGTCCAGGTGCGGCGGCCTCGGCTACCCGGTCGGTGGAGGGTGGCGGGCCTCGGCGGCAGCAACTGGGGCGCCTGTTGGGCGTGCGGAACCCGGCTCGCCTTGGCGGTCTCCGATGTCGGGGGAATGGCCGGCGGGTCGAGCGCCGGATCGGCGCGCAGGATCGCGGTTTCCAGTCTGACCAGATCGGCGCCGGGGTCGATCCCCTCCTCGTCGGCGAGTCTGCGCCGAAGGTCGCGGGCGGCCTGCAATGCGTCCGACTGCCGGCCGTTGCGGTACAGCGCGAGCATGAGGCGGCCGACAAGGCGTCCCCGGAGCGGGTGTGCCGCGACCTGCGCCATCAGGGGAGCGATCAGTTCGGCGTGTCGTCCGGCGGCGAGTTCCAAATCGGTCAGTCGCTCGGTGGCGCCGAGTCGTTGTTCCTGTAACCGAGCCCGGGCCGCCTCCGCGTACGCGGCCGTGATGCCCTCCAGTGGCGCGCCGCGCCACAGGTCCAGGGCCACGCGCAACATGCGGACCGTCTCCGTGGGCGTGGTGCAAGCCTCTGCCTCCAGCAACAGGCTCTCGAACCGCTGCACGTCGCAGGCGTCCTCCTCGATCCGCAGCGTATATCCCCCGGGCCGGGTGACCAGTTCGTCCGGGATGCTGTGCTAATGCAAGGTCCGCCGGATTGCGGCGACCAGCGCATGCAGTTGTGCTCGAGCGGTCGCCGGCGGGGCGCCGCCCCAGAGCGCCTGAATGATCTGGTCCGTGCCGAGGAACTGGTTGGCGTGCAGGAGCAGTAGAGCCAGAAAGGCGCGGCGTTGCGGACGTTCCAGCGTCACTGGCCCGTTCGTGGCGGTGACTTCGACGGGTCCGAGGAGCGAGTACCGCACAGAAAGTCCCCCACACAGCTGGCGGCGGACTCCGGCGCATGTGCGCCGGGGCCCGCCATTGGTCGCCAGCGACTTTAGTGCAGGAGGGCGAGCTACCCGCAGAAGTCGATCCACGCTTGCTGGGATGGTGCGTCGTCCAGCCGCCAGACCGGCTCGTTCGGCCGAGCCTGGTTGAAGTACGAGGCGAACACCGCACTGTGCTCGGTGAGATATCGGGTCACGTCGCGCGGCCATGCCGCTCGTCCCGTGCCGGAGTCACCGGCGACGACGGGGCTGCCCATCTCCGCCACGGCGAACGGCAGGCCTTCCGCCGCCGAGATCTCGACGATGGTGCTGAACATCGACTCGGGTGATTCGTACAGGTTCACATCCCGCAGTCCGTTGTAGGCGTCCCAGCCGAGCACGTCGACGACGTCGCGGCCCGGGTAGAACTGCCGCCAGTCGCGCTGCGCGGCAGGCTTCAAGGTGTACTGCATCAGGATCAGAGTCGCGTGGAGCCGGGGGTTGCCCGCCTGGGCTGCGAGTTCGGCCACGCGGCGGAACGCCGCCCTGAATTCGGCAGCCGTGTACGCGCCGCTCATGACGTCGTCCTCGGGTTCGTGGAAGTACGTCCACCAGGTGTCCCGGTCCTGTGGAGCGGTCTTGAACCAGCGAATCAAGGCCTTGTCGTGGACTCCGGCCAAAACTTCTTGTGGCCCTGCCTTGAATGACACACTGATCGGCCGACCGCCGGTGTCGAGCTTGCCCGGCCAGGCCTGCGGCAGGCCGGAGTAGAAGACGCGCGCCATGGCGAGCCCGCCGAACGTCTGGTCGGTCCGCTGGAACGCCTGCTGGTATGACTCGCCGTCGTTCGGCGCAAAGGCGGCACCGCACAGCGGCGGCGCCTTTGCCGCTGAGACGGGCTCGGCCATGGTGACGGCCAGCACCGCGGCGGTGATGGCGCCGATCACGGCGCGGCCGCGCCGGCAATCGATTCTCATCTGGGCGGTTCCTCTCCTCGGTCGGCTCAGTTGCCTCCGCCACTTCACCTCGACCCGCCATGCATCGACGATGTTGGCGCTATGCGGACCGTTCCACCTGGGCTACTCCTGGCCAAATCCGACCTCGTGAGGATTCACGTTCTCGCTGTCCAGGGCCCGATCGTGGACAACGTTCCGCGTGGTTGCGCGGTCGCATCGCACACGGATGTCATCCGCATGGGCGCTGATCGCAGGCTCCATCTCGACGAAAACGCCGACGGCCACCCTGCTCGTCGCGATGGCCGCACTGCTTGAAGGAGAGCCACCTTGTCTACCATGACGCCGAATCGACGCGGGATCACCCGGGCCGCACTGTTGGTTGTCGCCCTCGTCCTGGCGGGAGTCACCGTCCCGGCCACGCCCGCGTCCGCCGCGACGGTCAGGGAGAAGATCGTCAGCCTCGTGACCGCGCAGCTGGGCGGAACGGCCTGTGATCCCAGTTACCTGAACAGCTGCGGCATGGACTGGTGCGCGGAGTTCGCCCGCTGGGCATGGATGAACGCCCGTATCACGAACCTGGCGAAGCTCAACGGAAAGGCGGATTCGTTCCGATCGTCTGGCCTGCCGGACCGCTTCCACAGCCGGACCAGCGGATACCAGCCGCAACCGGGCGACGCCGTCGTGTTCGACTGGGACTTCGATGCCGACCAGGACCCCAGGCCCACCGAGCATGTCGCCATTGTCACGAGCGTGAGCGGCGGCCAGGTGCACACCATCGGCGGCAACCAGGATGGAACCAACTGGCAGAACTCCCGGGGTCAGCCGGGCCAGTTACACCCTGACTGACGGAAACGTCTACGGGTACACCGAGCCGCAGATCACCGGGGAGGACCCCGCCGACGGGCGCGAACCCGACATCGACGGGAACGGCCGCGCCGACATGCTCGCCGTCACCAACGACAACGACCTGCAGTGGTACGGCAACAACGGCAACGGCGGCTTCTACTCCCCCAGGGCGCTCGGTAAGGCGGGGTTCAAGCAGATGGCCCTCGGGGACATCGATGGCGACGACCGCGCCGATATGCTCGCCGTCACCAACGACGACGACCTGCGGTGGTACCCGAACAACGGTCAGGGAGGCTTCTTCTCGCACCGCGCTCTCGGCAAGGCCGGTTTCGAGCACCTGGACCTGTAGCCAG
>JAVHVY010000287.1:0-5515 GCA_032160305.1 Actinoplanes sp.
CTCCGCCGGTGCGGTCGTCGGCTGGATGTGCGGAGAGATGGAGGACCGCTCCACCTTCTACATCCGGAGTACGGGCTTCCTTCCCGAGCACCGGATCCGCGGCGCTGCCCGGTTCTATCCGCCGTTCCTCGACTACCTGCGCGACCTCGGCTATGAGCGGATCACGTCACATCACCATCCGCACAATTCTCCCGCCATCATCATGCAACTCAAGATGGGTTTCGTGATCGACGGGATGACCCTCGACGAACGGCACGGTCCGATGGTAAAGCTCGTCTCGCACGTGCACGAGGACCGCAAGCGGGAGTACCTGAATCGACTGGGCTTGCGGTAGGCGACGTGCACCCGATCATCACGCATGGGTCCCGGGCGCAGCGACGGGTTGCGCTCACGTTCGACGCCGATCTGACCGCGGCGATGCGGGACCGGCTCACGTCCGGCGCTGTCTCGTCCTACGCCGACATGCGCATCGTCGACGAGCTGATCACGACCAACACCGCCGCGACGTTCTTCTTCACGGGTCTGTGGATGCAGACCTACCCCGACCAGACCCGGCGCATCGGCCGACACGACAGCTTCGAGGTGGCAACCCACTCCGAGACGCATCGCGGGTTCCGGGAGAAGTGCTTCACCTTGGGTCTCGTGCCCCCGCACGAGATGCCCGCGGAGGTGACGCGACCCATCGCGCGGCTGCAGGAGCTGACCGGGCGCGCCACCCGCTACTTCCGGTTCCCGGGCGGCTGCTACACCGACGAGGCACTCCGCATCGCCCAGCAGGCCGGTGTGACGGTGGTGCACTGGGACGTCGAGTCGGGCGACGCCTTCTGCGACTCGACCGAGGCGATCGTCCACAAGGTCATGACAAACGTCCAGCCAGGCTCGATCGTGCTCTTCCACATCGGCGGACCGAACGCTCCCCGTACGGCCGACGCCCTTCCCCGCATCCTCAGCGCCCTCGCCGAGCGGGAGCTGACGCCCGTGACCGTTTCCGAGCTTATCGGCGTATGACTGCCGGCCCGACGACCCGTCCCGGCCGCACTGCGACACTGGCGCTGTTGTTCGTCAGCCGCGCTTTGTCGCAGGCGGGAACGAGCCTGCAGGGGATCGCCCAGTCCCTGGTCGTCCTCACGCTACCCAACGGTGATCACCTCGTCGGACTCGTCGCCGTCGTACCCACCGTCGCGGCTCTGCTGCTCAGCGGTGTTGGCGGAAGGTTGTCCGACCGGTTCTCACCGCACGCCGTCCTGCTGTGCACCCAACCACTGCTGGCTGTCATCGCTCTCGGCATGGGCGTGGCCGCGCGAGCGGACCTGCTCGGCGCGGGCGGACTGGTCGCCGGCATCGTGGTGCTCAACCTCGTCGCCGCCCTCGGAACCGCCGCCTGGCAGGTGTTGATCTCGGGCGTCGCCGGCGGTGCTCGGCCGGGCGCGACCCTGCACACCGTGGCCATCGACGTGGGACTCATCATGGGCGCGCTGGTCGCGGCGCCCACCATCGCCGCGCTGAGCACCGGTGGCGCCTTCATTCTCAACGCGGTGTCCTACATCGTACCCACCGTGACCTTGATCGTGCTGCGTGGCGGGGGCCAGTCCGGCACCACCCCCGCGCTGGGCGGCGGGCGAGCCACCGTACGCCAGGTGCTGGCCGGCCTGCCGCACCGGCGGGAGCTGGCCGCCGTGGTCGTCGCGGCGACGGCCGCCGCGCTGGTCGGCACGAGCCTGCCCACGCTGCTGTTGCTGCTCATTCACCAGGAGTGGGCCACCGATGTCGCCGTCTACGGCGTGTTCCTCGGTGCGATGTCAGCCGGCTCGCTGGTCGGCGGCGTGCTGACCTGGCGGTGGGCCTCGTCGGCACGCGGTGTGCACATCGAGGCGACCTTGCTGGGGGTGCTCGTCCTGGCCGTCGCGGCGATGCCCACGAGGGCCGCGACCCTCGTCGTCCTTCTACCCGTGGGGTTTCTCTTCCTGACGCTCCGGGTGGGAGTCACCGCCTACGTACAGCGAATGGCTCCAAGCTACGCACGCGCGACGACCGTTGCGCTGCTCTCCGTGGTGCTCGCCGGCGCTCAGATCGTCGGCACCACCGGCTTCACCGCCCTGTCGGCGGCCATCGGAGCGCGCCGGACGATAGCGGTGACCGGTCTGCTGTTGATCGTCAGTGCCGCCCTGGTCGTCGGCGCGCTAGCGCGTACTCGGCGCTCCCACGTGGCGCGGCACCGGTCGCCCCGGACACCGGCAGGCCGAGCCGCCCCGGCGGGCCGATCTGCCCCGGCGGGCCGGGAGCGCGGCAGCGAACTGGTGTCCTGAGACCATCGCCCGCGGCACCGGCGCCGTGCTCGGCGCTTTCAGCCGGGGCCCGGCCGGCTTCCGCGAGCTGTCCCGCAGCATCCAGGGGGTGTATCTGCCGGGCGACGGCCCCTGTTCCGAGCACTAACATCACGTACCCGAGATTTATCCGCCGACAGCCGCTAGCCTTTTTAGAAGTGAATACGACCACAGAAGCAGCGCTGATCGCTCCCCGCCTCGACGAGGCCGGCCGCTCCCTGCTCTTCACCGATGCCCGCACCGCCAACTCGTTCGCCGACACCCCGGTGACCGACGACGAGCTCGCCGAGATCTGGGAGCTGGCGAAGTGGCCGCCGACCTCGGCGAACATCCAGCCTCTGCGCGTTCTCTACATCCGCACGGAGGAGGGCAACGCCCGCCTGCTCCCGCACATGAGCGAGATGAACCGCGCGAAGACCGCGAGCGCACCCGTCGTCACCGTGCTGGCCGTCGACTCTGACTTCCACGAGCACATCCCGACGATCTTCCCGAAGCGCCCGGAGATGAAGGGCTACTTCGCCGCCGACGCGGAGTTGCGCGACCGCACCGGACGCTTCAGCGCCGGCCTGCAGATCGGCTACTTCCTGCTCGCGGTCCGCGCCCTGGGCCTGTACGCCGGCCCGATGGCCGGCTTCGACAACGAAGGTGTCGACAAGGAGTTCTTCCCCGACGGCCGCTTCAAGACACTGCTCGTGGTCAACATCGGCCACCCCGGCGAGAACCCGTGGTTCCCCCGCCTCCCCCGACTCGCCCACGACGACGTCGTGACCTGGGCCTGAACCCACGTCTGGCGCCGCACCACCGGTCTCCCCGGGGCGCAACGGTGCGCTCCGGGGCCGGGCTCGGACCCTAGCTCCAGCGGTCGCCGGTCAACCGCTCGTAGACCTCGATGTACCGGTTACGGGTGGCCTCGACGACCTCTTCGGGGATCTCCGGCCCCGGCGCGGTGCGATCCCAGTCGAGCTTCGACGACCAGTCCCGCAGGAACTGCTTGTCGAGATACCGCGGTGTGTCCCCCGGACGCCACTCGTCAGCCGCCCAGAAGCGCGACGAATCCGGCGTCAGCAGCTCGTCCCCGAGGGTCAGCCGCCCGTCGGCGAAGCCCAGCTCGATCTTGGTGTCGGCGATGACGATGCCCCGCGCGGCGGCGATCCCGGACCCGGTCCGGTACACCTCGAGCGTGATCCGCCGCAGCTCCGCCGCCGTCTCCGCGCCGACCGCGTCCGCCACGTCGGCGTAGGTCAGCGGTGCGTCGTGCCCCGCACCGACCGCCTCCTTGGTGGACGGCGTGAAGATCGGCTCGGGCAGCCGGGAGGCCTCGACCAGACCCGCCGGAAGCGCGATCCCGTTGACCGCGCCGTCGTTCGCATAGTCCTTGAGGCCCGACCCGGCCAGATATCCCCGGGCGATGCACTCAACCATGACCATGTCGAGCCGCCGGCACCGAACGGCCCGCCCCGCCCACTCGGCCGGAACATCGGTGGCCGAGATGACATGGTTAGGCACCAGGCCGGCAAGTTGCTCGAACCACCACAGTGACAGCTGGGTGAGGATCTTCCCCTTGTCCGGCACCAGGGTCGGCAGAATCACGTCGTAGATCGAGATCCGGTCGGAGGCGACGAGCATGATGTCCGCCCCGTCGGCATAGACATCCCGGACCTTCCCCGAGTGCAACAGCTCCACGCGCTCCCCTAACCGACCCGTCATCGTCCAGATCAGGCTATCGGACAACAGATACGCATGGACGTGCCTACGCCTCCGCCGGCGGGAGCCGGCGGAGGCGGGTCGGGCAGCGGGTTCGGGATCAGCCCTGGCGGGCGCTCAGGTTCCAACCGTAGCCGGTCATCGGGTCGCCGGCCGGGACCAGGGAACGGCCCGCGGTCGTGATACCCGTGCCGAGGCCTGCCGACGTGGTCGGGAAGTCCGTCACCGTGCCGGACTTCGTGTCCGGGGTGTCGTCGCCGACTGCTTCACCCGGGCTGCCGACCAGCGCTTCGAGGGTGCCCTTGCCGTCCAGGTTGAGCAGGCTCGTCGTGTAGCCGAACGCGTCGTCCGCCTCCGCATTGCCCGGGACCAGGTTGGAGCTCTGGTCGAGCGACTGGGAGCTGGTACCGGTCAGGCCGCCGGACGAACCGCGGAGCAGGATGACCGAGCCCGCGTCGCCCAGCGATCCGATGTCCTCGCCGGGAGCGCCGATCAGGACGTCGCCGTAACCGTCGCCGGTTGCGTCGCCAACCGCGATCGCCCCGCCGAACCAGTCGTCCGCTTCGGTCGAGCCGGCCACGCCGGAGGTGTCCTGGGAGAACACCTTGGCGGTGGTCGCCGACAGGCCGGTGCTGCTGCCGCGGAGGCTGACCACGGCGCCGGCCGCGGGCTTGCCCCCGATCGTCGCGGCGTCGTCGCCGACGATGACGTCGCCGTAGCCGTCCTTGTTGGTGTCGGTCACGGCGGTGCGCCAGCCCAGCTCGTAGATGGACGTGCCGGAGGTCCTGACCGTGCTGGTGACCTGCTCACCGGTGGCCGACGTGACGCCGGTCAGCGAGGCGCCGGACGCACTGCCCGAGAACTGGGTGAGCATGCCGCTGCCGTTGTGTCCGTCGCCGTCGTTCTCGAACGGTGTGCCGACGACCAGCTCGGCGTACGCATCCTTGTTGATCTTTCCGATCGACAGTGACGTGCCGAACCAGTCGCCGGTCTCGTTGGAGCCGGGCACACCGCTGGTGTTCTGGTCGATCCACTGGGAGCCGGTGGTGACGATGCCGCTGCCGCTGCCCTTCAGCAGGGTCAGGCCGCCGGTGTCCTGCGCGCTGCCGAGCGACTCGCCGGGCAGGCCGACCGCGAGGTCGTCGATCCCGTCACCGGTGATGTCACCCGCGGCCAGTGAGAAGCCGAAGAAGTCGTTCGCCTCGGAGGCGCCGGGGACGCTCGCGGTGCTCTGGTTGATGTGCTGCACCGCATCGATCTGCAGGCCGTCGGGACCGCCGTAGAAAATCCAGATGCCGCCGGCGCGCAGGCCCATGGTCGTCGTGTCGATCTCGCCGGGGTCGGAGATCGCCAGGTCGTCATAGCCGTCCTGGTTGAAATTGCCGGAGACCAGGGCGGAGCCGAAGTAGATCGGCTCGTCCTCGATTGCTTCGGTACCCATCTGGTCACGGTGCGCGGCCGACGAATAACTGACGAGAACGCCGTAG
>JAVHVY010000038.1:0-24300 GCA_032160305.1 Actinoplanes sp.
CAGTCCGCGGAGCTCGGGTGCGGCGGCCTACCTGGACGCGGCCACCGCCGCGCCCCTGCATCCGGTGGCCCGCCAGGCGCTGCTGGCGGCCCTCGACGACGGCTGGGCGGACCCGGACCGGCTGTACTCCGCCGGCCGCCGCGCGGGCCTGCTGCTGGACGCCGCGCGGGCCACGGTGGCCGAGGTGCTGGCCGCCCGGCCGGACGAGGTCTGGTTCACCGCGAGCGGCACGGCGGCGGTGCAGGCGGCCGTCCTCGGTGGTCTGTCCGGGCGCGAACGAGCTGGTCGCACGCTGGTCCATTCGGCCATCGAGCATTCCGCGGTGCTGCACGTCGCCCGGCAGCACGGCGCGGCCGAGGAGGTCGGCGTCGACCGATGGGGCCGGCTCGACCTGGCCGGCTGGCGGGTCGCGGTCGCCCGGCCCGGGGTGGCCCTGGCGAGCCTGATCAGCGCCAGCCACGAGGCCGGCACCGTGCAGCCTGTCGCGGCCGCCGCGCAGGCGTGCGCCGAGGCCGGCGTGCCGCTGTATGTGGACGCCGCCCAGTCGGTCGGGCACGTGCCGGTGCCGCCGGGCTGGTCGCTGTTGAGTGCCAGCGCGCACAAGTGGGGCGGCCCCCCGGGCGTGGGTGTCCTCGTCGTACGCAAAGGGGTGCGGTGGGTCTCGCCCTGGCCTGGTGATGATCATCACCGGCCGCGCCCGGTCGGTGCTCTGGATCTGCCGGCGATAGTCGCCGCCGCGGCGTCGCTGCGGGCGGCCGCGGCCGAGGCGGAGGCCGAGGCGGCCCGGCTGGCGCCGCTGGTGGACCGGATCCGGGCGACGGTCGCCGGTACGGTGCCCGACGTCGAGGTGGTCGGCGACCCGGTCGAGCGGCTGCCGCACCTGGTCACCTTCTCCTGCCTGTACGTGGACGGCGAGGCGCTACTGCACGCGCTGGACCGGGCTGGTTTCGCGGTGTCCTCCGGCTCGTCGTGCACGGCGTCGACGCTGCGCCCCAGTCACGTGCTGGCGGCGATGGGCGTGCTCAGTCACGGCAACGTGCGGGTCTCGCTGCACCGGGGCACGACCGAGGCGGAGGTCGACCGCTTCCTGGCCGTCCTGCCTGGCCTGGTGGAGCAGATCAGGAAGGAGGCCGGGATGTGATCGTCCTCGACTGCCTGGGGCAGCGCTGCCCGCTGCCGGTCATCGCACTCGCGAAGCGGATCCGGGACGTCGGAGTCGGCGAGATCGTCCGGGTGCTCGCCGACGATCCGGCGGCGGCGAACGACATCCGCGCCTGGTGCCGGATGAAGGAACAGGAATTCCTGGCCGAGAACGGCACCGCCCTCGACATCCGTAAGGTCAGCTGAGGACCATCGCGCGGCTACTCGGCGACGGGCAGGTACGGCAGGACGTCGGCGGCGGCCTGGTCGCCGTACGAGTCGGCGAGTCGCTTCGCGAAGAAGTCCGGCTTGATGTCGTACTCCTGCGGGCCGACCGCCTCGAGGACGTGCGCGGCGACCAGGGAGCCGACCTGGGCGGCGCGTTCCAGGCCGAGGCCCCAGGAGATGGCGGCGAAGAAGCCGGCCCGGAAGCCGTCGCCGACGCCGGTCGGGTCCTCGACGACCACGTCCCGGGCGACCGGCACATGGATCCGGTCGAGGTCACGGCCGGTGATCTCGACGCCGTCCTTGCCGAGCGTGGTGACCCGGACCTTGACCTGGTCTAGCACCTGCTCGCCGGTCAGACCCGCCTTCTGCTCCAGCATCGAGCGCTCGTAGTCGTTGGTCATCAGATACTCGGCACCGGTGATCAGGGTCAGCACGTCGCTGCCCTGCATCCGGGCGAGCTGCTGCGACGGGTCGGCGACGAAGGCGAAGCCGCGCTCGCGGCACTCCTGCGAGTGCCGGATCATCGCGGCCGGGTCGTTGGCGCTGATCAGCACCAGATCGAGGCCGCCGGCCCGGACGGCGACCGGGGCGATCTCGATGTTGCGCGCCTCGGACATCGCCCCGGCGTAGAAGGACGCGATCTGATTCAGGTCGTCGTCGGTGGTGCACACGAAGCGGGCGGTGTGCGCGACCTCGCTGACGTGCACCGAGTCGCAGTCCACCCCGTGCCGTTCGAGCCACGACCGGTAGTCGGCGAAGTCGGCGCCGACCGCACCCAGCAGGATCGGCGCCAGGCCGAGCCGGCCCATCCCGTACGCGATGTTGGCCGCCACCCCGCCGCGGCGGACGACCAGGTCGTCGACGAGGAAGGACAGCGAGACCTTGTGCAGTTGATCGGCGATGAGCGACTCGGCGAACTTGCCGGGGAAGTGCATCAGGTGGTCGGTGGCGATCGAGCCGGTAACGGCGATCTTCATGTCGGCCCTCGATGTCGGGAACAGGGGGGTTACCGGGTGAGCCTACCGGGGCGTTGCTCGCCGGACATCTCCTGGACACCGAGACGGCCGTCCCGACGGGACGGCCGTCTCAGAAAAACCGGGATCAGTGGAAAGAGTCGCCGCAGGCGCACGAATTCTGCGCGTTCGGGTTGTCGATCGTGAAGCCCTGGGCGTCGATGCGGTCAGCGAAGTCGATCGTCGCGCCGGCCAGGTAGGGCGAACTCATCCGGTCCACCACGACCCCTACCCCGTCGAAGTCGGCCACGACGTCACCGTCGAGCGAACGCTCGTCGAAGAACAGCTGGTAGCGCAGGCCGGAACAGCCACCGGGCTGCACGGCGATGCGCAGCCGCAGGTCGTCGCGCCCTTCCTGTTCGATCAGGGCCTTGACCTTGACAGCGGCGACATCGGTCAGGAGAACGCCGGTCGGCGCGGCCGTGGGGGCCGTGGTCGACTCGGTGTGCGCTTCAGTGGTCACTTGGGTACTCCCTGCGGTGCGGAAAGTTCGGCCGTAATACCCAACGCTAGCCCTCCCAGGGAAGATTCCCAACGTAGCCGTTGTGATCGACCGCACCGGAGCGCAGCGGAGGGCCAGGAGAACACAACAAGAGCGGCACCGTTGTGATCGACCGCACCGGAGCGCAGCGGAGGGCCAGGAGAACACAACAAGAGAAGCTCAGCTGAGATCACCGGCTCCACTGGCCGGCCAGCGCGGTGGCGATCTCCCGCAGGCCGCGGGCCGGCTCGGCCAGGGCGAGATCCACCGAACCGAAGTGCTCGACGAGGGAATACATCTCGCTGACGCCCGCGTTTGCGGCCTCCCGGTGGCCGGTCTCGATCCGCCCCGCCACGACCACGCACGGCAACCCGCGGTCGCGCGCGGCGTTCGCCACGCCGGCCACGACCTTCCCGCGCAGCGACTGGTGATCGAAGGAGCCCTCCCCGGTGATCACCAGGTCGGCCCGATCCAGCTCCCGCTCCAGCGCGATCAGACCGGTGACCAGGCCGATCCCGGAGACCACCCGGCCACCCAGGGCCAGCAGCGCCGCCCCGATCCCACCCGCTGCCCCGGCGCCGGGCAGTGCGGCCAGACCAGGCCGATCAAAAGCCTTTTCCAGTACGCCGGAGAAGTGCTCAAGCGCAGCATCCAACAACAGGACGTCCTCGCGGGTCGCACCCTTCTGCGGCCCGTAGACGTTGCTGGCCCCGTGCAGGCCGAGCAGCGGATTGTCGACGTCGGTGGCCGCCACCAGGCTGACCTGGCGCAGTTGCGGCAGCCCCGTCAGCCCCGCCGCCACGCCGAGCGCCGCTCCCCCGTACGGCAGGGCGTAGCCGGCCACGTCGACCGGGGCGGCGCCCAGGGCGGCCAGCATGCCGGCGCCGCAGTCGTTGACCGCCGAGCCGCCGAGCCCGACGACGACCTCGGTGGCCCCGGCCTCGACCGCCCCGGCCAGCAGCAGGCCCAGCCCGTACGATGTCGTGATCCTGGGGTTGCGCTCCTGCTCGCTCAGCAGGTGCAGGCCGCAGGCCTGGGCGCTCTCGACGTAGGCCGTGTTCGCGACCAGCAGGACCTCGCCGGCGACCGGGCGGCCCAGCGGGTCGAGGGTGCGAACACCGACCAGTCGGCCACCGAGCGCCCGGCTCAGCACCGCGACGAAACCGGGACCGCCATCCGCGAGCGGCCGCTCAACCAGCTCGTCGCCGGGGGCGACGGCGCGCCAGCCCCCGGCCACGGCGGCGGCTACCTCGGGAGCCGGCAGCGTGCCGGCGAACTTGTCCGGAGCGATCAGTACGCGCACCCCGCGAACGTACAGGCAGTGCACAGGACGGTCGGTCACAGTGGTCGCATGGCCACCATCGTTCAGCGACTGCAGAAGTTCCTCCGCGGCCCCCAGGGGCAGCGGCTCGTCCAGCAGGGTCAGCGCCAGCTGGCCAAGCCGGAGAACCAGGCCCGGCTGCGCAAGGCCCTCGCCCGGCTACCGGGCAGGCGCAAGTACTGACCACGCGCTGACGGGGTGGGGCAGGACACGATTTCACCCGGGTAAGGCTGTGGAAGCATGGGTTCGTGACGTCGACCTGGACCGAACCCTCGAACACCGCCACCGCTCTGCTGCTGCTCGGCCGGGGCACCGACCCGGCCAGCGAGCGCGGGGTGGACTGCCCCGGCGATCTGCCGGCACCGGGCGACCCGGATCTGGTGGCCCGCGCGACCGCCGCCAAAGCGGCGCTGGGCAGCCGCGTCTTCGTGCTCGGGCACCACTACCAGCGCGACGAGGTGATCCAGTTCGCCGACGTCACGGGTGACTCGTTCAAGCTCGCCCGGGAGGCGGCGGCCCGGCCGGAGGCGGAGTTCATCGTCTTCTGCGGCGTGCACTTCATGGCCGAGAGCGCGGACATTCTGACCGGCCCGGCACAGCGGGTCGTGCTGCCGGACCTGGCGGCGGGCTGCTCGATGGCCGACATGGCGGTGCTCGGCCAGGTCGAGACGGCCTGGGACGACTTCACCGACCTCGGAATCGGAGACGAGATCGTCCCGGTGACGTACATGAACTCGTCGGCGGACATCAAAGGCTTCGTCGGGCGCAACAAGGGCGTCGTGTGCACGTCGTCGAATGCCAAGCGTGCGCTGACCTGGGCGTTCGAGCGGGGGCAGAAGGTGTTCTTCCTGCCCGACCAGCACCTCGGGCGGAACACGGCGGTGCTCGAACTGGGCTTCGACCTGGACGACTGTGTGCTCTACGACCCGCACAAGCCACACGGCGGGCTCACCCCGGAGCAGTTGCGCGACGCGAAGATGATCCTCTGGCGCGGGCACTGTTCGGTGCACGGCCGCTTCACCATCGAGAGCGTTCGCGACGTGCGCGAACGGGTCCCGGGCGTGAACGTGCTGGTGCACCCGGAGTGCCGGCACGAGGTGGTTCGCGCCGCCGACCGGGTCGGCTCCACCGAATACATCATCAGGGTGCTCGACGCGGCCCCGGCCGGCTCGTCCTGGGCCGTCGGCACGGAGCTGAACCTGGTCCGCCGGATGGCGCTGGCCCACCCGGACAAGCAGATCATGTTCCTGGACCGGGCGGTCTGCTACTGCTCCACGATGAACCGCATCGATCTGCCGCACCTGGTCTGGTCGCTGGAGGAACTCGTGGCCGGCCGGGTGCCGAACCAGATCACGGTCGATCCCGGCACGGCGCAGTACGCCCGGATCGCCCTCGACCAGATGTTGGCCCTCCCCTAAAGATCACTTTGCGTGACGGTCGATTCGCCGTACGCATGCTTTTGGCTTTGGGTTGTCTTAATCATCAGTAATTCGTGCCGTACTGGGCGTTGTGATGACTTCTGCACTTGTCACTCAGGGCTATGCTCCCCCGGGCGGCTCACGCGGGGACCCCTCCCCCTTGCCGGGCGAAGACACTATCGGGCGCTGTGCGCCCCTACTGGAGGTTGCGTTGACCGACGACGTCCTGGTCGTACACGGCGGCACCCCGCTGCACGGACAGATCCGCGTCCGTGGCGCCAAGAACCTGGTCTCCAAGGCAATGGTGGCCGCCCTGCTCGGTGAGACGCCGAGCATCCTCTACGACGTGCCCGGCATCCGCGACGTGGAGATCGTCCGTGGGCTGCTGGAGATCCACGGTGTCAAGGTGAGCGACGGCGTCGACGACGGCGAGCTGGTGATGGACCCGACCAACGTCGAGTCGGCCAGCACCGACGAGATCAACGTGCACGCGGGCTCGAGCCGGATCCCGATCCTGTTCTGCGGCCCGCTGCTGCACCGGCTCGGCCGGGCGTTCATCCCGGACCTGGGCGGCTGTCACATCGGCCCGCGCCCGATCGACTTCCACATTCAGGCCCTGCGGCAGTTCGGCGCGGTCGTCGACAAGTCTCCCGAGGGCATGCACCTGAGCGCTCCGAACGGCCTGCACGGCACCAAGCTGGAGCTGCCGTACCCGAGCGTCGGCGCGACCGAGCAGGTGCTGCTCACCGCCGTGCGCGCCGACGGCGTCACCGAGCTGCGCAACGCGGCGATCGAGCCGGAGATCATCGACCTGATCTGCGTCCTGCAGAAGATGGGCGCGATCATCACGGTGCACACCGACCGGGTGATCGAGATCCTCGGCGTACCCAAGCTGCACGGCTACCGGCACAAGCCGATCCCGGACCGGATCGAGGCGGCCAGCTGGGGCGCGGCCGCGCTGGCCACCCGGGGCGAGATCGAGGTGCTCGGCGCCCGCCAGGCCGACATGATGACGTTCCTGAACGTGTTCCGCTCGATCGGCGGCGAGTTCGAGATCACCGACGACCGGATCGCCCGCGACGGCGTGACCGGAGCCGAGGGCGGCATCAAGTTCTGGCACCCCGGCGGCGAGTTGCAGGCCGTCGCGCTGGAGACGGACGTACACCCCGGCTTCATGACCGACTGGCAGCAGCCGCTGGTCGTCGCGCTGACCCAGGCCCGCGGCCTGTCGATCATGCATGAGACGGTCTATGAGCAGCGGCTGGGCTACACCGACGCGCTGAACGCGATGGGCGCCACGATCCAGGTCTACCGCGACTGCCTCGGCGGCACGCCGTGCCGCTTCGGCCGGCGCAACTTCAAGCACTCAGCGGTGATCGCCGGCCCGTCCAAGCTGCACGCGGCCGACCTGGTCATCCCCGACCTGCGGGCCGGTTTCAGCCATCTGATCGCCGCGCTGGCCGCCGAGGGCACCAGCCGCGTCTACGGCGTCGACCTGATCAACCGGGGCTACGAGTACTTCGAGGGCAAGCTCTCGGCGCTCGGCGCGCACGTCGAACGCCTCTGACTTCCCTCACCTGCAGCACGATCTGCTCTCACCTACAGCATGATCTTCTCTCACCTGCAGCACGTTCGGCGGCGCGGTGTGTGACACACCGCGCCGCTTGGCTACTCTGCTCAGGTGCCTTCCCTGTTTCGCCGCAAGTCAGCCGACCTCATCGCCGACGCCACCGATTCGGTGACCACCGAGTCGCAGCCCGCGTCGCGCCCCAAGAGCTACACGCCGAGCAAGAAAGAGCTCGGGGTGGCCACTCCGAAACGGACCAGCGCCGGCCGCCGGATCGCCGAGCCCGCCCCGGAGAACAGGCGAGCGGCGTACAAGCAGATGCGCGCCCGGCAGAAGGTCGAGCGGGGCGAGGCGTCCGCGGGGATGCGGGCGGGCGACCCGCGCTACCTGCTGGCCCGCGACCGCGGCCCCGAGCGGGAGCTGGTACGCAACATCGTCGACTCCCGGCGCACGGTCGGCACCTGGTTCTTCGGCGGCGCGGTGATCGTGTTGATCGGCTCCTCGACGAGGATGCCGGTTCAGGTCCAGCTCTTCGCCAACCTGCTCTGGGCGGCGCTGGCCATCGCGGTGATCGTGGACAGCTTCCTGATCGCCCGCCGGGTCAGGAAGCTGGTCACGGAACGCTTTCCGAAGACGACCCTGCGCGTGGGCTCGCTCTACCTGTACGCGATCATGCGCGGCCTGAGCTTCCGCCGGATGCGCGTACCCAAGCCGGCCGTCCCGCTGGGCACCAAGATCTGACCCTGCCCGCCACCCCGCTGCGAGCGGACGGTCGACCCGGCTCCGCTAGGGCACGCCGGCCAGTCGGAGCAGGGCTGCGGTGACCGCCGCCGCGACGACGACCACGACGAACGGGGCGCGGCGCCAGGCCAGCAGCGCCCCGACCGCGACGCCGGCCGGGCGGGCGATCCCCGCGAACCCGCCGCTCTGGGTCAGAGCGGCGGTGGCGGCCAGCGCGGCCAGCAAGGCGGCCGCGGCCATCGGGAGCAGGCGCTGCACGGACTCGGAGAGTTCCAGGCGCTCGCGCAGCAGGACACCACTGAGCCGCATCGCATAGGTGCCTACCCCCAAAGCCAAGATCGAGGCGATCAGCACGGGGTCCCCTCCTGGTCGTGCTCGACGCGGGCGGGAGCGGATGGGCCCATCAGCTCGGCGCCGGCGGGAGCGGGAGGGGCGGCCAGCTCGGCGCCGGCGGGAGCGGGGCGGCCAGCTCGGCGCGGGCGGGGGCGGGTGGGGCGGCCCGCGCCGGTGGGGGTCTGCGGGGCAGCAGGAGGGCGGTCAGGCCGAGCAGGGCTGCCAGGACCGGGAGGCCGGCGGGTAAGACTGGGGTCAGCAGTACCGCGACGGCGGCGCCGGCCAGCGCGACCAGGCGGGTGTCGCGATCGCGCAGGGACGGCAGGATCAAGGCGATCAGGGCCGCCGGGAAGGCCGCGTCCAGGCCCAGCGTCGCCGGGTCACCGGTCGCGCCGCCCAGCCAGACGCCCAGGGCCGTGCCCGCGTTCCACGAGGTGAAGAGCGTGACGCCGATCAGCCAGTAGACGCGGCGGTGGCGGACCGGGTCGCTCTGGGCCAGGGTGAAGGCGACCACCTCGTCGGTCATCAGGTGGCTGCCGATCAGCCGGTCGCGCCAGCGGGGCCGACCGTCTCCGCGACGGCCAGCCCGAACGGCAGGTGCCTCGCGTTCAGCAGCAGACCGGCGAGGACGGCCGCGATCGGGTTGGCCGCGATCAGCCCGACGGCCAGAAACTGGGCGCCGCCGGCGAAGACGACCGTGGACATCAGGAAGGGCACCCACGTCGGCAGCCCGTACGCGATCGCAATGGCCCCGAAGGACGCACCCACCGCGACCATGGCGGCGGCGATCGCGGCCGCGTCGCGCAGCAGCGCCCGATCCGGTGGTCGACCTGCCGTACGCATAGTTCAAAATAATGGTCGCCGCCGGACGGATGACGGCCGGCCCCGCCGGGGAGGCCGTCGAGCTGAGGCCCGGCGACGTCCCGCACCACTACGAGGCGCTGGCGGCCGGCACCTGGGCCGTGCTCGTGATGGAGCACCGATCAGGATGCGTAAAGCTTTGCCACCACGTCTTCAATGTCCGGCTCCACCAATGACAGGTCGCGGATCTCGGCCGCCGTGACCAGCTCCGCCACTACCGCGCCCGCCATCGCCGAGTCCAGGTCGAAGCAGACCCGGTGACCGTCGGCCTCGACCGCGGCCAGGGTCGCCCCGGGCACGGCGAAACCGGGCGGCAGCGGGGCCTGCAGGTCGACCACGAGACGGCGGCGCGAACCGTACCGCTCGTGCAGCGCCTCGATCGTGCCGTCGTGCACCACCCGGCCGTGGTCGATCACCACGAGGCGGCGGCACAGGCGTTCGATGTCGGCCAGGTCGTGGGTGGTCAGCACGAGTGTCAGGTCACCGGCCGCACCCAGCTCGGCCAAAAACGAGCGGACCGCCTGCTTGCTGGTCACGTCTAGGCCGATGGTCGGCTCGTCGAGGAACAGCACCTTCGGGCCGTGCAGCAGCGCGGCCGTCAGCTCGCCGCGCATCCGCTGCCCCAGCGACAGCTGCCGGACCGGGGTGTCCAGGAACTCGTCCAGGTCGAGCAGCTGCCGGCAGCGCCGCAGCCGGGCGGCGTGCTCCGCCGCCGGCACCCGATAGATGTGCCTGAGCAGGGCGAACGACTCGCGCAGCGGCAGATCCCACCAGAGCTGCGAGCGCTGGCCGAAGACCACCCCGATCCGCAGCGCGAGCTTGGTGCGCTGCGGCACGGGCTGCAGCCCGCAGACCGACACCTGTCCGGCGGACGGGGTGAGCACCCCGGTCAGCATCTTCAGCGTGGTCGACTTGCCGGCGCCGTTGGGCCCGATGTAGCCGACCATCTCACCCTCGGCGATGGTGAGATCAACCCCGTCGACCGCGGCGACCGTACGCTTCTCCCGCCGCAACCGCCCGGCCCGCACCCGGACGGTGAACTCTTTGCGCAACCCGGCCATCTCGATGACGGTCATGAACCCTGCCTCCTTCGTCGTGCCCTCCTGGCCCTCCGCCGCGCTCCGGTGCAGTCGGTCACGACCCTGTGCTCCGGTAGTGGCGGATGCCGGCGCGCCACATGACGGCGGCGAGGGTGGCGGCGACCAGGGCCACCACGGGCGAGGCGTAGCCGGCCCAGGACGGCAGGCCGAGCGGGTCGGTCCGGCCGAGCAGCGCCAGCGCCGGCTGGTAGGCCACGAAACCGAAGCCCAGACCGTACGCGAAGACCGCGCGGAACCAGCCGCTGTAGACCGTCACCGGGTACGCCGTGAAGTCCCGCCCACCGTAGGTGAACGCGTTGCCGACCTCGCCCGACTCGACCCACCAGAACGCCAGACTGGCACTGACCACGAAGATCGACCCGAAGACCACCGCCCCGAAGATCGGCGCGGTGACGACCAGCAGCACGCGGGGCAGCGTCCAGGTGATCTGATTCACGCTCAGCGCGACCACCAGCGTGGTGACGGCCACGGCCACCCGCAGCACCTTGCGGATCGGCAGGTCCATCAGCAGCAACTGGCCCATCGCGCCGAGCGGGCGGACCAGCACCGCGTCCATCGTCCCGGTCCGGACGTAGGTCTTCAGCTTCTCGATCGTGCCGACCGCGAAATCCGCCAGCGCGAACGAGGTCGACGACAGGCTGACCATCAGGATCGCCGGCCGCAGCGCGAACCCGCCGACCTGCCGGGTGTTCTGGAAGATCACCAGCACGGTGAGCACGTCCAGGGCGGTGCCGCCGATGTTGGTGAGCACCTCCACCACGAACGAGGTCCGGTAGGACAGCACCGACCGGAACTGGGCGCCGGCCAGCGCCGCGTACGCCCGCAGCTCACCCACCCTGCGCCACCAGTTTGCGCTCCGCCCGTTGTTGCACGATCCGGCAGACGATCAGCAGGATCGCCGCCCAGACCGCCTGCAGAGCGACCAGCGTGGCCTGCAGAGCCGGCGGATCGCGCTCGATCAGCACGTCCAGCGGCGTCTGCAGCAGGCTGGGCATCGGCGTGGCCACCCACAAGGTCACCGCCAACCAGTCCGGCAGAAAGCGCAGCGGAAAGTACAGCCCCGCCAGCACGCCCGAGGACAGCGTCCAGAACATCAGCGGGCCACGGGCGTCGTGCAGCCAGTAGGCCGTCGCGTTGACCAGAAAGCGGCAGCAGAAGGCGCACACCAGCGCCAGCGCCACCGACAGCACGAACAGCGGCGTGGTGAACCAGCGATGCGGCACGTACAGGTCGAAGAACAGCATGCCGACCAGGAACGGCGCGACGAACCGGGTCAGGACGGCATGCCCGGCGCGACCGACATCCGGGGCGAGATAACTCACCACAGGATTGACCGGACGCAACAGTTCCGCCACCACGTCGCCGGTGCGGATCCGGTCGGCGAGGTCCGACCAGCCCCACAAGGCGACTACAGCGAGCAAACCTTGACCCGCCCAGACGTACGTGGCGAGTTGCTCGCGGTCGTAGCCGGCCGGTCGGGCGCCGGGCGTGCCGGAGGCCACCGCCAGCATCACGTAGCAGCGCAGGAAGCCGAAGACGGTATTCGTGAACGTTCCGGCGATGGTGGCTTGGCGGTATGTCGCGTACCGTCGGAAACCCGACCAGACGAGGGCACAGAACGTAGTCGTGGCCTCCCGGATCGGCCGACTCGGCGAGATCGTCAGCACCCTGGCGTCGAGCCGGTCCACGCCGTTAATCTCCTTTCATACCCCGCAGCGGAGCCGGGCGACTGTACCCGGTGACCCGTCCTGCCACCGCGGAATTTCTGACAAGGGTGGAACTCGTCGTGACGGAGCGTCGCCAACCATCGGGCTCGGTCGCCCGATGAACGGCTGGAGCTCCCCTGCGGGCGCGGACGGCTGGGACGATCAGCCCGGCTGGATCAATGAGATCACCTGGGAGTGGGAGCCGCTGCCGGGCCAGCGCTACCCCGGTGACGAGGGGCGCCGCAAGGCCGCGCACACCCCGGTGTACGAGGCTTCGCGCCCGGCCGATCCGGAGACCTTAGGACCGCCGACCGTCGGAGCGCCACCGACCCAGCCGCAGGCCTGGTCCGACCCCGCCGTACGCCCCGAGGACACCCACGACCTGCCCCGCGACGCGACGCCGCCCCGGCCGGGCCGCCAGGAACCGTCCTGGAACCGTCCCGTCCCGCTGCCCGAACGCCTGCCCGAGGGCCGCCAGCAGCGCCCGGGCTCCGGGCCGCCCGCCGGCGGCGGCCAGTACGACCAGCGGACCCCGTTCCGCGACGGGCAGGCGAACCTGCAGGATGCCCTGGCCAGCTATTACGGCCAACGGATGGCCCAGCCGGAGGCGCCGGCCCGCGCCGACAACCGGCCGGCCCAGCCTAAGACCCGACCGCGCGGCAGCCAGAGCGGGCCGTCGCAACGCGACCCACGAACTGGGCAGCCCCTCAGCGGCCAGCATCCGGAACAGCCGACGGCCGATCCGCGCACCCGGCAGCAACTCCCGTCCCAGCGCTATCCCCTCGACCGGCCCGGCTCCCCGGCGCCCGATTACGGCCAGGAACCGCCGCACGGCTACCGGCCGCAGCCGGCAGGCCCGCCGGAGGGCTACCGGCGCCAGGAGCATCCCAGCTCGGCCGTCCCGTACCCGGGCGACCGCCCGGCCCAACCCGGATCGTCCGTCCCGTACCCGGGCGACCGCCCCGCCCAACCCGGATCGTCCGTCCCCTACCAGGGCGACCGCCCCGCCCAACCCGGATCGTCCGCGCCCTACCAGCACGAATCGCCGGCCGCCTATCACGGCAGGCCGGCCGGCCCGCCGGCCGGGTGGGGGCCGCAGCAGGGTCCCCGGCCGCCGGCAGCGGCGGCGTATCAACCGCCGGCGGCCTATCCGGGTCCGCGACCGCCCGAGGTGTCGCGCTACGACCAGCACGCGGCCGGTCAGCCGGAATACCAGCGTCCGGCCCCGCCGAGGTCGCAGCCCGACGTCCGGCGCCCTGACGGCTACCCCGCGGCGACACGATCTGACCGGCTCGACGGGCCGCGCTACGACCCGCGGCAGCCTGGCGGGCACACCGAAGCGGGGCCACGACCCGGCGGGCGTGCCTCCGCCGAGCAGCAGACTGACATGTACGCCCAGGGCGGCCCGCGGCCTACGGGTCGGCAGCCCGACGAGTACCGCCAGACCGGACCACGGCCCGGCGAACGGCAGCCCGATGGCTATGGTCAAGCCGGGCGCCAGCCTGACGGATACGCCGACGACGGGCCGCGTTACGACGGCCGGCGCCGGGCACCCTCCGACACGACGCCGCCCTATCGGCCGTTGCCACAGGTCCGCCCCGGTGAGCCACGCCCAGGACAGCCACAGCCCACGGCCAGCGGTCCGCCACAGCCCACGGCCAGCGGTCCGCCGCCCGAGTACGAGCGGTCCTCGATGCCGCCGCTGCCGCAGCCGCCACCCGTCATCGCGCCGCGTTCGGCCACGCCCGCTCCGGCCGCTGTCCCGCGGCCCGAGCAGCCGCAGCCGCGGAACGTCGCACCCGGATTTGCCGTGCCGGCTACCCCGTCGGTCGTCGCCCGGCAGCCGATGCCGCCGATCGTGGCCGAGCCGCCGACACCGACCCGGCTGACCCCGCCGTCCCAGCACTACCGGGCCGATCCGTCGGCCTCGCCGTACGAGCCGCAGTCCCGGCACGCCCCGGCGCCGCGTCCCGAGCAGACCGGGATGATCCGGCCGGAACTGCCGCCGGAGCGCCTCGTCCCGCGCGACGGCCCCGTCCGGCCGCGGAGCGAGACCGGCGAACGCACCGACGACCTGCACCTCGAGCAGCGCCGCGACCTGTCCTCGACGCCCGTCACGGCCCCGCCGGCGCAGCAGCATGACTTCGTCTCCGCGGCCGCGCCGGTGACGGCACCGCCGGCCGACCCGTACGCCCCGATCCCGGTCCCACTCGAACCGTGGTACCCGGATCCGGGCGAGGCCGCCGAGCTCGGTCTCGCAGCGCCCACGTCGCCTTCAGGCTGGTTCGAGGCACCAACGTCGGCGCCACCGGCGACGGACGGCGAGACGACGACCCCCGACCAGGCCGAGCCAGTGGACGCCGCCCGGGCAGAGCCGACCGGATCCGCAACCGAGCCGCAGGCGCCACCGGCGGCAGCCACGGCCGAGCCGGTCACCGAGGACGAGGCTGACGAGCATGGACTGGGCTGGCTGCTGTCGCTCAGCCGCCTGGACGCCACGCCGACCGAGACCGAAACGCCGGCCGAGCCAAAAACGCCGGCCGAGCCAAAAACGGCTGAGCCCAAAACGCCGGCTGACGTGGTGTCCGGCAACGAGACGGCCGCGTCGTTCGCGCCGCCGGAGCCGAGCCTGCCGCCGGCCACCGCAGAGGTGGACGAACCGGTGGCGGCATCGGACGAGCTCGCGGATGGGCCCGGCGCGGGCGCGGACTGGTTCGCGCCGGCCACAGACCCCCGGATGCAACTGCCCGGGCCCGCCGGAGCAGAGCCGCCCGGCAGCTCCGAGCAGCCCAAACCGCCGCAGGCCGGGACGGAGCCGACGCCGACTGAGGCAACACGGACTGAGGCAACACGGACTGAGACAACACGGACTGAGACAACACGGACTGAGGCAACACGGACTGAGACAGCGCGGGCCGAGGCGACGCCGGCTGAGGCAGCGCGGACTGAGACAGCGCCGGCTGAGACAGCGCCAGCTGAGGCGGCGCGGTCCCGGCCCGGAAACGCCGGGACCGGGGACAGCCGAGCTGACGATGTCCAGCCGAGGGGCGCACCGGCGGTAGCCGCGCAGGCTGGGGCCGGCCGGGCTGACCAGGTGCGGGCCACAGACACGGTGGCCACGGGCGAGCGGGCCGCGGGTGCTGAGGTCGAGCTGACGACGGTCGATCTGGCAGAGACCACCCAGGTTGATCCGCCCGCAGCGGAGCCAGCCGACGAGATCGACTTCGCGGACGACGAGCCCGCCGAGGACGAGGAGCCCGTGGCGCCACTCGTCGATCCGGAGCACGTGCTTTCCGCGTACACCTGGCGCTTTGATCCCGAGACGCTGCGCGAGCAGGCCGACGAGCCGGACCGCCTGCGGGCCGTGCGGGACCGCCTCACCGACAAGCTGGAGTACGCCGAACGCCACGCCGCGAGGGCCCGCCTGCTCAGCCTGCGCGCGGTCGTCTCCCGGGTGCTCGGCGACTATCCGAGGGCAGTGGCCGACGGGCGCCGGGCGCTGAAGCACGCCCAGGCGACCGGCGAGTTGCGCCGAATCGCGATCGCCCAGGCCCGCCTCGCGCACGTGCTGCAGTGGCGGGGCGACTACGCCGACGCCGACCGGATGTACGCCGAGGCCGACTCGCCGGAGCTGCCGGACCGGCTGCGCGCCGAGATCAGCGAGCTCGCCGGGCGGTCCGCCTTCGAGCAGGGCCGCTTCCTGGAGGCGGTCGCCCACTTCGAACGGTCGCTGGACGTGCGCCGGGGCGACGACCAGGAGCAGATCGCCCGGATCGAGCAGGCCCTCGATACGATCACCGGCAGGATCGGCGCCAAGTCGGACTGGGGTCCGTTCGCGCGCAGCCGGGCCGAGATCCTGGCCCAGCCGGTGGAGCTGCACCCGACCCGGGGCTTCGAGAGCGGGCTGTGGGGTTACGCGGACCGCGACGGCGAGCTGATCGTGCCCGAACGGTACGCGCAGGCCCGGCCGTTCCACGACGGCCTGACCTGGGTGCTGCGACCGCACGGCCAGGCCTGGATGCTGATCGACACCACGGGTGCCGTGCTGCTCGACGAGTCCGCCGGATACCGCGCCGTGGGCCCGTTCGCCGAAGGGCTGGCCTGGGTGTCCCGGATCGATCCGGGCGGTTGGTTCGCGATCGACCGGACGGGCCGGGTGATCGTGCCGGGCGGCTTCGACGACGTGCGCCCGTTCCACCGCGGTCTCGCCCCGGTGCGCCGGGTCGGCTGGGGCGCCGTCGACCGGCACGGCCGGCTGATCGTTCCGCTGCGGTTCCAGGGCTTCGTCACCGCGCTGACCACCGGCGGGCACCTGGACGGCTTCACCGACGAGGGCCTGGCGATCGTGGACGCGGGCAACCGCAAGGGTGTCGTCGATCACACCGGGCGGCTGATCGTGCCGCCGGTGCACGCGGCGCTGCTGATCCACCCGGTGGCGTTCGTGATCGGCGACCGGGACGGCAAGTGGGGCGCGCTGGACCGCCAGGGCGTGCCGCTAATCGAACTGGCCCACGACAGCCAGGCCGAGGTGGCCGACGAGATCGACCGCTTGCTCGCCGACACCCGCCCCGTTCTCTAGGCCGGCCGCCCGCGCCGCCAGGCTGGCTTGGCGCAGTCCGCGCCCGGACGGGCCGGCTTCGCACAGTCCGCGCCCGGGCGGGGTCTGTATGGGCCGGGTAGGGTCGGCGGTCATGGAGTTCCGTCACCTCGGCCGTTCCGGCCTCATGATCAGCGAGATCGCCTACGGCAACTGGATCACCCACGGCTCCCAGGTCGAGGAGGAGGCCGCCGACGCGTGCGTCAAGGCCGCTCTCGACGTGGGCATCACCACATTCGACACCGCGGACGTCTACGCGGGCACCAGAGCGGAGGAGGTTCTCGGCCGCGCGCTGAAAGGTCAGCGCCGGGAGGGTCTGGAGATCCTCACCAAGGTCTACTGGCCGACCGGCCCCGGCCCGAACGACCGCAGCCTGTCCCGCAAGCATCTGATGGAGTCGATCACCGGCTCGCTGCGCCGGCTGCAGGTCGACTACGTCGACGTCTACCAGGCGCACCGCTACGACTACTCGACCCCGCTCGAGGAGACGATGTCCGCGTTCGCCGACATCGTGCACAGCGGCAAGGCCCTTTACATCGGCGTCTCCGAGTGGACCGCGACTCAGCTCCGGACGGCCTGGGAGATGGCCCAGGATCTGAAGATCCAGCTGGTCTCGAACCAGCCGCAGTACTCGATGCTGTGGCGGGTCATCGAGGCCGAAGTGGTGCCGATGTCGGTTGAGCTCGGGCTCGGCCAGGTGGTCTTCTCCCCGATCGCGCAGGGCATCCTGACCGGCAAGTACGAGCCGGGCAAGCAGCCGCCGGCCGGCTCGCGGGCCACCGACGAGAAGTCGGGAGCCAACTTCATTTCGGGTTTCATGACCGACGAGGTGCTGACCACCGTGCAACGGCTCAAGCCACTCGCCGAGCAGGCCGGCCTGTCGATGGCCCAACTGGCGGTCGCCTGGGTGCTGCAGAATCCGAACGTGTCGGCAGCCATCGTCGGCGCGTCGCGTCCCGAGCAGGTCTACGACAATGCCAAGGCCTCCGGCGTAACGCTCGACGCCGACCTGCTGAAGGCCATCGACGACGTGGTCGACTCGATCGCCGAGCGGGACCCGGCGAAAACGGTGAGCCCAGCCCGCCGGCCGTGACCGTGGGCCCCGGGCACGCTGACGAGGCGGGCCCGGGGCGTCACCGCGCCGACCCCGCTCACCGCCCAGACCAGCGCTACCAGCATAGACCGGAGCTACAACGCGGACCAGAAGCGCATCCAGGCCAGGCCGAACTGCGCCAGCTGGTCGGGGATGCCGATCGCCCCGGCGAGCCAGCCGACGACCGAGAAGAACCAGCCGTTGATCTTCGATTGCCAGAGCAGGGCAAAGAGCAGGATGAATCCGTACGGGGCGAAGAGCTGGTAGACGCGCTGATACTGCGGGCTGAGCCAGGGCTGGAGGATGTTGCCGCCATCGAGGCCGGGTACCGGCAGGAAGTTGAGCAGGCTGGCCGTCATCTGCAGGAAGGCGAGCGCCGCCAGGGCAACCCAGAAGTCCGCGTGCGCCCCGGCCAGCACGACGCTGCCGGTCGCGTCGCGGTAAAGCTGCAGATCCGTGCCGCCGCCGAGCAGGAACGGCACAGCGAGGACCAGCGCGAACAGCACGTTCGTCGCCGGGCCGGCCAGGCTGATCAGGGACTGCCGGGTCTTGCTCGGGATCCGCGAGTGGTCGACCCAGACCGCGCCGCCGGGCAGGCCGATGCCGCCGAGCACCACCGCGATGATCGGCAGGATGATCGACAGCACCGGGCTGGTGTACTTCAACGGGTTGAGCCGTAGGTAGCCGCGTTCGGCCACGCCCGGATCGCCGGAGAAGAAGGCGACGATCGCGTGGGCGTACTCGTGCAGGCACAGCGAGAGCAGCCAGCCGCAGATGACGAAGAGGAACACATCGACCCGCACGTTGCCGAAGCCGGTCCAGGCCATCCAGCCGCTGACCGCGGTCAGTGCCACGATCCCGACGAAGATCGGGCTGGGCACGAAGGCGTTCTTCGGCGTGTTCACGGAGATGCTGTTGAAATTCATGCCCGGTCCTGGAGGATTGGTCGGCTCATTCGGCCGGCAGCAGACTCATCTTGTAGTCGACCCGGTCGTCCTCGACCAGGCTGACCTGGGTGACCCCGGCCGCCGCCAGCTCGCGCCAGCCCTGGCCGATCCATGACTCGGCGTCCGCCTGGCTGCTGAACGTCTCGGCCGGGCCGGTGACCGGCTGACCGTCAACGCCCTCATAGAGCCAACTCCACGGCATTCCGCCGCCCCCTCACGTCGTCGATAGAACCTCGTCCACCCTACGGGGTCGGCACTGGCTACCCGCAGGCGTCGGCACCGGGCGCGGCCTTAAGGTACGGAGCATGTCCGTTGATCGGTGGAGTTCGGTCCTGGTGCTCGGTGGGATCCGCTCCGGCAAGTCCGCCTTCGCCGAGGCACTGGTCGCCGACGCCCCGTCGGTGCGCTACATCGCCACGGCGGCCGGCGCGCAGGACGACCCGGAGTGGATCGCCCGGATCGAGGCTCATCAGCGCCGCCGTCCGCAGACCTGGAGCACCGAGGAGACCGGCGCCGACCCGGCCCGGCTGGCCGCGCTGCTCTCCGACGCGAAGCCGGCCGAGACGCTACTGGTCGACGACCTCGGCGGCTGGGTGACCGCGCTGCTGGACCCGGCCCTGCAGCCGCAGGACGACGAGGCCGGCGTCGCCGAGCTGGCCGACGCGGTGCACGCCTGCGCGGCCCGGCTGGTGCTTGTGAGCCCCGAGGTGGGCCTGTCGCTGGTGCCGATGACCCCGGTCGGGCGCGCCTTCGCCGACGCGCTGGGCACAGCCAACCAGGCGCTGGCCCAGGCCTGCGAGCGGGTCGCCCTGGTGGTGGCGGGCCGGCCGATCTGGCTCACCCCGGACGCCGGCCGGCCGGTCGCGGACGTACTGACCGCCCCCGCCGAGCCGGAGATCACCCCGGCCGACAGCATCGAGCCCGGCTACGCCGTGCCGAAGACGGCCGAGCCGGAGATCACCCACGCGGACAGCGTCGAGCCCGGTTATGCCGGACCGAACATGGCCCAGCCGGAGATCACCCACGCGGACAGCGTCGAGCCCGGTTATGCCGTATCGGACATGGCGGCGCCCGCGCCGGGTGCGGGGCCGCAGCAAGCTCGGCAGCCGGGCACGCCGGCTCCCCCGCCGCCTCCGGCGGCAGATGCAGAGCCACGGCAGAAGACGACCGCTGAGCGTACGCCGGTGGACGTCTTCTCCGCCCCGACGATGATGCTGCCGCTGGTCTCCTCCGGGGTGGTCATCCAGCCCGGCATGGATCTGCCGCTGCCGGACAACGACGCCGGACCGGACGCCCGCGACCGGCTCGCCACCCTCGACTTCGCCGGGACCGGCCTGGGCGCTCTGGGCGAGGCGATCGAGTTCGCCGCCGGCACGCAGGGCACCGCCGTCCCGCGCCCGTGGGCGGCCGTCCGGGTGCTGCTCGTCTCGGGTGACCACGCCGGTGGCGCGGCCGCCGGGACCGACCCGGGCGACGCGGCCCGCCGGCTCGCCGGGATCGAATCCGGCCACGAACCGCTGGCCTGGCTGGCCGGCGAGGCCGGCGCCGACGTGGAGATCGTCCGGGTCGTGGCGTCCGGGGCGATGGAGGACGGCCCGGTGCTGGCCGTCGAGACGGTCGACCGGCTGCTGCGGCAGGGCTGGTCACTGGCCGACCAGGCCGCCGACGACGGCCGGGACGCGCTCGTGCTGGGCTCGTGCGGCACCGGCACGGACGCGGCCGCGACCGCCGTGCTGGCCGCCACCACCGGGGCCGAGCCGGTCGCCGTGCTGCCCCGGGTGCTGGCGCCGGGCGGCTTCTACGACGACGCCGCGTGGATGATCCGGTGCGCGGCGGTCCGGGACGCGCTGCACCGGATCCGGCAGGAGAGCCGGGGTGCCCGGGACATCCTCGCGCAGATCGGCGGCGCGGATCTGGCCGTGGCCACCGGGGCGCTGCTCGGTGCCGCCGCCCGCCGGCTGCCGGTGCTGCTGGACGGTCCGGTCGGCATCGCGGCCGCGCTGGTGGCTCGGGATCTGGCCGGGCAGGCCCGGCACTGGTGCCTGTTGCCGGACGCGGGGAAGCTGGCGCTGGTGGCCCAGGGCGCCGACGTGCTCGGGCTGACCCCGGTGCTGGATCTCGGGCTGGGCCTGGGCGAGGGTGCGAACGCGCTGGCCGCCCTGCCGCTGCTGCGGATCGGGATCGCCCTGGCGGCGACACTGTCGGTACACCCGGGACTGCTCAGCAACCCGGACGACGGCGCCCTGAGCGACGGCAATCCGAGCGACGGCAACCCGAACGACGGCAACCCGGACGACGGCGGCCCGAACGACGGCGGCCCGAACGACGGCAACCCGAACGGCGGAGGCCCGAACGGCGGCAACCCGAGCGATGGCGGCCCGAACGGCGGCAACCCGAGCGACGGCGGCCTGAGCGGCGGCAACCCGGGCGACGGCGGCCTGAGTGACCGGTTGGGCGGCCTGAGTGACCGGTTGGACGGTGACCTGGTCGGGGCGAACGACGGTGAGCAGGACGTCGCCGAGCCGGAGCGGTACCGGCCCGGGCCTGCCGGCGCCGACGTCTGAGGCGGTGCGTCTCCTCGACGGGGCACGGCTGGCGGTCACCACGCTGACCGTGCTGCCGCTGCGCGCCGGCCGGGTCGACCGGGCGGCGGCCGCGGTGGCGATGAGCCTGGCCCCGCTGGTCGGGGCGCTGCTCGGGCTACTGCTGGCCGCCTCGTACGCGCTGCTCGGGCTCGCCGGGGCGCCGCCGCTGGTGGCGGCCGGGGTGACCGTGACGCTGGCCACGCTGCTGACCCGGGGGCTGCACCTGGACGGGCTGGCCGACACGATCGACGCGCTCGGGTCGTACCGGCACGGCGACGCGGGTCTGGCGGTCATGAAGAAGCCGGACATCGGGCCGTTCGGGGTGGCCGCGGTGGTCCTGACCCTGCTGGTCCAGACGGCGGCCGTGGCGGCGCTGAGCCCGTGGGCGCTGGTGGTCGCGTGGACGGCGGGCCGGCTCGGGGTGCCGCTCGCCTGCCGGCGGGGCGTGCCCGCGGCCCGGCCGGACGGTCTGGGCGCCCTGGTCGCCTCGACGGTGCCCGTCCCGGTAACGGTCCTGCTGGTGGTGGCGACCGGGGCCGGCGCCACGATCGCGCAGGGCTGGCGCGGTCCGGTCGCGGTGGCCGCCACGGTCGTGGTCGTGCTGCTGCTGGTCCGGCACGCGGTACGCCGCTTCGGCGGGATCACCGGGGATGTGATCGGCGCGGCGGTCGAACTGGCGACCACGGTGACGCTGGCCGTGCTGACCCTGGGCTGAGGCCGTGCTGCCCCCCGGACTGAGGCCGTGCTGACCCCCGGGCAAAGGCCGTACTTGGCGCTGAGCTGAGGCCGTGCTGACCACCGGGCTGAGGCCGTGCCGACCACCGGGCTAAGGCCGTGCCGACCACCGGGCTAGGCCGTGCTAGCCCTGGGCTGAGCAGGGCTCGCGGGCTGGCGCTAGCGCACCGAGGTCTTGACGAACGGCGGCTTGACGATTCGGGCTTCGGCCCGGCGGCCCCGGATGTCGATCTCGACCCGGTCGCCGTCGGCCAGCCCGGCGGCCGTGTCGAGCAGAGCCAGGGCGATGCCGACCCGCTTGGTGGGCGAAAAGGTGCCGCTGGTCGTCTCGCCGATCAGCTGCTCCCCCGCGTACACCGGCATCTGGCCGCGGGGGATGCCGCGGCCGGTGAGCTCGAGTCCCCGCAGGGTCCGCCGCGGGCCGGCGGCTTTCTCCGCGACCAGCGCGTCGCGGCCCCAGAAGACCGCCTTGTTCCAGCCGACCGCCCAGCCGGAGCGGGCCTGCACCGGGGTGATCTGCGGCGACAGATCCTGGCCGTGCAGCGGGTAGCCCATCTCCGTGCGCAGCGTGTCCCGCGCGCCCAGGCCGCACGGCTGCCCGCCCGCGGCCAGCAGCGCCGCCCAGACCGTGGCCGCGTCGTCCCAGCCGACGATCAGCTCGTAGCCGTGCTCGCCGGTGTAGCCGGTGCGGCAGACGATCAGCTCGGCGGGGCCGGATTTCGCGGTCGCGAAGGCCATGTAGTCGATGTCGGCGGGCAGGCCCAGCGTGGCCAGCGTCGCCGCCGAATCCGGGCCCTGGACGGCCAGGATCGCGTACGTGCGGTGCTCGTCGGTCACCGTGACGCCCGCGGGCGCGGCGGCGGCGAGGCGGCGGACGACCTCGGCGGTGTTGGCCGCGTTCGGGATCAGGAAGACGTCGTCGGCGGCGAAGAGGTAGGCGATCAGGTCGTCGACGACCCCGCCGTCCTCGGCGCAACACAGCGTGTACTGGGCTTGGCCCGGCTCGATCCGGCCCAGGTCGTTGGTCAGGCAGGTGTTCACGAAATCGGCCGCGCCGGGGCCGGTCACCCGGGCCTTGCCGAGATGCGACACGTCGAACACCCCGACAGCCGTACGCACGGCGGTGTGCTCCTTGATCACTCCGCCGCCGGCATATTCCAGCGGCATCTCCCAGCCGCTGAAAGCGGCGAGCTTCGCGCCGAGCGCGATGTGCTCTTCGTGAAGGGGCGAGTGAACGAGGTCAGACATGGGAGTCAACTTACCCGTGACCTTGCGCATGGTTAGAGTCGGCGGGACACCACCGGCCCGACGCGACCCGCGCCGGACGAGCCATGCCGCCGGAAGCGATGCCCAGGAGGCGTTCGCCGGCCCCACAGTCTCCGGAGAAGTCGAGTGACCGAGCCCGCCCCCACCCTCAGCCTGGTCGATACCGACCCCGCCGAGCTGGCCGTCGACGCGATCGTGATCGGGTTGCACAGTCAGCCCGACGACGGGGGTGCGGTACTGCCGGCCGCCGGCGCGGAGAGTATCGCCGCCGCCTTCGACGGCACGCTGACCGCGACGCTGGCGCTGCTCGGTGCGAGCGGAGCGCCGGGCGAGGTGACCAAGCTCGCCACCCTCGGCACGATCGCCGCGCCGCTGCTGGTGGCCGTCGGCCTGGGCGACGAGCCGTCGGGCTCCGCGCCGGAGCAGGAGACGCTGCGTCGGGGTACGGGCGCCGCGGTGCGGGCGCTGGCCGGCAGCGCGACGGTGGCGCTGGCCCTGCCGCTGCCCGACGACGCCGACGCGCCCGCGGTGCTGCGGGCCGTTCTCGAAGGCGCACTGCTGGGCTCGTACAGGTTCGCCGGGTACAAGACCAAGGCGCAGCCGGGCCGGCGGGAACCGGTGGCGGCCCTGCAGGTGTACGTGCCGGATGCCGCCGATGCGGCCGCCGCGGCCGAGGTGACCCGGGCGCAGGTGGTCGCCCGGGTGGTCCGGCTGACCCGCGACTGGGTCAACATGGCGCCCAACGAGCTGCGCCCGCCGCAGTTCGCCGACGCGGTGGTGGCGGCCGCGGACGGCACCGGCCTCGAAGTCGAGGTGCTCGACTTCGACGAGCTCAAGGCGGGTGGCTACGGCGGCATCGTCGCGGTCGGTCAGGGCGCCGGGGCGCCGCCCCGGCTGGTCAAGCTGACCTACACGCCGGCGGGGGTACCGGACCCGAAGCGCGTCGCGCTGGTCGGCAAGGGCATCACCTTCGACACCGGCGGCATCAGCATCAAGCCGACGGCCGGCATGTGGGAGATGAAGTCCGACATGGCCGGGGCCGCCGCCGTCGGCGCGACCCTGCTGGCGGTGGCCGCGCTGAAGCCGCCGGTCGCGGTGAGCGGCTACCTCTGCATGGCGGAGAACATGCCCTCGGGTACGGCGTACCGGCCGGGTGACGTGATCACCA
>JAVHVY010000350.1:0-14153 GCA_032160305.1 Actinoplanes sp.
AGCCGCCGTTCGGCATCGCCCAGGTCGGCAAGAGCTTCCGCAACGAGATCACCCCCGGCAACTTCATCTTCCGGACCCGCGAGTTCGAGCAGATGGAGATGGAGTTCTTCGTCGAGCCCGGCTCCGATGAGCAGTGGCACGACTACTGGCTCGAACAGCGCTGGAACTGGTACCGCGACCTGGGTCTCTCGGAAGCCAACCTGCGCTTCTTCGAGCACCCGAAGGAGAAGCTGTCGCACTACTCGAAGCGCACCGTCGACATCGAGTACCGGTTCCAGTTCGGTGGCACCGAGTTCGCCGAGCTCGAAGGTGTCGCCAACCGCACCGACTTCGACCTCTCGACGCACTCGAAGCACTCCGGCGTCGACCTGTCGTACTTCGACCAGGAGAAGCAGGAACGCTGGGTGCCGTACGTGATCGAGCCCGCGGCCGGCCTGACCCGCGCGGTCCTGGCCTTCCTGCTCGAGGCGTACGACGAGGACGAGGCGCCGAACACCAAGGGTGGCGTCGACAAGCGCACGGTCATGCGCTTCGACCCGCGGCTGGCCCCGATCAAGGTTGCGGTGCTGCCGCTGTCGCGCAACCCGGAACTGTCGCCGAAGGCCCGCGACCTGTCGGCCCTGTTGCGCAAGCGCTGGGTGGTCGAGTTCGACGACTCGCAGGCGATCGGCCGTCGCTACCGGCGCCAGGACGAGATCGGCACGCCGTTCTGCGTGACCGTCGACTTCGACACGCTGACCGACAACGCCGTCACCGTCCGCGACCGGGACACGATGAAGCAGGAGCGAATCGCCCTCGACCAGATCGAGGACTACCTGATCAAGCGCCTGCCCGGCTGCTAGCCGAGCCCGGTACCGGGACTGCCACGACGTTGAGCCCGTCAATCCCGGTGAAGTCAGCAGGGTTGCACGTGTACACGGGAAGGCCGTTCGCCAGTGCGGTGGCCGCGATCATGGCGTCGTAGGCTCGGGCCGAAGGCTTACGCCCGGCACGTCGCAGGGATGCGGCCACTCGCCCGAACGCCCTGGCCGCTGGCGCGTCGAAGGGCAGGGGGTCGAAGTCAGCCTCGGCTTGCTGCACATGTGCCTGCCGAGCGGCACGCTCCTCATCGGTCGCCGCGACGAGCGGGCCGACGGACAACTCGGCGAGTGTGACAGCGGTGATCACGGGCTCGACGGGAAGACTGGCCGGATCCTCGATCCGCGACAACATGATCACCGTGCTGGTATCGAGGACGCCGTGCCTGTGCCGCGACGCCGCGACTGTCACAGTGCCGGGTCCAGTACGCTGTCGATATCGGCCTTGAGATGCGTCGGATCGATCGCTGGAATACGACGCCAGCGCTCCAGTAGCTGGGTTGCCGACAGGGGACGACGAGGCAGCGGTCGAAGTTGAGCCACTGGACGGCCATCCCGAGTCACTGTTAACGACTCCCCGGTCACGACACGGTCAAGAATATCGCCGCCGTGATTTCGCAGGTCTCGGACCGTCACCTCAGTCATGCGCCGACTGTATCACGCGTGAGACACGGCGCTTCTTCGACGGTTGCCGAGCGTCCCCGGCTCGGCTTGTACGTCACGGCACCAGCTTGGTGCGGTCCCGACCAAGAGGTGACCTGGGACGACAACTTCCCGGGCCACCGGCGCTTCTACGCGTTCGACAAGCTCGGCAACCGGTTGGAATTCCTTCAGCCAACGGCGCCGCCGGGCGGATGTGCTTCGCTTCAGCGATGGTATGCGTCCCGTCGATGATCGACGTCCAGGACATAGACCAGGCGGCGTTCGTCGTCGATGCGGTAGCGGACCCGGTACTCACCGCGGCGCGCGCGCCACAGACCCTCGAACGGAGCCCGCAGGGCCGCTCCGACGCGTCGGGGGTTTGCCCGCAGCGGCCCGTTTATGAACGCCCACGCCGCGAAGGCGGCATTGGCGGGCAGGGTTTCTCCTAGTGCTCGTCTCGCCCCGGGTGACAGGTGAACATCGAAAAGATCAGGCTCGCCATCGGGTCCGACGTCTTCACTTGCCACCTTCGCGGACCCGCCGCGCTGTCATGAGGCGGGTCATCTCCTCGGCACTGGTGGTCTCGCCGCGGGTGAGCGCACTGTCTGCGTCTCGGATCCGCGTCATGGCTGCCGGATCGCCGAGAAGCTCGATTGTCGCCTCCAGTGACTCGAGATCCTCGGCTGAAATCAACACCACGTACTCTCGCCCGTTGCGCGTGATGTGTACGCGGTCATGGGTCCGGTCAACATCGTCGGCCACTTCTGAAAGCCTGGCCTTCGCTTCGGACAGGGGCATGGTCGTCATAGACTAGAATTCTAGTCTATCGACCGTCGGGTACCAACAGCTCGCGTGTTCCTGGCCCGGATGCCGCTGCCTCGCCGGGTTGCGGTCACGTCACATCAATGATGAGCATCGGCTGGTGTACGCCGTCGAACTGGACGCGATCACGATCATCTCGTCCCGCTACCACTACGAGTGAGACGGTACCGTCGGCGACGGGGCGGACACCGATGCGCTTGCCGGATTGCCAACCGGCATTTGCCGCCGAACGCCATCAAAGGTCTCGGCAGATCGCGCGTCGATGGGCAGCGGCGATGAGCGTCGTGGCTCAGTTCGTCGAGGGACTCGGTGGCTCGCGTAACCACACTCGGCCGGCCAGGATGCCATCATCAGCCGCCTGGTTGATGGGTAGCTGGGCTCGCGTGCCATCCTCGACGTGTGACGACCGACATCGCCGCCTCGACGGCTGCGCCGCCTACGACTCGTCCCCTGAATTTGGGGTCGCGAGAGGTGTGGCCGCCGGTGGTGCTGGCACCGATGGCAGGTATCACCAACGTCGCCTTCCGCCGGCTCTGCCGCGAGCAAGGCGGCGGCGTCTACGTGTGCGAGATGATCACCACCCGGGCGCTGGTGGAACGCATCCCTAAGACGCTGAAGATGATCGCCTTCGCCGAGGACGAGTCGTTTCGGAGCTTGCAACTTTACGGCGTCGATCCGGCAGTAACGGCCAAAGCGGTGCAGATGGTGGTCGATCACGATTTAGCGGATCATATCGATCTGAATTTCGGGTGCCCGGTTCCGAAAGTGACCCGCCGCGGCGGCGGCTCCGCCCTGCCCTGGCGCCGCCGGCTCTTCGGCCGGATCGTCAAGCAGGCCGTCGACGCGGCCACCCCGGCCGGCATCCCGCTGACCATCAAAATGCGCAAAGGCATCGACGACGACCACCTAACGTACGTCGAAGCGGGCCTGATCGCCCAGGAAGCCGGCGTCGCCGCGGTAGCCCTGCACGCCCGCACCGCCGAGCAGCGCTACTCCGGCCAGGCCGACTGGGACGCCATCGCCACCCTGAAGCAGGCCCTCGACGTGCCCGTCCTCGGCAACGGCGACATCTGGGAGGCGTCCGACGCGCTGCGGATGGTCGAGCACACCGGCGTCGACGGCGTGGTGATCGGTCGCGGTTGCCTCGGCCGGCCGTGGCTGTTCGCCGACCTGCAGGCCGCCTTCACCGGCGCGGCCGGCGCCCCGATGCTGCCGAACCTGGGCCAGGTCGCGGCGATCATGTCCCGGCACGCGCACCTGCTCGTCGACGCCCTGGAGAACGAACGCCACGGTTGCGCCGACTTCCGCAAACACGTCGCCTGGTACCTGAAAGGCTTCGCGGTCGGCGGCGAGCTGCGGCGCAACCTGGCGATGGTGACGTCGCTCGCGCAGCTGGACGACCTACTCGCCCTCCTGGACCCGGCTGTCGCGTTCCCGGCCGAGTCACTCGGGCAGCCGCGAGGGCGGATCAACGCTCCGGGCAAGGTCACCCTGCCGTACGGATGGCTGGAAAGCCGCGACGACGACACCGTCCCGGAAGGCGCCGAAATGGACAACAGCGGCGGCTAGGTCGCTGGCACGCTATCGCCGGTCCGCCACCCGTTCGCGATCCCCGGCCGGGAGACTCCGGTTCGGCAGGTGTTTCGGGAGATCGAAGAGCCAGGTCGCGCCGGCGTTCCGGAGCCAGGTGTTGAGGGTCAGGCAGACCGAGACGAGTAGCGCCACGAGCACGATCGGCAGGATGACCGCCAGCAGCAGTTGGACCGGCATGCTCGCCCGGGAGAACGTTCCGAGCAGGGCGGCGTGCAGCAGGGCCAGCAGCGGTATGTGCATCACGTAGATCGGCAACGTGTTCTGGCCGAGCTTCGCCAGCAGCGCGGCGAGCTTGGTCAGGCGTTCGAGCTGCACCGCGCCGGCGACACCGACCGCCACGGCGAGCAGGCTCACGACCGGCCATACGCCGAACCAGGTCTGCGCGTGCAGCACCCGCATGATCACCATGACCACGGCATAGCCGGCCACGCCGATCAGGAACACGCGCATGGTCGACATCTTGGCCCAGCGCTCCACCAGCGGCTTTAACCGCAGCCCGGCCAGGAAGAAGAACAGGTTCTGGTAGAGCTGGCCGCGGTTGCCCGGGGCGGCGAGCAGGCCCGCCCCCGCGATGGCGGCGAGCACCAGCGCCGGCGTGAGCACGGCCCAGACCGGCAGGTTGCGGGTGAGCTTGGCGACGACGAAATACACCGCCAACGCGATCAGGTACCAGAGATTGGTGGGGGTGATGGTCAGCTGCTCGATCACGTCCAGCACGCTGTGCGCGGCCAGGGTGTCGAAATCGGGGACCATCGCCAGCACCACGGTGTGCACGGTGAACCACACGGCGTACAGGTAGTAGAACTTCGCGATCCGGGTCTTGCGGACGACCGACCAGGGGCGCTGCACCGCGGCGGCGGCGAGCATGCCGGAGATCGTGAAGAAGACCGGCATCCGCAGCGGCAGCAGCTGGTCGCCGAAGGTGCCCCACGCGCCGGGCAGCGGCACCGGCAGGTGCCAGTCGATCTGCAGGTAGTGCTTCATGATGACGTGCCACAGCACGACGAGCAGAATGCAGACACCCTTGGCGACATCGGCCCAGAGCGCGCGCGGCTTCACCGGCGCGGGCTCGGCCTGCGTCGGCGCGACCTGCGTCAGCACGACCTGCGTCGGCTCGGCCTGTATCGGCTCGGCCTGTATCGGCATGACCTGTATCGGCAGGACCTGTGTCGTCTCGGCCTGCGTCGGCAGAGCCTGTATCGGCAGGACCTGTGTCGTCTCGGCCGGCGAGAACCAATCAGCCGAGGGTGAGGTCTTCACCGTGGGGACCACCTGCGTGGCTTCATTGTCCCAGCGCGCTTCGGTCACGATTCGACAGCCGGCATCGGGGCGCGGGCGATAGCCGTCTCGATCAGAATGTCCAGCAGGGCCGAGTACTCGGTGCCGGCGGCGCGCCACATCCGGGGGAACTGGGACATCGCGGTCAGGCCGGGGATCGTATTGATCTCGTTGACCGTCGGGACGACCTTGCCGTCGACCTCGGGCAGGAAGAAGTCGACCCGGAGCAGCCCCGCGCAGCCCAGCGCCCGGAAGGTCTCGAGCGCCACCGCGGCGAGCTGTTCGCCCACCTGCGGGTCCAGGTCGGTCGGGATCACGAAGTCGGTCAGCCCGGCCTGGTACTTGGCTTCGTAGTCGAAGAAGCCGTGGCCCTCGACGACCTTGATCTCCAGTGGAGGGCTGGCCAGCAGCCGGCCGTCCGGCAGCTCCAGCACGCCGACGTCGATCTCCCGGCCCGGCACGCCGGCCTCGACCAGGGTCTTCGGGTCGCTGGCGCGGGCGGTCGCGAGGGCCGCGGGCAGGTCCGCCCAGTCGTCGACCTTGGAGACCCCGATGCTCGAGCCACCCCGGGACGGTTTGACGAAGACGGGCAGGCCGAGCCGTTCCTTGTCGTCCTCCGCGAGCTCGTCGGCGGGCGTGCGCAGAACCACGCCGGGCGCGACCGGGATGCCCTCGGCGGCGAGGATCTTCTTGGTGAACTCTTTGTCCATTGAGGTCGCGCTGGCCAGCACGCCGCTGCCCACGTACGGGATGCCGAGGAGTTCGAAAACGCTCTGCACGGTCCCGTCCTCGCCGTACGGGCCGTGCAGGATCGGCATGACCACGTCGACGCCGCGCATGGCCTCGATCGCCGAGGCGAGGCTCTCCAGGACGCTGGAGCCCATGCCCTCAGGCTCCGGTGTCATCTCACGCAGGGTGACGTCGTCGATGGTGGCCAGGTCGGCGTCCGTGCCCACGATCCACTGCCCGGTAGTGGTGATCCGGATCGGCACGACCTCGTAGCGGCTGCGGTCGAGGTACTGCACGACGCTGGCGGCGGAGTGGCAGGAGACATCGTGCTCGGCGCTGCGCCCGCCGAAGAGCACGACCACGCGAGACCTGCTAGACATCGAGGCATCCCAGGGGGATCCGGTCGCGTAACGACTCACTCACCGGCCGCTTACGACGGAGTGCGTACACACTCTGGGCGTGAATGGTGGTACAAAACAGTGCTCAATCTGAAGGTCATCGGGGGCTGAATTGTTTGCACCTTTTATCCCTGGGCGGTGTCTCCCGAGCTGAGCGGGGGTAGCGGGTCCAGGTCACAGTATGTGGTTCGAGCATCGATATGGTCTTGCGAGGGAGTAGAGCTGTCCAGCATCACACGCGCCGTGTCCATGCCCACATCCCGAGCCATGACGGCAATGGCAGAGGCTGTGGTCGACCTGGAGGCGATCGCCCATAACGCCCGGCTCTTCGCCATCCAAGCCAGCCCTTCCGGGGTGATGGCGGTGGTGAAGGCGAACGGCTTCGGCCACGGCTCGCTCCAGGCGGCCCGGGCCGCGCTGGTCGGCGGTGCCACCTGGCTGGGTGTCGCCGGCGTGGCCGAGGCGCTGGACCTGCGCGCCGGCGGCATCACCGCGCCGATCCTGATCTGGCTCTACCCACCGACGGAGACCTTCGAAAAAGTGCTGCTCGCGGGCATCGACGTGTCGGTCGGTGCCGTCGAGTCGCTGGAGGCCGTCGCCGAGGCCGCGCAGAACACCGGACAGATCGCGAACGTGCACCTCAAACTGGACACCGGCATGTCCCGCGGCGGCGCTCCCGCCGAGGAATGGGCACAACTCTTCGCGTACGCGAAGAAGGCGCAGCAAGCGGGAGTGCTGCGGATCCGCGGCATCTGGTCCCACCTGGCGAACGCCGAGGAGCCGCAGGATCCCGGCCTCCAGCACCAACTGCGCGAGTTCGACGTGGCACGCCGGGAGGCCGGCGCCGCCGGGATCGACCCGCCGATCGTCCACGTCGCCAACTCGGCCGCCGCGCTTCAGCTGCCGCAGTCCCGCTTCGACCTGCTGCGGGTCGGGATCGGCCTGTACGGCATCGAGCCGATCCCGGGGAAGACCTACGGGCTGCGGCCGGCGATGACCGTGCGGGCCCAGGTCGTGCTCACCAAGCGGGTCCCCGCGGGCACCGGGGTCAACTACGGCCCCGACTTCGTCACCGACCGGGCGACCACCCTCGCGCTGGTCCCGCTCGGCTTCGCCGACGGGGTGCCGCGCCAGGCCGCCGGGTCGGCGTTCTTCCAGCTCAACGGCGTGCGCTGCCCGGTCGCCGGTCGGATCGCCATGGACCAGGTGGTGCTCGACGTCGGCGATCTCCCGGTCCGTGTCGGCGACATCGCGGTCATGTTCGGTCCCGGCGCCCATGGTGAGCCGACTGCCGCCGACTGGGCGGGATGGGCAGGTACGAATCCGAACGACATCCTGACCGGAATCGGGATGCGGGTGCCGCGACGCTACGATCCGATCCGATGAGAACGACCAACCCGGCGGCGGCCCTCGGGGTCTGCGCTGCCGTCACCGCGTACGTGATCGATCGCCACTACCTCCAGGTTGGGTGGAGCATCTCCGCGCCGCTGCCGATGGTGTGGTGGGTCGTGGGCGGGATCCTCGGCGTGCTCGGCGCTCCGCTGCTCTTCACCGCGCTGGGCCGCCGAGCGGAGCCGCTGCTCGACCGGCCGTGGAAGCGACTGCTGCTGACCTGGGTGCTCCCCTGCCTGGTCGCGCACGTGGTATGGCTCGGCCTGATCATCGTGGTGCTGGGCCGGCTCGACCCCGGCTTCACCGGCATCCCGGTCCGCGACACCGCCGAGATCCTGTCCGTGGTCGTGTTCCCACCGCCCGAGTTCTCGCTGCTCTGGGTGCTGGCGCTGTTCCCGGTGGTCGCCAGGCTGACCCAGCGGTGGCCCGCCGCCGTGGTGCTCGTCCTGCTCTGCGTGCTGACGATGCTGACCACCGCGCCGACCTTCCTGATCTTCATGCTCTTCGGGCTGCGGCTGCACTCCGCGATCGACCACCTGGGGCAGACGGCCACCTGGCCGAACATCGCGCTTCGCGCTGTCGTGGCCCTGGTCATCGGCGGCGCGGTGCTGGGCGTCGACCGCTTCCCGGACGGGCTGGACACGGCGGTCGCCGGCCTCGCGGTGCTGCCCTTCGCGCTGACCGTCGTGTCGCGGCTGAGCCGGCTCCGGCTCGACCTGGTCGGCGAGGCCGCGGTGGCGATCTTTCTGGTGCTGATCCCGGTGGCCGCGCTCTTCGACAAGATCCTGCTGGCCCGGATCGGGCTCTCCGGCTCCGCGATCCAGTATCTGGCCGCGCTGGTCGAACCGCTGATCATTGTCGCGGCCGTGGTGGCCGCCGGGGTGCTGATCATCGCGTTCATCCGCCGGGTCCTGCGCCGCGGCAAGGCTCCCGTGCTGTTCGAGGTGGACCGATGAACCGACGACTGACGGCCGTGGTCGCGGTAGTGACCCTGCTCACCGCGGCGGGTTGCGCCGCGGGCGAGGCGCCGCAGACGGCGAGCGCAAGCGCCGCCGCGCCCGAGATCGTGCTGACCTTCGCGGGCGACGTGCACTTCGAGAAGCGCGTCGCGGAGCTGTTGAAGGCCCCGGCCACCACCTTCGGGCCGGCCGCCAAGCAGCTCGCCCAGGGCGACCTCACCCTGGTCAACCTCGAGACGCCGATCACCACCCGGGGCAAGGCCGAGGTCAAGACCTACCTCTTCCGGGCGCCGGACGCGTCGGTCGCGGCCATGAAAGCGGCGGGCATCGACGCCGTGACCCTGGCCAACAACCACAGCATGGATTACGGCCGGCAGGGCCTGACCGACACGCTCGACAAGGCCAAGAAGGGCGGCCTCGGTACTATCGGCGCCGGTAGGACCATCGGCGAGGCGTTCACCCCGTTACGCCGTACGGTCAAGGGTGTCAAGATCGCGGTCTTCGGATTTAGCCAGATCGACGAGTTGGCCACGGAGTGGGCGGCAACCCCGGACACGCCCGGTCTGGCGATGGCCTTCGACACTCAGCGTGCGTATGCCGCCGTCCGCGCCGCCCGGGCCGACAGCGACCTCGTGGTGGTCCTTCCGCACTGGGGCATCGAGGGTGACCGGTGCCCGACCTCCCGGCAACGCGATTTCGCCGCCGGCCTGATCGATGCGGGCGCGGACATCATCGTGGGCGCGCACACCCACGTCCTCCAGGGCGCGGGCCGCTCCGGCGCCGCCTATGTCGCGTACGGGCTGGGGAACTTCCTCTGGTACAGCTCGGGGCTCTACCAGCCGTTCAGCGCCCGGGCGGGCATCCTCCAACTCACGGTCAGCAAGCGTGAGGTGATCAAGTCGTCGTTCACCCCGACGGTGATGACCGACACCGGCCAGTCGAGGGTGCTCACCGGCTGGCAGGCCAACCTGGCCCGCAGGAACCTAAACCAGCTGCAGGGCTGCGCCCACCTGGACCCCGTCCCCGGCGACCGGTAGCCGCCCGCCCGCCCGGTTGCCCCGCCTGCCTGGTTGCCCCGCCTGCCTGGTTGCTCCGCCTGCCTGGCTGCCCCGCCTGCCTGGCTGCCCCGCCCGCCCCCGGCCGCCTCGGCGGGCATGTCACCATGCGCAACGGCCACGACGACGACCACCGCACGTCAAGGTGGTGGCGTGGTCGCGGCTTGTGTCGCGGTCAGCGCCGCGGTGAGCAGCAGGGGGACGGCGCAGCAGGCGACCAGGACCCGGATCGGCGCGAGCTCCGCGCCGGCGCCGAAGCCCGCATAGAGCACCACGGCGAACACCTCCGAGGCGAAGCCCGCCACCGACAGGACGGTCGTGCGGGCGGGACCGGCGATCGCATCCTGTAGGCGCGTCTCGGTCACGATGATCGCGAACTGCAGGATGCCGAAGGCCACGGCGATCGGCAGCATTCCCGCGAGGCGCGCGCTGAGGGCGCCGCCGGCCAGCAACAACGCGGCGACAGCCAGCGCCGCCGCCAGCCGGCCGGCCGAGATCCGCGACCAGCGGCCGGCCAGCGAGCTGCCGACCGCCATGGCCAGTGCGGGCAGAGCGAAGATCAGCGGCACGACCGCGGTGGCGGCACCAGCCGCCCGGGACAGCAGCGGCAGATACTCGTCGAGCGCGGTGAAGCCGGGGATCAGGGCGGCGATCGCCACCGCCCCAGCGAGCCGGCGGCTACCGCGCACCTGCGACAGTCCTGCCCGCAGTGTCGCCAGGTAGCCCCCAGGGGCCACCTCCCCGGTCGGTTCCGCCGTCGCCGTCGGCGGGGTCGGTGTGGCTCCGGGCATGGTCGGCGTCGGCTCGGCTTGAGTGGGTTCGGCTTGAGTGGGTTCGGCTTGGGTGGGTTCGGCTTGGGTGGGCTGGGCTTGGGTGGGCTGGGCTTGCGTGGGCTGGGCTTGCGTGGGATCGGGGCTGGTCCGGGCCGGCTCGGGCAGCGTCAGGGCCACGAATCCGCCGATGGCGCGGATCGCCACGCTGAGTGCGCCGACCAGGAGATAGCCGCCCATGGTGTACGCCGGGGAGGCGAGCACTGTCGCGGCCAGCATCGCCAGGATCGCCGTCGTGCCGCCTCGGCCCGCCGTCCGGGCGTACGTTTCGCTGTCGCCCAGCCCGTCGTAGAGCAGGGCTTCGAGCGTGCCCGAGCACAGCGCGCCACCGAGACCCCATAACCCGAAACCCATGGCGAAGCCGGCGTACGTAGGCCAGAACGTCCAGCTCGCGAAGCCGGCGGCGGTGAGAAACGCGCCCACCGCGTACAACCGGCGGCGGGACCAGACGTCAGCCCAGGCGCCGGACGGGATCTCGGCGACGAACGACACCACCGACCAGACGACGAAAAGCGTCGAAATCTGCGCGGCGGTAAGCCCGGCGTCGGCGAAGAGCAGCGCGTACACCGGATAGAAAAGGATGCCGTCCTCGCAGGCGCGGACGACATAGAAGCGACCCGGACGTCAAGCAGGGTGTCGCGTGGCATCAACCATGGCCTGACGGTGTCACCTGCGACCCCGTCAGGTCAACGAGGTTCGGCGCGCGCCAGGTGCTGGAGGGGCTCTTGGGTTGGAGATTGCTCCACGGCCTGGTTGTTGTCGTTGAGGCGGGGGGCGTCGGCGCCTCCCATCGTGCTCGCCGACCTCGACGTCCGAAGCAGTGGCCGCGGCGGCAGGTCGGTCGCGGCGGCAGGTCGGTCGTGACGTTCGGCCCGGTTAAGCCGCGTCCTCGCGCTGTCTGGCGGAAAGTGCCCCGCCAGCTGGCAGGGTCCTGTTTGCTGAGGAAGAGCCGGGTTTCAGGTCGCACACCGGGTGGCCGATAGGGCGAACGGGGGAGTTCGCGGCGGGGCCGAGTGTTGGGGAGGGGCTGACTGTGTCTGGACATCGAGCCGCCGGGGTGGGCTCGGGCAGCCGCGCGCCGGGCGACATCGATCTGGAGCGGCTCGTGTTCCGGTCGGTGGTCATGGACACCATGGCAGAGGGCCTCTACACCGTGGACGGCGCCGGGATGCTCACGTCGCTCAATCGGGCCGGCACGGAGATGCTCGGGTGGGCGGAGAACGAGTTGCTCGGCACCTCGATCCACGACGCCGTGCACTCCCCGCGGGGCGAGGTCGGGGCGCTTGAGAAGGGCTGCTCACTGCTCGAGATGGTGGGCCGCTCCGCCGAGATGGTCAACAAGACGTTCGTGCGTAAGGACGGATCGACGTTTCAGGTGACCTGCACGGTGGCGACGCTGGAGACCGGCGCCGTGACGCCTGGCACGGTGGTCACCTTCCGGGACGTGACCGAGATGCAGCGTGCCGAGCTCGAGTCCCGCCATGATCAGAAGCTGGAGTCCCTGGGTCGTCTCTCCGCCGGCCTGGCCCACGAGATCAACACGCCCATCCAGTACGTCGGCGACAACACCCGGTTCCTGGCCAGCGCGTACGCGGACATGTTGGAGCTGCTCCTGGTCTATCGCGACTGTATGGCCCTGTCGCTGGGCGAACTGGGTTGGGCCGAACGCACCGTGCGGGCGCAGCAGGCCGAGACCAAGGCGGACGTCGAGTACCTCGCGGCCGAGATCCCGACCGCGGTCAGCCAGAGTCTCGAGGGCATCGAGCGGGTGGCCGCTCTGGTCCGGGCGATGAAGTCGTTCAGCTACAAGGACACTGCCGAACAGTCGTACGCCGATCTGAACGAAGCCATCCGGACCACCCTGACGGTGGCAAGCAACGAGGTCAAGTACGTCGCCGACGTCGTGTTGGATCTCGCCGAGTTGCCCGAGGTGATGTGCCAACGTGGCGACCTGAGCCAGGTCTTCCTCAATTTGCTGGTGAACGCGGCCGACGCGCTGGCGGACAAGCCCGAGCGGGGTGAGATCCGGATCAGCTCCGCGGTGGCGGGCCCCACCGTGGTGATCAGTTTTGTGGACAACGGCAGCGGGATCCCCGAGCACATCCGGCAGTCGATCTTCGATCCGTTCTTCACCACCAAGGGCGTCGGCAAGGGTACCGGGCAGGGCCTGGCGTTGGCCCGGGCGGTGCTGGACAAGCACGGCGGATCGATCGACGTGCGCTCGGTGATGGGCGAGGGCACCGAGTTCACCCTGCGCCTGCCCATTGCCGGCAGGCCGGACACGTCCGTATGACCAAGCCGCGCGCCCTGTTCGTCGACGATGAGCCCCGCATCCTGGATGGACTGCGCCGGTCGCTGCGCAGCAAGCTCGGGGAATGGGATATGGCGTTCGTCACCGGCGGCGTCGAGGCTCTCGAGCTGCTCGGTCAGGTGCCGCACGACGTGGTGGTCTCCGACATGCGGATGCCGGGCATGGACGGGGCGGAACTGCTCACCAATGTCAGTAAGCGGCACCCCGAGGTGGCCCGGGTCGTCTTGTCGGGGCATATCGAGACGGAGGCCGTTTTCAAGATCGCGGTGGCCGGCCACCGCTTCCTCTCCAAGCCCTCGGGTGCGGAGAGCGTGATCAGCGTGATCGAGCAGCTTCTGGTCAGGACGTCGCACTCGCATCAGCGGGAGGCGCGCCGGATCGCCGGCGGGGTCCGTTCCATCCCCACCCTGCCCGAGCACACCGAGAGGATCGTCGCGCTGCTGGCCCCTGATGCCAATCTTTCGTACACGGTCGAGACCGCGATGCGCGACGTCGGGCTGACCGCCAAGCTCCTGCAACTGTCCAACTCGAGATTCTTCGGCTCCCCCCCGCGTAACTCCTCGGTCGAGTCGATCGTCAACGCGATGGGTGTGCCGATGGTCCAGGCCGTGGTCGGTGCCGGGCATGTGCTGCGGCCGGAGCAGAACTGGGATCCGGCCACCGAGCGGCACCTACGGACGGTGTGGCGCCATGCCGTTGCCACCGCCGCCTTGGTCGAGTCGGTGGCGTCTCCGGCCAACCGGCCGCACGCTCAGGCCGCCGGGCTGTTGCAGGACGTCGGACGGCTGATCTGCCTTGCCGTGCAGGGCGATCGGGTCACGGGCGTCGATCTCGCGACGACGACGGCGGACGGTGTCCCGTTCCGCGACGTCGGCGTCGAGCTGCTGCACCTGTGGGGCGTGCCGCAGCCGATCGTGGTGGCGGTCGCCCAGCGGGACACGCCGCAGCGGCCACATGCTTCCGGGTTGGGCGTGGCGGCGGCCGTTCGAACGGCTCACCTGCTCATCGAGCAGGCCGAGGCCGGCGGTGCGGACGATCCCGCGCACGCGGAGGAGCTCGCGATGCTGCTGTCGCATCCGCAACTGAAGGCGCAACCCATCGACTGGAGTCAGGCGGCCGAGGACGCCTGCCGTCAAGCCGGCCTGTGAACACAGCCTCACCTCGAAACAGGAGAACCTGATGGCACGCATCCTTGTCGTCGACGACGATCCGGCGATCCGGCAGCTGCTCGCCGACCTGCTGGAAATGGAGGGGTACGAGGTCAGTCAGGCTGTGGACGGCCTCGCG
>JAVHVY010000357.1:0-5040 GCA_032160305.1 Actinoplanes sp.
GCACTGTTGGCCGCAGCATCCCGGCCTGATCGAAGAGCTCACCGCGCTCAAAGCCTGGCGCGACGAGATCTACACCGGCGACCAACCCGCCGGGCAAGCCGCCCGCTACTGGCACGCCGAACTGCGCCACGTCATCCACGCCGCCACCACCAGCTACGCCGCCGGCTGCCGCGCCGGCCACAAAACCTCCGCCACGCTGGCCGCCGCCAACCCCGACCTGCGCACGACCTGGCTCGCCGCCGACCCCCTCACAGCCGTCCCCGCCGGTCTGCTCAAACCCGGCCCAAACAAGCGCAAACCCAGCACGGACGGCCGGATCGGAGACCACATGCTCTACGACGCCCTCGACCGCGGCGACGCCTACCCCCTCGGCCAACAAATCACCGACTACATCCACTACCAAGACCAATGGTGGACCACGCACCCCGACGGCGGCTGGATCCCCATCACCGACCCGGTCTTCGCCGCCGAACTCGACCGCGCCGCACAACGCATGGCCGCCGCCGACGCCGCCGTCAACCGCCAAAAACCCCGCCGACCCGAAAGGAGCTGACACCCCATGACCTCACTCACCGACCAAGCCGAACAAGCCCTCCTCGGCGCGCTACTCACCGACGACCTACCCCCCGTCGAACTGAGCTTCCTACGCCCCGACGAATTCGCCTTCCGCGTCCACGGCCACCTGTTCAAGACCGTCAGAGACCTACGGTACGAGCGGCTCGACCTCACCGGCGACGCCCTCATCAACGCCGTCGCGGTACGCGCCGACACCCTGAACGTCGACGTGACCTGGCTGACTACCCTCCGCGACAACTGTCCCCAACCCGACCACGTCACCGCGTACGCACGAATGGTCCAATCCGCCGCGTTCCGCCGCACCGTCGCCGAACACGCCGACCGCATCGCCACCGCCGCCGCCCACACCACCGACGTCGACGGCCTCGGACACCTGCAAAAACTCGCCGACGCACTTGCCCGACAGGCCCGTGTCTACGCCGCCTTCCAGAGCATCGAGCACGCCGCGGCCAAAGACGAGACACAGGTCGACCACTGGCGTGTTGAGAGAGAAGAAGACCTCCTCGCCGACCTGCTGCAGCACCCCGAGCAATCCGCCGACCTCGCCGTGTTCCTCCACCCCAGCACCTTCACCAGCCCACAGCGGCAAGAAGTCTTCGAGACCATCGCCCGACTGGGCTTCGACAACGAGCCTGTTGACGAGGTCATCGTCAGCTGGGAAATGGCCGCCATCCGCGCCATCACACCGGACCACCTGGTAACCGCTGCCAGTGAACCGGACGTCGCTTTACTGCACCGGCTCGCCACCACCCGAACCGTCCGCAGCGCCATCGACATCGGCCGAGACCTACTCGCCGACGACCTTCGCGCATCACTCGGCGCCCAGCTCGACGCCCTCGCCCCCGAACCGCAGCGCACTGCCGGGCCTACACCCGGGCTCCACCCCGAACTCCGACAACCACCAGCCGCACTCAACGGTGCGCAACAGGCACCGCGGATCGAGGGGTGAAGGAGGCGGACATCATGGCCGAACAATCTCAACCAGACAGCCAACGGCAAGCCGATCCGCTGCCACTCGAACTCAGCCACCAAGATCTACACGCGGCCAAAGAAGCGGGTGAAATCACTCCACTGTCGGCCAACATTACAAACATCGTCAGCTACCGCGGATACTGGTGGATCATCGACACCTACACCTGTCTTCGCGTCATTGACGAATCCACCATCGCCATGCTAAATCGACACACCCAATGGGCCAACGCAAAACTACTATTCGAGGCATAGGCCCATGGCCCTCTCGGCCTGTTTGAGGGACCGGTCAGCTCCGGGGACTGTGCCGCGAACGGCGTTTTCGGCCCGACACGCCGGCCTGAGGTCCGGCGGGATGGGCACTGTGAGTGATGACATCGGACATCGTAGAAAGACCTCGAAGGATTTAGGGGCCTGAGATCAAGGAACGTCCTCCCTGGTGGGATAGGCGGGCTTGGTGTCCCAATACCCCATTGAGGAGGACGTTCGTGGCCCAGCGTAGCGGGTTGACCCGGGGTGATCGTCGGCGTAATGACCGGATCGAGGGGTTGCGGCGGGTGGTGACCCCGGATCGGGTGATCCTGGCGATCGATCTGGGTGAGGATAAGCAGGTCGCGGTGTTGCTGGATCATGATGGGCGGGTCCTCGGGCGGCGCACGGTGCTGGTGAAGGCATACGCGTTGGGCGGTTTGCTGGATTGGGCTGTGGGGCAGGCCGGCCGGCACGGGTTCGCGCGGGTGGTGGTTGGGTGTGAGCCGACCGGGCATCGGTGGCGGTCGGTGATGCAGCTGGCCGATGAGGCGGGGCTGGGGTTCGTGTGCGTGCAGTCGTTGCGGGTGCATCTGGCCCGGGAGGCCGACGACTACACGAGGGATAAAACGGATCATAAAGACGCGGTCGTGATCGGCAAGCTGATCGCCAGGCTGGACTGTTACCTGCCCGAACGCGCCGACGCGGACTGGGCCCGGCTGCGGCATCTGGGTGCCCGGCGGGCCCGGCTGGTCATCGAGGCGACCAGTTGCCAGCAGCAGATCGCCGACCTGCTCGGCTGCTGCTGGCCCGCGGCGCTGGCCAGTGCGGCCAAGCCCTTGGAATCCACGACGTGGCTGGCCTGCCTGAGCGTGATCGTCGACGCCGGCGCCGATCTGACCGCCCTGGCCGCGGCTGGTCTGGACGCGTTCACCGTCGCTGCTCGCGCGTGTCTGCCCCGGTTCGGGGTGACGCGGCTGTACCACCGCATCGTGCGGGCCTTCTTCGCGGCGTTGACCGATCCGGGCGGGGTGGCCGCCCAGCGGCCCGGCGCGCTGGAACGGGCCGGCCTGGTGCTTGCCGACTGGCAGGACACCCGGACACGGCTGGCGGATGTGGAGTCCCGGATGCTCGGCGTGCTCGACGCGATGAGCCTGACCGCCCTGGTGACCTCGATCCCCGGCCTGTCTGCGGTCGGCGCGGCGGTGATCCTGGCCGAAACGGGCGACCTGTCCCGGTTCGCGTCCGCGCGTAGCGTGGTCAAACACGCCGGGCTCAACCCGGCCGAGAACACCTCGGCCACCTTCCGCGGCCAGACCCGGCTATCCCGGCGTGGCCGGCCCGGGCTGCGACTGGCCGCCTGGCGCGCGGTCTGGGGTGCCCTGCCCCACAACCCTGTGCTGCACGCCAAGTTCACCCACCTGACCCGCCGCGACACCGACCGGCTCGTGCCTGCCCAGGCCCGCGCCGCGTGCGCCGCGACCCTGCTGCGCTGGCTGCACGCCATCGTCACCCGCCGCGAGCCGTTCCACCCCGACATCGCTACCGGCCAGCGCCACACCACCGGCCGGCACACCCGGTCGGTGGCCGCCTGAGCCACCACGACGGCGTGCCACGACACGTCGATAACCGTATAGACCACCCCCTGACCGGCGGGGCGAGCCCGACTTTTCGTAGAGCCACCAAGCTCGTGACTAACCAAGGGCCGCCCCGCCGCGCTCCGCACAAGCTCGATTGCACGCTGTCGGGACCCCGCCATCGGCGGGACCAGCCCGTTTGATGATCTACGTAGAGACGCGGAACACGCGGCGGAGCCCCCACCACCGGCGCAGAGGGCACCCGCCCATAGCAGCCGGACCGGTCAACACCGGCCCGGCCCATCCGCACGCCCATCAGTCGATCAGCTCAGCGCCCGCCGATCGACCCCTGCCGTAGACACAACCCACCCAGCCAGGAAAGACACCCTGATCAACCAACATCAATCACCCGGCTTGACAACGGGCACTTACGTTGGTTAGTCACGGACGAAGACCGACGGTGACGGGCGGCAGCTGTCGCCTGAGCGGGCCTCTGCGGCGGCGATGGTGGCTCGATATCGACGGCGGCGCGGCCGCGATCGGTGCGGCGACGTGTTTGATCCTGGCATCGATTCGGCGGGCGGGGCGCCTCGTGGCTACAGAGGTTGAACGGTCGAGTTGATCGATGCCGCTCCGGCGTGTCTGCATGACTTTGATCGATGGTTTTTGTACGCCGGAGGGATGAGATATCCCGATGGTGGTGGTCTGACCGAGCGTGCACGGGCCAGGCGTGAGCAGGTACGACGGCAGGCGGCCGGCTGGTTCGCCGAAGGCGTGCCGGTACCGCAGATCGCCGCGCGGTTGCGGGTATCGCAGACCGCGGTGTACGGCTGGCGGCAACAGTGGCAGGCCGGTGGTGAGCAGGCCCTGGCCTCGAAAGGCCCGTCCGGGAGCCGGTGTCGTCTCGACGAGTCCCGGCTGCGTCGCCTTGAGGCTGCGTTGGACGAAGGCCCTGCCCTGCACGGGTTCGGCGACGATCAACGCTGGACCCTGGCCCGGGTGTCGGACCTGATCGCCCGCCTGTTCCACACCCGGTACACATTGCGGGGCACGGCGAATATCTTGTATCGGCTGGGCTGGTCGGTGCAGGTCCCGAAACACCGTGCGGTCGAACGCGACGAGCAAGCGATCACCACGTGGCGCAAGGAGACGTGGCCGGCGGGAAAACGGTAGCGGCGCAGCGCCACGCGTGGCTGGTCTTCGAAGACGAGGCCGGTCAGACGCTGCGCCCACCGAAGGCCCGGACCTGGGGCCGGCGCGGACGCACCCCGGTGGTTCCGGTGTCGGGTAAGGGATCCGGCCGGATTTCGATCGCCGGACTGACCTGTTACCGGCCCGGACAACGATCCCGGCTGATCTACCGCACGATCGTGCACCGCAACCGCAAAGGCGAACGGCGCAGTTTCAGCGAACGTGACTACATCAGCCTGATCGACGCCGCACACCAGCAACTCAACGGCCCGATCATTGTCGTCTGGGACAATCTGAACACCCACATCAGCGCCGCGATGCGTCAGATGATCGACGCCCGGGACTGGCTGCACGTCATCCGGCTACCCGCCTACGCCCCGGACCTCAACCCCACCGAAGGCGTCTGGTCCCACCTGAAACGCAGCATCGGCAACCTCGCCGTAACCGGCGTCGACCACCTGCAAACCATCATCAAGAA
>JAVHVY010000360.1:0-11142 GCA_032160305.1 Actinoplanes sp.
AGTGGATCGACGGCAACATCGGCTCCAAGGTGACGATGAAGTACCCGGCCGTCTACATGACGGGCCCGTACGCGAAGGGCGAGGTGCTCAGCGTCGCGATGGCCGGCGAGGGCCAGCACCAGGACGCGGGCGCCAAGATGGTGCACGCCGCGCCGCACACCAGCTCGACGATCATCTCCAAGTCGATCGCCCGGGGCGGCGGCCGCACCTCGTACCGCGGGCTGGTCCAGGTCATGGAGGGCTCGCACCACAGCCGGAGCACGGTCAAGTGCGACGCGCTGCTGGTTGACGCGATCTCCCGAAGCGACACGTACCCGTACGTGGACATCCGCGAGGACGACGTGTCGATGGGTCACGAGGCGACCGTCTCCAAGGTCAGCGAGGACCAGCTCTTCTACCTGATGAGTCGGGGCCTGACCGAGGACGAGGCGATGGCGATGATCGTGCGCGGCTTCATCGAGCCGATCGCCAAGGAGCTCCCGATGGAGTACGCGCTGGAGCTCAACCGCCTCATCGAGCTGCAGATGGAAGGGGCTGTGGGCTGACGCCCGCGCCTCCCCGAAACCCGAAGACCGAGATCAAGGACGAGATGACTACCGAGGCCATGGCCCCGCCGAGCACCAAGTCGCAGGTGCTGCGTTCCTTCGACGTCGCCGACTTCCCGGCACTCAACGGCCGGGAGGAGGAGTGGCGCTTCACCCCGATCAAGCGATTGGGCAAGCTGGTCACCGCCGCCTCGATCACCGGCCCGCCGCCGGTCTTCGAGCACGGTGACCTGCCGGTGGGTGTCGCGGTCAAGTCGGTGCAGGCCAAGGACGTCGAGCCGGTGCTGACGCCGTTCGACCGGATCAGCGCGCTGGCGTACGGCTCCGCGCGGGAAGTGACGCTGATCGAGGTCGCCGCCGAGGCCGAGCCGGGCGTGCCGGTGCAGATCCGGGTCGTCGGGCAGGGCGCCGAGCCGGCGGCCGCGCGAACGGTGCTCACGGTCGGCGCGTTCGCGAAGGTCTCGATCGTCCTCGAACAGGTCGGCCCGGCCACCCTGGCCGACAACATCGAGGTCGTCCTCGCCGACAGCGCCCAGCTGACCCTGGTCACGCTGAGCACCTGGGACGCGGAGTCGGTGCAGGCCCAGCACATCAAATTCCGGGTCGGCCGCGACGCGCACGCCACCCACGTCCAGGTCTCGCTCGGCGGCAACCTGGTCCGCCAGTTCATCTCGGTCGAGTATGCGGGCCGCGGCGGCCAGGCCGAGCTGTGGGGCCTGTACTTCGCTGACGCCGGCCAGCACTTCGAGCACCGCCAGCTGGTCGACCACGGCGTACCGGACTGCCGCAGCTACGTCAGTTACCGTGGCGCCCTGCAGGGCCGGTCGGCGCACACCGTCTGGGTCGGCGTCGTGCTGTTCCGCGCCGCGGCGACCGGCACGGAGACGTACGAGATCAATCGCAACCTGCTGCTCACCGAGGGCGCCCGCGCCGACTCGGTGCCCAACCTGGAGATCGAGACCGGCGAGGTGGTCAGCGCCGGGCACGCCAGCGCGACCGGTCGCTTCGACGACGAACAGCTGTTCTACCTGATGGCCCGCGGCATCCCCGAGGAGGAGGCCCGCAAGCTGGTGGTGGGCGGCTTTTTCGCCGAACTGCTGAACAAGATCCCGGTCGAGGAACTGCGCGAGCGCCTGGGTGCCGTGATCGAGAGCCGGCTGGCGTCCTGATGAGCGACTTCGAGTTGGTCGGCCCGGTGGCCGGCATCGCCAAGGGTTCCGTGGTCAGTGTCGAGGTCGGCGACGTGGAGATCGCGATCGTGCACGCCGACGACGGCAACGTCTACGCCGTACGCGACGAGTGCAGTCACGCCTCGATCAAGCTCTCCGAGGGCGAGGTCGACGGCTGCACCCTGGAGTGCTGGCTGCACGGTTCGCGCTTCGACCTGCGTACCGGCGACCCGAGCGGGCTGCCCGCGACCGAGCCGGTGGCCGCCTTCCCCGTCGAGATCCGCGACGGCGACATCTACGTTTCTTCGACACCGAGCAATGGAGTAATGCCGTGAGCACCCTGGAGATCCACGACCTGAAGGTGTCGGTCAAGCTGCCCGACGGCGAGCTCAAGCCGATCCTGGCCGGGGTCGACCTGACCGTGAAGTCCGGCGAGACGCACGCCATCATGGGCCCGAACGGCTCCGGCAAGTCGACGCTGGCCTACTCCATCGCCGGGCACCCGAAATACCAGATCACCGGCGGCACGGTCACCCTGGACGGCGCCGATGTGCTGGCGATGACCGTCGACCAGCGGGCCCGCGCCGGACTGTTCCTGGCGATGCAGTATCCGGTCGAGGTCCCCGGCGTGTCGGTGGCGAACTTCCTGCGTACGGCGAAGACGGCGATCGACGGCGAGGCGCCGAAGCTGCGCACTTGGGCCGGCGAACTGCGCGCCGCGATGGAGAAGCTGCAGATGGACCCGGCGGTCGCCCAGCGCAACGTCAACGAGGGCTTCTCCGGCGGCGAGAAGAAGCGGCACGAGATCATGCAGCTGGAGCTGCTCAAGCCGAAGATGGCGATCCTCGACGAGACCGACTCGGGCCTCGACATCGACGCGCTGCGGGTCGTCAGCGAGGGCGTCAACCGGGTCCGCGCGACCGGCGAGGCCGGCCTGCTGCTGATCACCCACTACACCCGCATCCTGCGCTACATCAAGCCGGACTTCGTGCACGTCTTCGTCGCCGGCAAGATCGTCCAGGAGGGTGGCCCGGAGCTCGCGGAGCAGCTCGAAGCCGAGGGCTACGAGCGCTACACGGGCGCGCACGTCTAAGCCGGGGGACAACGATGACGTTCGACGTGGCCCGCATCCGGGCCGACTTCCCGATCCTGGACCGGGAGATCAACGGGTCTCCGCTGGTCTACCTGGACAGCGCGAACACCTCGCAGAAGCCGCGTCAGGTGCTCGATGCGATGCGGGCGTACCACGAGCGGCACAACGCCAACGTGTCGCGGTCCGTGCACACCCTGGGCACCGAGTCGACGACGGCCTACGAACAGGCGCGCGCCAAGATCGCGGCGTTCGTGGGTGCCGCATCGGCCGACGAGATCGTCTTCACCAAGAACTCGACCGAGGCGATCAACCTGGTCGCCTACGTGTCGGCGGAGTTCCTGTCGCTCGGCCCGGGCGACGAGATCGTCATCTCCGAGATGGAGCACCACTCCAACATCGTGCCCTGGCAGCTGCTGTGCCGGCGCACCGGCGCGACGCTGCGCTGGTTCGGGGTGACCGACGACGGCCGGCTCGACGAGTCGACGCTGACCGACCTGGTCAACGAGCGCACCAAGCTCGTCTCGGTCGTGCACATGTCCAACATCCTCGGCACGATCAACGACATCTCCCGGATCGTCGCCCGCGCCCACGAGGTCGGCGCGCTGATGCTGCTCGACTGCTCCCAGTCGGTGCCGCACCTGCCCCTCTCCGTCGCCGAGCTGGGCGTCGACTTCATCGCCTTCACGGGACACAAGATGCTCGGCCCGACGGGCATCGGCGCGCTCTGGGGCCGGTATTCGCTGCTCGAGGCGATGCCGCCGTTCCTGTCCGGCGGGTCGATGATCGAGACCGTGCAGATGACGCAGACCACCTTCGCCCCGCCGCCGGCCCGCTTCGAGGCCGGCACGCCGCCGATCGCCGAGGCGATCGGACTGGGCGCGGCGGTGGACTATCTCTCGGCACTGGGCATGGCGGCGATCCACGAGCACGAGCAGGAGATCACCGCGTACGCCCTGAAGGCGCTCGCTGACCTGCCCGGGGTGCGCGTCTTCGGACCGGCGACTCCGGAAGGCCGGGGCGGCACGGTGTCCTTCGACGTCGACGGGATCCACCCGCACGACGTCGGGCAGATTCTCGACGATCTCGGTGTTGAGGTCAGGGTGGGCCATCACTGCGCCCGACCGGTGTGCGCCCGGTTCGGGGTCGCGGCGATGACCCGGGCCTCGTTCTACCTGTACACGACGACCGACGAGATCGACGCGCTGGCCCGCGGCATCGAGCAGGTCCGGAAGGTGTTCGCCTGATGATCGATCAGCTGTACCAGGAGATCATCCTGGACCACTACAAGCACCCGCACGGCCGCGGCCTGCGCGACCCGTTCGGCGGCGAGGCGCACCACGTCAACCCGACCTGCGGCGACGAGGTGACCGTCCGAGTCGCCACCGACGGCGCCGTCCTCACCGACATCTCGTACGACGGGATGGGCTGCTCGATCTCGCAGGCCTCCGCCTCGGTGCTGCACGAACTGCTGCAGGGCCGGCCGGCGGCCGAGGCGTTCGCGGTGCACGAGGCGTTCCTGGCGCTGATGCAGGGGCGCGGCCAGGTCGAGCCCGACGAGGAAGTCCTGGGCGACGGGGTGGCGTTCGCCGGGGTGGCGCGTTATCCGGCCCGGGTCAAATGCGCGTTGCTGCCGTGGATGGCGTTCAAGGACGCCGCGGCCCGCGCCGGAGCCGGCGTACCAGCATGATCGACTTCAGCATGATCGACTTCAGGGCAGAGGGAGGGACGGCATGACCGACAGGACCGTTGAGGACATCGCCTCGGACGCGGCCGAGACCGCCGGACCGGACGACGCGACGTCGTCGGTCGCCGTCGACGCCGCCGGGACCGAGGTGTCCAAGGCCGCCATCGCCGACATCGAGGAGGCGATGAAGGACGTCGTCGACCCCGAGTTGGGCATCAACGTGGTCGATCTCGGCCTCGTCTACGGCACCCACGTCGACGACGAGAACGTCGTCACCATCGACATGACGCTCACCTCGGCGGCCTGTCCGCTGACCGACGTCATCGAGGACCAGACCCGGCAGGCGCTGACCGGCGGCCCGGGCGGCGGCCTGGTCAAGGACTTCCGGATCAACTGGGTGTGGCTGCCGCCGTGGGGGCCCGACAAGATCACCGACGAGGGCCGCGAGCAGTTGCGCACGCTCGGCTTCAACGTCTGACGTCGCGAAGTGCCGCCGGGTCCGCCCGGCGGCACTTTCTACGCCCGTAGTGACGCCTATGCCCGCCGTGACCCTTCAGACTGCCTGGCCCCGTCCTCCGGCGCGTTGGTGGGTCCACGGGATCTCCACGGTAGTGTCGGCGGGTCGAGTTGATCTCGGCACCGGTGGTAGAACGGTCCGTTGACATCTCTCCCGGAACGCAACACAGGTGGTCGACGGCTGTCCGCCTTAGCGGCGAACCGGCTTTCCCTGTCCTACTCCGCAGGAGTTCCGTCTCCTCCCCGGCCTGAAGGCCGGGTTTCCACGGAAGGAATCCGATGACGGCCCCGACGTTCGACGAACTGGTGACTCAGATCGAGCGACGGACCGGGACGATGCGCCGGGTGATCTCCGGTGCGGACGGTCGCGTCCGGGTCCGCCCCGGCCGCACGCTGCGGGACCTGATGTTCCACGTCGCCACCGTGCAACGCGCGGGGGCCGAGGCGATCTCGGGCTGGGAGCCACCCCGGCGGATCCGCGTAGCCGAGCGCGACAACGAGGACGGACTCGAGGGCTGGGCGCAACGCTCCACCTTCCTGCTCGCCCACGCTTTGCGCGCGGCCGGCCCGACGGCGACGACCACCCAGCACTGGGCCTCCTGGGGCCCGCCGATGACGACCCGGCACGTGGCGCGACGGCAACTGCAAGAGGCGACAGTTCATGCGTACGACGCGCAGACCGGCGTCGGACGGCCCGACCCCGTGCCGGATCTCATCGCGATCAACGGTATCGACGAATTCCTGCGCTACCGGCTGGCCGCCCAAGGCCCGTGGCCGCATGCCGGCGCCCGCATCGAGTGGTGCGCCTCGATGACCCCGGACACCGCGACGCTGCCGGACCGCCGCGAGGCCCCGATGTTCTGGCTGGTCGACCTCGCCCCAGCCGGCATCTCCGTGGTTCCCCGGGAAACCGGCAAACCGACGGCGGCGATGAGCGGCCGAGCAGGCGACCTGCTGCTGGCCCTCTACGGCCGGACCCCGCTGCTGGCGGTCGACACCACCGGCGACGAAAGCCTGATCGCCGAAGTCCTGGCCCGCACCGACACCGCCTGTTCCTGACCCGCCACCACTGCTCGTGTCCCGCGACTGTTCGTGTCCCGCGACTGTTCGTGTCCCGCGACTGCTCGTGTCCCGCGCAGCTGTTGCTGACCGGGCCCCCGTTGTTCGCTTCCGTCGTAGTCACGTCGGGGTACGCCCGCTCGTCGTTCGGCTTGTTTGTCGTACCCCGGTGGTAGAAACATCCGCATGACGGTTTCTCCGACGTTTTCCGAGTTGCTGGCCCTGGTCGACGAGCGGTCGGCTGCCCTGCGCGAGGCGGTCGAGGCCGCCTCCGACCTGGCCGCACGGGTGCCTGGTTGCCCCGAGTGGACGCTGTCTGACCTGGTCGCGCACATCGGCGAGGTGCAGCGGTTCTGGGCGCTGGTGGTGCGGGCCGGCGCCGCCGACGGGCCGCCGCCCGCCGACGAGCGGGGCGACCTGAGCCCGGCGGGCGACCTGCTCGCCTGGTCGGCCGAGTCGACCCGGCTGCTGCTCACCGCGCTCGCCGAGACCGGCCCCGACGCCCCCTGCTGGACGTGGTGGCCCGACTCCGAGGCGCCGCAGACCGCCGGGCCGGTCGCCCGTCACCAGGTCGAAGAGGCGGCCGTGCACGCCTACGACGCACAGGAGACGATCGGCAAGGCCGAGCCGATCCCGGCCGCGGTCGCGGTCGACGGCGTGGCCGAGTTCCTGCAGGTCACGTATGGCGCCGAAGGCCCATGGCCGCACCGCCCGGCCCGGGTGCTCTTCGTCGCCGTCGAAGGTCCGTCCTGGACCCTGGACCTGAGCCCGGTTGGTGCCCGCCTCGATCCGCCCGAGAGCGGCGAGCCGGTGGCGACCGTGCATGGCAGCGCGAGCGACATCCTGCTGGCCCTTTTCGGCCGGATTCCCCTCGACACCTTGACCATCGAAGGCGACGCGGCAGTCATCGACCAACTCCGGGCCTGGGGCGACACGGCCTGACCGAGGTCCGCCGCCGCCGCCGCGCCGCGGTCGCGGCCCTACCGTGCCAGCGGACGTCGTATCCGGGCTGGAGGTGAGTCGCGGGCGAAGCCGTGGGGGAGCCCGATGCGACCGAGGACCAGCAGAGCGCCGGCTCGCCGCCGTCCGTCCGCACTCGGGCGCTGCCGTGCCCACCACGGCGTGCGCTCAAGCCGACGGAAGGTGGGCCACGCTGTTGTAGCGGTCCAGGACCAGGCGGCCGGACGTACCGTCGAAGCGGGTGATCGACGCGTTGCGAACGTGCCCGGTGGCGGCGACCGCGGCGACGCCGTCCCAGTCCAGCCCTTCGATCACCGACCGCATCACCAGCACGACCGAGTCGTGGGCGACAACGACCACCCGCCGGCCGGCGAAGTCGTCGTGCAGGTCGGCGAGAAACGACCGCAGCCGACCCGCGATGTCGTCGAAGTTCTCGCCGCCCGGCGGCCGGTAGCGGTAGTCGCCGGCCGCCTGCGCGCGGGCCGGCTCATCGGGAAAGCGCTGCCCGATGGCCGCCCGGGTCAGCATCTCCAGATCGCCCAGTAGCCGGTCGACAAGCCGGTCGTCCGTGCCGGGCGCTGGCAGGTCCACACCGGACGCCTCGGCCGCGATCCACCACGTCTCCCGGGCCCGCCGATACGGCGACGTGATGACCACCTGCGGCCGCTCGCCGGCGGGCAGCTCCGCGTACCAGCGGCCGACGGTCTCGGCCTGGGCCCGGCCCAGCCCGGTGAGCTCCACGTCGGCATCGCGTCCGGTGAGCCCGGAATCGACCAGTCCGGCCGCGTCGGCCTGCGGAAACGCAACATTGGCGGCACTCTGCCCATGCCGGATCAGGACCAGTTCGGCGATGACACCCATGATCGAACCTTAGTCGCGGCCTCCGCCCGCATCAGGTAGCCAGGAACACTCACGAGCGGTGGCGGAAATCGGTGGCCGGGGCGGTGCGGGGCGGGACATGATCGCGGGGTGAGACCGGTCAGGATGCCTTGTGCCCGTACTGCTGCGGCGACCGTTCGGTGCGCACGACAGCCTTCCGGTCCGCGGGGGACGGCGGTTCGTCAGCAGCTGTCGTGAGCGGGGCGTTGCTGGGCGGTGTGCTCGCCGGCTACGGCGTGGCTGTGCCCGTCGGGGCCATCGCCGTGCTGATCGCCGGGTTGAGTGCGCGCATCTCGTGGCGGGTCGGGGCTGCGGCGGGGCTCGGGGCGGCTACCGCGGACGGCGTTTATGCGCTGCTGGCCGTGCTCGGCGGGGCCGCCCTGGCGGGAGTCGTCGCACCGATCGGCACGCCGCTGCGGTGGGTGGCCGCGCTCGTTCTGCTCGGGCTCGCGGGACGCACCGCCTGGGTGGCGCTGCACGGGCGGAGTGCGACAGATGCGCAGCCGCGACCGCCTGCGACGGCCGGTAAGGCGTACGCGGGAATCTTGGGTTTGACGCTGTTGAATCCGGCCACCCTGGTGTATTTCGCGGCTCTGGTGCTCGGGCGCGGTGGCGCCGGAGGCGGTGCGTGGTTCGTCGTCGGCGCCTTTCTCGCCTCGGCGAGCTGGCAGCTGCTGATCGCCGCGAGTGGTGCGCTCGCCGGGCGGTTGCTGACCGGGCCGCGCGCCCAGCTGATTACCGCCCTGGTGTCGAGCGGGGTGATCGCCGTGCTGGCGTTGCTGTTGCTTCTCAAGCGATAGGTCGTCCTGATTTCAGGTCGCTGGGTGTGGGTTGCCCTGGTGGGCCGCGCTGCGCGCGAGGCGCGGACTGGACCGTGTCCCGTCGCGGCGCCGTGGTGCCGTTGGTGCAGGACCACTGGGCGGATCTGCCAGAGGTCCTGCGTCGTCACCCGACCGGTTACTCTCGGTGGCATGGGCGGGCGACCGGCGGCGGGCGGGGGACGGTGGGTCGACGTGGCCCCGGAGCGGCTGTCCCGCTGGCTGGAGAATTTCGCGAACCGGCACGGCGCGTACACCGAGAAGGGCCTGGTCATCGAGGCCGAGGACGGCGCGACGGCCGAGTTCGACGGACCCGGCGCCGATCTCGCCGAGCTGATCGTCGCGGCCCGGCGGCCGCGCCGGATCGGGCTGCTGCTGGCCCGCAAGGGCGCCGTCGCGGTCGGCATCGCCGACGGTGACGACCTGCTCGCCTCCAAGGTCGACCGGAACTACGTGCAGGGCCGCACGGCGGCAGGCGGCTGGTCGCAGCAGCGCTTCGCGCGGCGCCGCGACAATCAGGCCAAAGCGGCTGCTGCCGACGGCGCCGACATCGTCGTGCGCCTCCTTCTCCCATCGGTACGCGACCTGAGTGCCGTGGTGGCCGGCGGGGACCGTGCGGCGGTCGACGCGATCCTGGCCGCGCCGGCGCTGAAGCCGGTCGCGGCCCTGCTCGCGGACCGCTTCCTGGACGTGCCGGAGCCGAGGCACGCCGTCCTGGTCGCGGCGATCGCCCAGGCCCGCGCGGTCCGAGTGCTGATCAAGGAGCCGGCAGGCCCGGGCGCCGACGCCCGCGGCTGACGGCGCGTCCGGTCAGCTCACCGCGCCGGAGGCGAACGTATCGCACTTCTTCGGGTCGCCGGTCTTGTAGCCGTTGGCGAACCATCCCTGGCGCTGCGCGCTGGTGCCGTGGGTGAACTCGGCCGGGTTGACCGTGCCACCGCTGCGCTGCTGCAACGTGTCGTCGCCGATCTTCGACGCCGTGTCCAGGCCCTGCTGGATGTCCTCGACGGTGATGCTCTTGAAGATCTTCGTGCCGCTGGAGTCGGCGGTGCCGGTGGCGCCCTTGGCCCAGACCCCGGCGTAGCAGTCGGCCTGCAGTTCCAGCTTGACCGACAGCTTGTTCGCCTGCGATGGGTCGCGCTCCTGGTCACGGCGCATCTGCGCCTCCGTGCCGACCAGGTCCTGGATGTGGTGGCCGTACTCGTGGGCGAGCACGTACGGCTGGGCGAACTCGCCCGGCGCGCCGAGCTGGTCGGCGAGCAGCTTGTAGAAGGTCAGATCGATGTAGACCCGGTCGTCGGCAGGGCAGTAGAACGGTCCGGTACCCGAGTCGGCCGCGCCGCAGCCGGTGCTCACCCGCTGCGAGAAGAACACCGTCTTCGAGGGCTTGTACTGCTCGCCGAAGCTCGTCGGCAGCTCGGCCTTCCAGAAGGCCTGGATCGAGTTCACGTAGAGGATGTTGCGGCAGTCGAGCTGCTTGAGCGCGTCCGACTGCTGGCACTTCTGCGACAGGCTGGTGTTGTCGCCGGTCTGCGGGGCGCTGCCGCCGCCCAACCGGTTGATCCCGAGGTAGCCGCCGACCAGGGCGATCAGCACTGTCACCACGATGCCGACGAGGCCACCTCCGCCGATCGGCAGGCCGCCGAAACCGCCGCCGCCGCCGGAGCCGCGCACGTCATCGATTTGACTGGTGTCGATGTTGGCGTTCTCGTTGAGTTCCATCTCATCCTCACTGAGGCCGGGTCGGCGGGCGTGCCCGGCGAGTACCCGATGATCTTGCCGCCTAATCGGGTGGGAGCTAGCACCGCCCGACCGGTAGTATGGCGGAGTGCTGCTCTGCGAAGACTGACCCGCCCCGCACCGACCGTTGCACCGGCCGGTGCTTTCGCGTGCCCTGAGTCAGCCTTCATCCCATCGATTGCGAGAGCAAAACACATGATCACCGCCACCGGACTGGAACTGCGTGCCGGATCGCGCATCCTGCTGTCCGACACCACGCTGCGGGTTCAGCCCGGCGACCGGATCGGCCTCGTCGGCCGCAACGGCGCGGGCAAGACCACCAGCCTGAAAGTGCTGGCCGGCGAGGGCGAGCCGTACACCGGCGTGGTCACCCGCACGGCCGAGGTCGGCTACCTGCCGCAGGACCCGCGGACCGGAGATCTGAACGTGACCGCCCGTGACCGGGTGCTCTCGGCCCGCGGCCTCGACGTCCTGCTCAACGAGATGCAGAAACTCGAAGTCCAGCTCGAGGAGAGCGCCGACGAGAAGCTGATCCGCCGGTACGGCACCCTCGAGGACCAGTTCGCCAGCCTGGGCGGCTACGCGGCCGAGGCCGAGGCCGCCCGGATCTGCTCCAACCTGGGGCTGCCCGACCGGGCCCTGGCCCAGACGATCGGCACCCTCTCCGGCGGTCAGCGTC
>JAVHVY010000369.1:0-16265 GCA_032160305.1 Actinoplanes sp.
TGAGCTGAGCGGCCACTCGTGAGCTGAGCGGCCACTCGTGAGCTGAGCGGCAACTTATGAGCTGAGCGGCCACTCGTGCCCGGACGACCGGCAACGATCCGTTCGCAACGCCGGTCCGGAGCCAGGCGGGCATCGGGTAATGCGGGGGAAGTGGGCGGGCGGGGACGCTGATCGACTACGCTCCCGGGCTGTGTCGATCGACAACGTGAATGACCTCTGGGAGAAGCTCTTCGGCGCCCAGCCCGACCCGCCCGCCCTGCTGGTGCTGGTCACCGCTCTGGCCGCACTGGTGGTGGTGCTGGTCAGGCCGGTGTGGCGGATCGCCCGTAACGCGATCACGATCGCCCATGAGGGTGGTCACGCCCTGATCGCGTTGCTGACGGGGCGCAAGCTACGTGGCATCCGGCTGGAGTTCGACACCTCGGGGCTGACCTTGTCGGCCGGCCGTCCGACCGGGCCGGGCATGATGTTCACCCTGCTCGCGGGTTATGTAGCGCCGTCGCTGGTGGGGCTGGGCGGGGCCTGGATCCTCGGCGGCAACCGGATCACCCTGCTGCTCTGGCTGGCCGTTCTGCTGCTCCTGCTGATGCTGATCAACATCCGGAACGCGTTCGGAGTCATCTCGGTCGTGGTCACTGGCGGCATCGTGCTGGCCGTCTCCTGGTACGCGTCCGCGCAGGTGCAGGCGGCCTTCGCGTACGTCGGGGTGTGGTTCCTGCTGATCGGCGGGGTGCGTCCGGTGGGCGAGCTGCAGAAGTTGCGCCGGCGCGGGCGGATGCCCGGCTCGGACGCGGACCAGCTCGCGGGGCTGAGCCATCTGCCGGCGGTCTTCTGGGTCTTCCTGTTCTACCTGGTCAACCTGGCGGCGCTGGTGGTCGGCACCTTCATGCTGGCCGGCCAGTGGCTGCCGTCAATCGCCAGCACGCCCTGACTTCGGGCACGCATTGAGTATCGATGGGTGATGCCGTTCCGGGCCGGTGCTCGACAGCTTCGTAGCCCTGGTCGCCGGATATTTCGGTCCGTCCTCTTCGGCTTCGCCGGCGTCCGGATGCTGATCCGGGGCTTCGAACAGCGGTCGTTCCTCATCCTCCTGCTGTTGTCGCTCGCTGCGCTGGTCTACGGTGGGGCGCTGCTCACCCGGCAGCACGGGTGAATCACAGCGGGATGTTGCCGTGTTTCTTCGGCGGCAGTGTCTCGCGTTTGGTTCGCAGGGTGCGCAGGCCCCGGGTGATCTGGGCCCGTGTCGCGGAGGGGGCGATCACCGCGTCCACATAGCCGCGTTCCGCCGCGATGTACGGGTTGGCCAGGGTGTCCTCGTACTCCTTAATCAGGTCGGTGCGCAGGGCGGCCGGGTCGTCGGTGGCGGCCAGCTCGCTTCGGTAGAGGATGTTCACCGCGCCCTGGGCGCCCATCACGGCGATCTGGGCGGTCGGCCAGGCGAAGTTCAGGTCCGCGCCGAGGTGCTTCGAACCCATCACGTCGTAGGCGCCGCCGTACGCCTTGCGGGTGATCACGGTGATCTTCGGGACTGTGGCCTCCGCGTACGCATAGATCAGTTTGGCCCCGCGCCGGATGATGCCGTCCCACTCCTGCGAGGTTCCCGGCAGGAAGCCGGGCACGTCGACGAAGGTGACCACCGGGATGTTGAAAGCGTCGCAGGTGCGTACGAAGCGGGCGGCCTTCTCGGAGGCGGCGATGTCGAGCGTGCCGGCGAAGTGCATGGGCTGGTTGGCGACGACACCGACCGGGCGGCCCTCGACCCGGCCGAAGCCGACCACGACGTTCTGCGCGTAGAGCGGCTGGACCTCGAGGAAGTCCTCGACGACCGTCTCGACGACCGTCTTGATGTCGTAGGGCTGGTTGGCAGAGTCGGGGATCAGCGTGTCCAGGGCCAGGTCGGCGTCGCTCGGGGTGAGTTCGGCGGGGGAGTCGAAGGTGGTCGGTTCGTCGAGGTTGTTGCTGGGCAGGTAGGACAGCAGCGCCCGGACATAGTCGACCGCGTCGTCCTCGTCGGTGGCCAGGTAGTGCGCGTTTCCACTGCGGGTGTTGTGCGTACGCGCGCCGCCCAGCTCCTCCATCCCGACGTCCTCGCCGGTCACCGTGCGGATCACATCCGGCCCGGTGATGAACATGTGCGAAGTCTGGTCGACCATCACGGTGAAGTCGGTGATCGCGGGGGAGTAGACCGCGCCGCCCGCGCACGGGCCCATGATCAGCGAGATCTGTGGGATGACACCGCTGGCCCGCACGTTGCGGAAGAAGATGTCGGCGTAGAGGCCGAGGGCGACGACACCCTCTTGGATGCGGGCGCCGCCGGAGTCGTTGATGCCGACGATCGGGCAGCCGATCTTCATGGCCAGGTCGAGCACCTTGACGATCTTCTGGCCGAAGACCTCGCCCAGGGACCCGCCGAAAACGGTGAAGTCCTGCGAGAAGACGCACACCTGCCGGCCGTCGACAGTGCCGTAGCCGGTGACCACGCCGTCGCCGTACGGGCGGTTCTGGTCCAGGCCGAAGGCGGTCGAGCGGTGCCGGGCCAGCTCGTCCAGCTCGACGAACGAGCCCGGGTCGAGGAGCAGCCCGATACGTTCGCGGGCGGTCTTCTTGCCGCGGGCGTGCTGCTTCTCCACCGCCCGGGCCGAGCCGGCGTGCACGGCCTCGTCGGTGCGGCGGGTCAGGTCGGCCAGCTTGCCTGCGGTGGTGTGGATGTCGGACTCGGTCGCGTCCTGCTGCGTTGTCACGGTGCCCGTCCTCGTCCTTCCTCCGCCAGGGCTGCGGCGGCGTCCGCGGTGATCGTAAGCCAGGGCTGCTGCGGCCGCGGTGATCGTAGGCCAGGGCTGGGCGAGTCAGTATTGTTGGTGGGTGCCCGCTTCGCCGTACACCGATCTCGGTCGTCCGCCGCTGCCGGTCCGTGCACTGGAACGCGCGCTGATCGTGCCGGGCAGCCTGTGGCAGCGTCTCGACGTGCGGGCGGAGACCGGCTCCACGAACGTCGACGCGGCCGAGGCCGCCCACCGGGGAGAGCCCGAGGGGCTGATCGTGGTGGCGGAGCGGCAGACCGCCGGCCGGGGACGCCGGGACCGGCAGTGGGCGTCACCGGCGCGTGCCGGGCTGACCTTGAGCGTGCTGCTGCGGCCCGGCGAGCCGCGGCCGGGTGGCGGCGGCCGGCCGGCGGCGCCACTTCCCGCGTACGGATGGCTGCCGTTGCTCGCCGGGGTTGCCCTGCTCGAAGCCGTGCAGCAGATCACCGGGCTGCCGGCCACCCTGAAGTGGCCGAACGATCTACTCGTCGGCGACGCGAAGTGCGCGGGCATCCTCGCCGAGGTGGTCGGCGACGCGGTCGTGCTCGGCATCGGGCTGAACGTGAGCACCCGCGCCGAGGAGCTGCCGCCGACAGCCGCTGGACTGCCGGCGACGTCGCTGGTCGTGGCCGGGGCGCGGCACACCGACCGGGATCCGCTGCTGCGAGCGCTGCTGCGCCGACTGGCCCGCTGGTATGGCGGCTGGCGGGAGACCGGCGGTGACGCGGAGCTGTGTGGGCTGCTCGCGGCCTACCGGCGCGGCTGCTCGACGATCGGGCGTGAAGTGCGGGTGCACCTGCCGACCGGCGAGGTGCTGACCGGGCGGGCGACCACCGTGGACGCCGACGGGCAGCTCGTCGTCCGGACGTGGGACGGAGTGGATCAGCGGGTCTCGGCGGGCGACGTCCTGCACGTACGCTGATCGCGTGGCCTTCCCTGACGACATCCTCACCGCCGAGGAGGATCTGGTCTTCCACCTGCACCCGCACTGGAAGGCGGTGGTGCGCCCGGTCCTGATCCTGGTGTTCTTCCTGGCCGCGACGATCGTGGCGTGGGTGATGCTGCCGCCGACCACGGGCGGCGAGATCGGCGTCGCGGTGGTGGGCGTGCTGGGCCTGGCGATCGGGCTGCGGCGCGGGGTGTGGCCGTTGCTGGTCTGGCGCTGCACCCACTACATCTTCACCGACGAGCGGATCCTGCTGCAGAGCGGCGTGCTGAGCCGGGACCGCCGGGACCTGCCGCTGGCCCGGATCAACGACCACGCGATGAGCCAGTCGCTGCTCGGCCGGCTGCTCGACTACGGCCGGATGACCGTCGACTCGATCGGCGACCAGCTCGCCGTCCTGGAAGCCGTGCCGCGGGTGCAGTACGTGCAGACGACCCTCTACGAGCTGATCGAGGGCGCGCCCGAGATCGTCGAGGAGGACGAGGACGTCGAGCGGGCCGGGGACGACAAGCAGGCCGGGGACCGGACACTGGGCCGGCGGTAACGGGGCCGGCGGTAACGGGCCGGCGGTGATTACGCCTTGGGCGCGCGCTGCTCGTCGAACTCGGCGGCCAGCTCCAGGTCGACCTCAAGTTCGTGGGCCAGCTGGGCGGCGCTGCCGGACTCCTCCTTGGTGCTCAGCTCGGCCAGGCCGGCGACCGCGTCCATCTCGGCCATCACGCCTTCGTGGCCGTCGACCGGCGGCTTGAGGAAGACGAACGTCCGGTACGCCCAGAAACGGAAGATCGTCGCCACCCCGATGCCGCCGACCGTGATGCCCATGATCAGCAGCTTGTGGGTGGCCTCGTTCAGGTGGAAGCCGTACTTGGCGACCGCGACGCCGCCCGACTGGATCACCATGCCGGCCAGGTTGAAGCCGAAGAACAGCAGATACTCCCGCTTCATGGCGCTGCGGGCGTGGTTGCGGTAGGTCCAGTACCGGTTCGCCAGATACGCCAGCGTCGTGGTGATCACGGTCGCCAGGACGGTCGCCTTGACCGCGCCGATCGGCAGGGCCACGTAGGTGATGGCCAGGTAGAGGGCGCTGTTACCGGCGCCGATCACGCCGAAGGCAAGGGCTTCGGGGGCGAGATGGCGCAGACGTTTCGTCAGCGAGCTGGCTGAGGGCATTGGACAACCTTACGGGTGGGATGGCGGTGCGGCGGGGTGACCGGCGACCGGTGACAGCGACGTCACATCGGTCGGCCCGGCCACGGCGGTGTCGCGGAAGACGAAGCGACGGTACGACCAGAACCTGAAAAGGGTGCCCAGGGCGGTGCCGATCAACACGCCGGAGATGTTGTCGGCGAGCTTGCTCTGCATCGGGGCCCAGAGCTGGCCGAGCCCGTAATGACTGATCGCGAGGCAGGTCAGGCCGATGCCGAGGCCCACCGCGTTCAGGAAGAAGAACATGCCGTACTGCTTGCCCATGTGAGTGTGCTCACGATCGCGCCAGGTCCAGAAACGATTGCCCAGGAACGCGACGGTGGTGGCGATCGTCGTCGAGATGGTCTTGGCCACGAGGGTCTCGCTGCCCTGCTGGAGCAGGAGGTTGAAGATGGCCAGATCGATGGCGAAGGACGTGCCCCCGACGATTCCGAACCTGCCCAGCTCGCGGACGAGCGCCCGCAGCCGGGGCCGCAGGCCGCTGGACCGCGGTGGCGAGGTGTCGGGCACGCTAGCGACAGTACCGGCGGTCGTCACTGAGTGCTGTTTCTGCGCGGGCCACCAGGCCTTTCGTTGGCGAGTCTTTACCGGCGGACAGGCCAGGGTGACGCTGCCGATACGGACGGTAACTGCTCCGATCCACCTCGCTGACCTCGGCCAGCCGGGTCCGGCAGTCCGCACACCAGGCCAGGTGGGCCTTCAGTCGGGCGGCGTCCCGGGTCGCGAGGCGGCCCAGCACGTGCGCGCCCAGCCGGGCGGCACTCCACCGGCATTCCGGCAGGTCCGCATCCGCGACGTGTTGTTGCAGGTAGAGCCGTCGTAGACCTTCGCGGGCCCGGTGTGCGAGTACGGCGACGGCATTCGGGGTCAGGCCGAGCAGCGGGGCGATCTCGGTCGGCCCGGCACCCTCGACCGCAGTCAGCCAGAGCACGTCGCGCCAGCGTTCGGGTAGTTGCCGGAAGGCCCGGACGGCGTAGGTGCGTTCCAGCCGGTCCAGGGCCGGGTCGGTGAACGGCTCGCCCTCGTCGTAGCGGGTCAGGTCGTCGGTGAACTCGATCCGGTGGTCCCGGCGGGCCCGGTGGTAGCAGACGTGCCGCAGCGTGGTGTGCAGGTACGCCCGGAAGGCGACCAGCGGACCCCGCCCGGCCCGGAGCGTGGCGAGCACCTTCACGAAGGTCTCGGCGACCAGGTCGTCGGCGTCCGCCGGATTGCGCGCCAGGCTGTGGGCGAGCTGCCGGGTCGCGGCCGCGTGCCGTTCGTAGAGGGTGCCGTACGCGGCGGTGTCGCCGGCACGGACGGCGGCGAGCAGGTCGGAGTCCGTGTCGCCGACCGGGATCGTCATCCTGCCTCCTGTATCCGGGGATGGGAGGAAAGCCCGACTAGAGGAAGCTTATGCCGTTTAGTCCGTTTTATGGAAGGAGGGGCGCTCGGCCATTCGGCTGCTCTTTGCCTGATCCACTATCCGATGGGCCCCGATTCCGCCGGGGCCCATCGACGGCCGGCTGTAGCGTCAGGTGATGAGCATCGATCCCGACCGGCGATGGGGTTTGCTCAGCCGGCCCCGTGGCGAGCCGGCCTTGTGGCGAGCCGGCCGGGTCGCCACCGCGGCGAGCGTTTCGTGACATCGGGCCGATTCGACGTCGTGGTCGTCGGGGCCGGCCCGGCCGGGGCGGCTGCCGCGATCGCCGCCCGCCGGGCCGGGGCGCGCGTGTTGCTGCTGGATCGGGCCGATTTTCCCCGGGACAAGGTCTGCGGGGACGGGATCGCCGCGGAGGCCGTCGACGTGCTCGACGGCCTCGGGGTGCCCGGGGTCATCGACGGGTACGCCCCGGTTCGCCGGCTCACCCTGGTCGCCCCGGGCGGGGCGCAGGTCTCCCGGGTGCTGCCCCGGGTGGCGTACACCGTGCCGCGGCGGGTTTTCGACGCCCGGCTGGTGGCCGCCGCGGTGGCCGCGGGCGTCGACCTGCGCCGGCACCCGGTACGCGGGCTCGACGACGACCTGCTGAACCGGGCCGCGGTGATCGTCGGCGCGGACGGGGCCGGCTCGGTGGTGCGCCGGGCCCTCGGCTTCGCGGTCAACCCGCCCGGACACCTCGCCATCGCGATCCGCGGCTACGCGCCGGCCCAGAGCGACGAGCAGGTGATCGTGACGACCCGGGCGCGCTGGCCGGCGTACGCCTGGTCGTTCCCGATCGGGGACGGCACCGCCAACGTCGGCTACGGCGAGGTGCTGCGCGGGACCGCGCTGAGCCGGGCGTACCTGCTGGACCGGCTGGCCGCTCTGCTGCCGGGCCCGGCGGCGACCGGGCTGCGGGCCCACCACCTGCCGCTGTCCACCTGCCGTCCGGCGCCGGGACGCGGCCGGGTGCTCCTCGCCGGGGACGCGCTCTCGCTGATCAACCCGTTCACGGGAGAGGGAATCTTCTACGCCGTGCTGTCCGGCTCGCTGGCCGGTGCGGCCGCGGCCGCCGGGCCGGATCGGGCGCTGCCGGCCTACCGGCAGGCGCTGCGGAACCGGCTCGGGCGGCACCTGCGGCACTCGGGCGCGGCGGCCCGCCTCAGCCGGCGGCCGTATGTCGTCGACGCTACCGTCCGCGCGGCCGATCGGGACCAGGCGGTATTCGACCGGATGGTCGGTCTCGGGCTCGGCGCCGGTGTCTTCGACCTCCGTACGATCGGTTGCATTGTCGCGGAGTCGGCGCATCGGCCGGCGGCTGCCCCTTGAGTGCGCACGCGCGGTGGATAGGCTTGCCGGTGATGAGTCTGCGGTCCCTGGTCTACTCGCTGTATGAACGACGACTCGCCGGAAAGCTGGCCGGCAAGCCGGTGCCCGCGCATGTCGGCGTCATGTGCGACGGCAACCGCCGCTGGGCGCGCGAAATGGGCTATGTCGACCCGAACGACGGCCACCGCGTCGGCGCCGCCCGGATCAAGGAACTGCTCGCCTGGTGCGATCAGGCCGGCATCGCGCACGTCACGCTGTACCTGCTGGCGACCGACAACATGCGCCGCCCGGCCGCCGAGCTGGACCCGCTGCTCACGATCATCGAGGATCTGGCCACCGAACTGGCCGAGGACGGCAACCCGTGGCGGCTGCGCATCGTCGGCGCGCTCGACGTGCTGCCAGCTGGGACCGCGACCGCGCTGAAAGCCGCCCAGGAGAAAACCGCCGATCGTACGGTCGGAGTCGAGGTCAACCTCGCGGTGGGCTACGGCGGCCGCCGCGAGATCACCGACGCCGTCCGATCCCTGCTGCACGAGCATGCCGCGGCCGGCCGCACCCTCGAGGAGTTGGCCGAGATCCTCGATGTCGAACACATCGCGGAGCATCTCTACACCCGCGGCCAGCCGGATCCGGACCTGGTCATCCGGACGAGCGGCGAGCAACGCCTGTCCGGCTTCCTGTTGTGGCAGTCGGCGCACTCCGAGTTCTACTTCCACGACGCCAACTGGCCCGACTTCCGCCGTACCGACTTCCTGCGCGCCCTGCGCTCGTACGCCGGCCGCCAGCGCCGCTACGGCGCCTGACCAGCCGTTGCCCCGCGCACCGATCCGGATCGCCTACCGCACTCCGGGTCGCGGCGGAACCGGCGGGCGGCAGACGGGGCTGCTCTGCCGCGGGTTGGGCGGTCCGGTCGGGCGTATCCGGCGGGCGGCAGACGGGGCTGCTCTGCTGCGGGTGGGGCGGTCCGGTCGGGCGTATCCGAGAAGGTGGTGGGGTTTTAGAAGGTGGTGAGGCCGTCGGCGAGGAAGGCGGCGACGGCCTCGGGGGAGTCGAGGGTCAGATCGGCGGCGCTGGAGACTTCGGCGCCGGTCTCCGGGTTGGCGACGGCGACGCACATGCCGAAGAAGCCGGGGTCGACGGCCTCGCGGGCGCGCAGCGCGTCGAACGCTTTGATGTCGCTCATGTCGTCGCCGAAATACCAGGCGCAGCCGGCGGTCTTGACGGCCTCGCTGATGACCATGCCCTTGTCCTGGTCGACCGGGGGTTTCAGCTCGGCGACCATGCGACCGCCCTGGACCCGCAGGCCGTGCCGTTCGGCCTGCTCATGGGCCCAGCGCTCGACCGTGTCGGCCAGCTGCGGTGCGGTGCGGTAGTGCAGGGCCACCGAGAGGCGCTTGTATTCGACCAGGGTGGGCACCGGCAGCTCCTGGCGGGCCTGGTCGGCCAGGTCGGCCATCGCGGGCACCCAGGGCAGCGCGGCCGGCTCGGTGACGATCTCGCCCTCGTGTAGCACCTCGAGCCCGTAGAGGCCGTAGAGGTCGACGTGTGCCAGATCGGCGAAGCGGGAGCGCAGGAAGCTGACCGGTCGGGCGGAGACGATCGCGACGCGGGCGACCCTGGCCGCGAGCTGTTCGAGGACGCCGAGCACGGACGGGACCGGCTGGGACTGGTCGGGGTCGTCGGTGACCGGCGACAACACGCCGTCGAAGTCGAAGAAGAAGGTGGTCGCTCGGGCCCGCTCAGACGTCATCTGCCAGGCCTGCGCGGCGCTGACCGGATGGCTGGGGGTCGCAGTCTCTGCCACGGGCTCAGAATACCCGTCGGGGGTCCCGTTGCACCGAGCTGAAACGGGTGATCACCGTGGCCATAGCGGCGATCATGGTGGTCGGTGTGGGTGCCGTCGCAGTTCGTACTATCGCGTATGGCTGATGACCGCTAGCGTTCTAGTCATGGCTCGGGGTTGTCCCGGGCCAGCCGGCCGGCCCGGACCTGCGACAAGTGCGCCACGGGGCCTGCATCCCGACCCCGTGTCTGCGACGGGCGCCGGATGGTGGCGGACCGCGGGTGGAACGGGTTGCACGCCCGCTGGAGCAGGCCTGTGACATCTCGCCGTACCGACGCCGGGGCTTCTCAGACAGAGCACGCCGACCCGGCCGCAAAGACATCCAGCACTCGTGCCACCACCGGGCGCCGCGCGTCCCGGGACCGGCACCTCGACGCGGAGCCCGCCCCAGCCGGCCGGGTCTTCGTGCTGGACACCTCGGTCCTGCTGTCCGATCCGGCGGCTTTCAGCCGGTTCACCGACCATGAGGTGGTCGTCCCCCTCGTGGTGATCTCCGAATTGGAGGACAAGCGCCATCACCCCGAACTCGGCTGGTTCGCCCGCCAGGCGCTGCGCATCCTCGACGAGCTGCGGATCAAGCACGGCCGGCTCGATCGGCCGGTGCTGTGCAACGACGCCGGCGGCACCTTGCGGGTCGAGCTCAACCACGCCGACCAGAGCGTACTCCCGCACGGATTCCGCAACGACTCGAACGACACCCGGATCCTGTCGGTGGCGCTCGGCCTGGCCGCTGAGGGCCGCGACGTCACCCTGGTGAGCAAGGACATGCCGTTGCGGGTCAAGGCCGCCTCGGTCGGCCTGACGGCCGACGAGTACCGGCACGGCCAGGCCAGCGATCCGACCTGGATGGGCATGGCCGATCTCACGCTCGCCGAGGACCAGGTCGCCCAGCTGTACGCGGGTGAGGAGCTCGAGCTCGACGAGACCGAGAATCTGCCCTGCCACACCGGACTGGTGATCCATTCCGCGCGCGGTTCGGCGCTGGGTCGGGTCAACCCGGACAAGACCGTCCGGCTGGTCCGCGGCGACCGGGAGGCGTTCGGGCTGCGGGGCCGCTCGGCGGAGCAGCGGATCGCCCTGGATCTGCTGCTCGACGACTCGATCGGGATCGTCTCGCTGGGTGGCCGGGCCGGCACCGGCAAGTCGGCGCTGGCGCTCTGCGCGGGACTCGAAGCGACGATGGAGCGCAACAAACACAAGAAGGTCATCGTCTTCCGCCCGCTCTACGCCGTCGGGGGTCAGGAACTCGGCTACCTGCCCGGCAGCGAGTCGGAGAAGATGTCGCCCTGGGCGCAGGCCGTCTTCGACACCCTCGGCGCGGTCGTGCACGGCAACGTGCTGGACGAGGTTCTGGCCCGCGGCCTGCTCGAAGTCCTGCCGCTGACCCATATCCGGGGCCGCAGCCTGCATGACGCCTTCGTCATCGTGGACGAAGCGCAGTCACTCGAACGTAATGTGCTTCTGACCGTTTTGTCGCGGATCGGGCAAGGCTCGCGTGTCGTTCTGACCCACGACGTCGCCCAGCGTGACAACTTGCGGGTCGGCCGGCACGACGGCGTCACCGCGGTGATCGAGGCGCTCAAGGGTCACCCGATCTTCGCTCACGTCACGCTGACCCGATCGGAGCGTTCCCCCATCGCCGAAGTGGTCACCGAACTGCTGGAGGACATCCCCCATTAGGGGCTGACGTCAGACCGCGGTGAAGGGGAGAATTTAGTCGTTTTGAAGGTAATAGACGTGTGAGCTATTTCACAAGACTGGGCCGCCATTTCACATCCACTTCACCTTGCGCAATGGTGTCTGGCGAGCACCATCGCGTGGCCTTCCCGGTCGAAGATCGATTTGGGGCCACCGCCTCGAGCGAATGTGGTCGAGGTGCCGGCCCGGAGGGGTCGCGGTGCTCGCGGCACTCCTGCCGTCGGATGTAAGGATCCGATTCGGTGGAGGTGCCGCGTCATTGCCCCCGACGAAGGGATACTTCGTGAATCGGCTCTGGAGCCGGGTCGGTGTCCGTGCCACGTCAGTCGGTCTGCTCGTAGTGGGCGTGATCGGCGGTGTTTATGTCGGACACGACCGCGAAGTCCAAGTGCAGGGCGCGCAGTCTCAACACGTCGTGCAGGCTGGCGTGGACGAGATCGCGCTGCTGAAATCGCGGCAGAGTGAGCACGCCGCGGCGCGGGCCTGGCAGCGCGAGGCCGAGGGTGACGCCGCCGCCAAGGCCGCCGCCGAGGCCAAGGCCGCCGCCGGCAAAGCGCGTTCGCTGGAGAAGAAGGCGATCGCCAAGAAGGCCGACAAGAAGGCCGCCAACGCGAAGAAGACCAAGCCGTCCGGCGCCACAGTGCCCTACACCGGCCCGATTCCGACCTCCTGCAAGAGCTACGTCGGCAGTCGCGGGATCGGGTGCGCGCTGATGCTCCACAACGGTTTCGCCATCGACCAGTTCCCGTGCCTGGACAAGCTCTTCGCCCGGGAGAGCGGCTGGAACTACAAGGCGTCCAACGCCGGCAGCGGCGCCTACGGCATCCCGCAGGCCCTGCCGGGCAGCAAGATGGCTTCCGAGGGCGCCGACTGGAAGACCAGCCCGGCGACCCAGATCAAGTGGGGCCTCAAGTACATCGAGGGCCGCTACAACTCGCCGTGCGGCGCCTGGTCGCACTCGCAGAACACCGGCTGGTACTGACCCGTACCCGGCGATCAACGGGGTGCGCGCTTGTCGCGTACCCCGTTTTTGCCGCCGGAACGGTGATCAACTGTCGGGATGGCCCGGAATGCAGCCCGCCTGGCAGCCGGTCTCATCGCCGTGCTGCTGGGCGCCGGGAACCTGTCGGCGCACGCCGCGGTCGACGACCGGTACGCGGACGATGCGTCGCAGCGCACCGGGATAGTCGGCGGCCAGCCCGCGCCGGACGGGATGTTCCCGTGGATGGTCCGGCTGTCGATGGGCTGCGGCGGCACCCTGATCGCCCCTGACGCCGTACTGACCGCCGGCCACTGCGTCGCGGTCACCGGAGCCACCACCGGCATCGCCGTCCTGGCCGGCAGCTCCGATCTGCGGTCCGGCAAGCTCATCACCGTGCACTCGGTCGACGTGGTCCGGCCGCCCGGCTTCCACGGCGAGTTCAGCGGTGACGACTGGGCCGTCGTCAAGATCGACCGTCCGCTCGCCCTACCGCCGCTGGCGCTGAGCCAGGGCCGCGGCGGGGACACGGGCCTGTTCACCGTCCTCGGCTGGGGTCAGCTCAGCGAGACGTCGCTGAGCCAGCAGACCCAGCTCCGATACGCGACCGTGCGGTCGGTCCCGGACCCGGTCTGTGCGGCTGACTACCGGAAGGCAGGCGTGGAACTGATCGGCGACGACCAGATCTGCGCCAGCGGGACCGGGGTCGGCGGGACCGGGGCTGGCGGGACCGGGGCCGACACCTGCCAGGGCGACTCCGGCGGGCCGATGGTGCGGCGCACCAGCAAGGGCGCCTTGGTGCAGGTCGGGATCACGAGCTGGGGTCTCGGCTGCGCCCGTCCCGGCTACCCGGGGGTCTACTCGCAGATCTCCACGTTCGGCCCGGAAATCCTGGCGGCCGTCCGGAAACTGGCGCATTAGCGACGCCTGGAACAATCGACGGGTGAGCTACCCGGACCCACGCGAAGAAGCGGCCGCCCGATTCGGCACCGATGCCTTCTACTCCTCGCTCGGCCGGGCGTTCGTCGCCATGTGCGCGGCGATCCCGGTGCTGTTCCTGGTCGAGGCGATCGACATCTCGATGGGCGGCGGCGGCCGGCTGGACGCGGCCGGCGGCATCATCCCGCGGCACCTCGACGGGCTCGACGGCGTACTGTTCAGCCCGTTCCTGCACGCCGGCTGGAGCCACCTCTACGGCAACGCGGTTCCGCTGATCCTGGTCGGCACCTTCGCGCTGGCCGCGGGCACCCGGCGGTTCCTCTGGTCGACGCTGGTGATCATGCTGGTCAGCGGCCTGGGCGTCTGGCTGACCGGCGATCCGAACAGTGTCGTGGTCGGCGCCAGCGGCGTGATCTTCGGCTATCTCGGCCTGCTCTTCGCCCGCGGCTTCGTCGAGCGCAGCTGGTGGAATCTGGGCGTGGTCGGCTTCATCGGCCTGCTCTACTGGTACCAGCTCTACAACGTGCTGCCCACCGATCAGGCGATCTCCTGGCAGGGGCACCTGTTCGGGCTCTGCGGCGGCGTGCTGTCGGCGATCCTCTTCCGCCGCAAGCGGCTCCGGCGCGTCCCGGCGGTGACCGACCCGGACATCACGCTCACCGACAGTTGAGCAGTCAGAGGCTGACGTCCTTCACGGCCGGCAGATGGCCGTCGAAGTCGACCGCTGAGTAGAGCGCCAGCTTCTCCAGCCGGTGGTACGAGTCGATCACCCGGATCGTGCCGCTCTTGCTGCGCATCACGATCGACTGGGTGTGCGCGCCGCCGGCCCGGTAGCGCACGCCCTTGAGCAGGTCACCCGAGGTCACGCCGGTCGCCACGAAGAAACAGTTGTCGCCGGTCACCAGGTCGTCGGTGGTCAGCACCCGGTCCAGGTCGTGGCCGCCGGCCCGGGCCTTCTCGCGTTCGGAGTCGTCGAGCGGCCACAGCTTCGCCTGGATCATGCCGCCCAGGCACTTCAGCGCGCAGGCCGCCGTGATGCCCTCCGGGGTGCCGCCGATACCCATCAGCACGTCGACGTCCGATTCGGCACGGGCCGCCGAGATCGCCCCGGCGATGTCCCCGTCGGAAATGAACTTGATGTTGGCACCCGCCGACCGGACCTCCTCGACCAGCGCCTGGTGCCGCGGCCGGTCCAGAATGCAGACGGTGACGTCGGAAATGCTGGACCGCTTCGCCTTCGCGATCCGGCGCAGATTCTCCGTCGCGCCCGCGTTGATGTCGATCACGTCCGCGCAGTCGGGCCCGACCGCGATCTTCTCCATGTAGAAGACGGCACTGGGGTCGAACATCGCGCCCCGCTCGGCCACCGCGAGCACCGCCACCGCGCCCGGCATGCCCTTGCTCATCAGCGTCGTGCCGTCCACCGGGTCGACTGCCACGTCAACCTCCGGGCCGGTGCCGTCGCCGACGGGCTCGCCGTTGAAGAGCATCGGGGCTTCGTCCTTCTCGCCCTCGCCGATGACGACGACGCCGCGCATCTGGATCGAATTGATCAGCTTGCGCATGGCGTCGACGGCCGCGCCGTCCCCGCCGTTCTTGTCACCGCGGCCGACCCACCGGCCGGCCGCCATCGCGGCCGCCTCAGTGACCCGGACCAGATCGAGGGCGATGTTACGGTCGAGATCCTGGGGAACGCGGGCAGCGGGCATGAGGTCCTCCTCGCGACGATGCGGGTGTGGTGTGCCCTGATCCTGACACGTGCGGCTCGGCAAAGTCCCGAACGCGCGAGATGGTTGGCGCCGGTTGCGAGCCGCTGCGGCGGAGAGAGTCCCGAACGCGCGAGGGTTGGCACCGGTTGCGAGGCTGTGGCGGATGAGCTCCGCGGGGTGGTTGGCACCGGTTGCGAGGCGCTGCGGCGGATGAGGTCCGCGGGGTGGTTGGCACCGGTTGCGAGGCTGTGGCGGATGAGCTCCGCGGGGTGGTTGGCACCGGTTGCGAGGCGCTGCGGCGGATAAGGTCCGCGAGGTGGTTGGCACCGGTTGCGAGGCGCTGCGGCGGATCAGTCAGGATGGCCCGGTGGAACCCGCCGAACCCGAAGCCGTCCCGCCCGCCCCCGCCGACGAGAATCTCGGCCGGCGCGCGGAGCGCTCCCCGCGGGACATGGCGATGTCGCTGGCGGTGCTGCTCATCCCGATCGCGTTGATCCTGCTCTTCTACCGTTTCGTGCTCAGCGGTGACACACCGGTCACGGTCGACACCGCGCCGACGATCCAGGCGGCCCAGTCGGCCAAGCTCTTCCCGATCGCCGTGCCGAGCCTGGGCGACGACTGGCACGCGTCGAGCGCAACCTGGCAGCGCACCGCGGCCGGGGCGACCCTGCGGATCGGCTACGTCGACCCGGACCGGGACCCGGTCCTGCTGATCGAGAGCAACGTCGACTCGCAGGCCCTGGCCCGTACGGAGCTGACCGCCTCGGCGGCGCCGATCGACCGCTTCGCGACCGGCGGGCGCACCTGGCAGCTCTACCCCGGTCGGCCCGGTGAGCAGGCGCTGGTGGTCTTCGACCCCGACCGGACGATCATCATCGTGGGCAGGACCAAGGCCGAGAACCTGCGGGCCCTGGCAACCGCGCTGTCCTGAGGGGTTACTCGGAGCGGGCCCTGCGGGCCGTGTCGATCCGGTTGCGGGCGGCGTCGAGCCACCTCTGGCAGATGTCGGCCAGCTTCTCGCCGCGCTCCCACAGTGCCAGCGACTCCTCCAGCGAGGTGCCGCCCCGTTCGAGCTGCTCGACCACGGTGGCCAGCTCCGTCCGGGCCTGCTCATAGCTGACGTCGCTCACTCGTGCTCCCCTACGATGGCCCGCAGCTCACCCTCGGCAAGCCGTACGCGCAGTTGGTCGTCGATCTTGACCTCGTCGGCCGCGCGCACCACGTGCCCGTCGGCGCGCTGGACGATGGCATAGCCGCGCTGCAGCGTGGCCGCCGGCGACAGCGCCCGCAGTCGGGCCACGGTGTGCCGCAGGTCGTCGTCGGCCCGGCGCAACCGCTGGTCGACGCTGCGCAGCGCCCGGTCGCGGAGCTGGCTCACCTCGGCCTCGCGCTGGTCGACCAGCAGCTCGGGCCGGGCCA
>JAVHVY010000384.1:0-3794 GCA_032160305.1 Actinoplanes sp.
CCCTCGCGGCTCTGGACCGATGGCCTGATCGCGCGGTTGAACGGTCCCGGCCTCGCCATGCTGCTCGTCCTGCTCTGCGAGCGCCGCGGAGACACCACCAGCGAGATCTGGTTCAGCCCCGGCGTCGCCGACGAACGATTCCGGCTCGCACCCGCCACCCGCACCGCCGGCCTGCAGGAGCTTCGGGCGCTCAAACTCCTCGAAACCAAGGTCCGCCCGGTCTCACACGACGGCACATTCATCAACTTCAAGCGGCGCCGGAACGCCCACACCCTCCTGCTCAAGTAAACGAAGAACTGGACACTGTCCAGGCACGCAGAAGTCAAGCGCGCCGGGCTACTCGCGTACGGGCCGTATCTCGCGTCGGCGGACTCGATGGCGTGGAGCGCCACCGGCCGCCGGGTTCCCGGTTGCCGGACCGGGCACCGCAGCGAGGCCAACTGCCTGCAGTTCGCCTTGGCTTGGCGGGCCGACCTGCTCACCGCCACCGGCCTCCCGCAAAGGGTGTAGCGCGGCGCCACCAACCCGTCCCCCGCAGCGGCCGGTCGCGGGCCAGTCGTCGACGGTCGCCACGCGCGTCGCCGACTGTCGTCTCGGCACTCCCGGTCAGCCAGGGCGGCCAGGTCGCCGAAGTCCTACCGCCGCGCGGCGCCCGGGCCGGCGGTGCAGACGCCCATCGTCACGGCGCGGCGGTCGTGGTCGGCCCTGGCGGCACCTGGTGGTACCGGCTGCGGGTTACCGGTCGCTGCCGCGTACCCGCGTTGCCCAATCCTGACGTCCTAGCGATCCGCCGCACTACTGGACGAGCCGGCGAAACATCGTGGCCCGGCTACGCCGGATCGCTGCGCTTCCACGATCTTTCGGCCTGGATGGCTTGCCCACCAGACGCCGGACCACTGGCCCAGGGCCTTGTCACCGCGAGCCCCCGGCATCCGACCGGACACGGCCCGCATCCGATACACCACCTGGAGGCACCGCTATGGGCCAACCCACCGACCGACGGACCCGCCGCGACTCAGGTCGCCTGCGCCGCCGACCCGACCGCTATATCCGCGTCGGCGAGAAGGACATCTTCGACCCGGCCAACCCGGCTGACTGCCGGGAGTTCCTCACCGTCAGCGGCTACTGCCGCTGACGCGGCAGGCGCGGAGGGCGCCACGTCGTCCTCCGCGCCACCTGCTCAACCACACCGGCGGGCCGCAGGCTGATCGGCCCTGCACCCTTCCGGACGGCCCCGCCCGGTCGGCCTGATCGCCCTTCCAGCCGCATCACCCTCGCCGACAACCCCGCCGCAGCCGATGCCCGTCCCAGACAGCCGTTCAGCTCGCACGTTCGGTGTATGGCTGCGGCTGAGCATCGCGCAACACGCGCATATGCGCAGGTCCCGATCGGAGCTGTGCAGCGGCGCGTACTCGGCACATGGTTGTGAGGGCGGATTGAGCGGATAGCCAATCGCGGGCTGTCAGCTGCGTTCGCGGAGCAGTCGCTGCACTGTCGCGAGTCGGCTGAGGTGGTCAGCGTGCTGGGGATCATTTTCGTCGGTGAGTTCGACGAGTGCCCGGAAGGAATCGCCGGCGGCGGCGAGGTCGGACGATCCTGGCCGGATCTCGTCGCGGTGAACCAGTATCGGACCGCGGAGTTTGTGCGCCCGAATCACGGTGGCGGGATCGTCAGCGCCGACGGTCAGCGCCTGATCGGTCACATCGATCGCTTCGTTGAGATCCGCGAGATCGCCATCGGATTGCAGGAAGTCGCAGCGTAGGTCAAGCGCGGCGGCGTAGTCGAGTAGCCGGCTCGGATATCCGGAGACGTCGGGGCCGGCGAACTCGATCAGGCGTTGGAACGCTCGGACGTACAGGTCGGCCAGCTGCGGGTCCGGTTGGCGGCGAAACGCGGCCCGGACCGCTGAGGCGTTGCCCTGCAGTCCGCGAAGCAGCGCAGCCCGCAGGTCGGTCGGTGCTCCTTGTGCGATCGCCGTGGCGGCTTCCTCGCGCACGTCGGGAGCGACCGCAGCCGGATCGATCGCGTACGCGAGGACCTGCATCGCTCCGCAGGCGTGGCGCTCCTCGAACGATTCACCGGAGCCCATCGCCCGCAGCCGGTGCAGCAGGGCGACATCGTTGATCACGGCTACGTCGGGAGTCCCGTCGTCCGCCGCAGCGGTGACGCGATCAAGCACGTAGGACGCCTCGGCCAACGCCGCGACGTCCATCGCCGGACCGACGTCTTGCGCCTCGACGCAGCGGCGGACACGCCGATGTAGTCGCTCCTGCGGCCCTGTGCTGGCGAAACCGGTCCGCGATCCAAGCCACCCGTTCCACCGCCGTCGCATGGACCACGACTTTACCCTCGGGGCCGGGCACCCCTAGCCAGCTAATCGCCGGCACCGCCAACGTCGGTATCGACGATGCCCACGTTCCCAATCCCTCGTGGCCGGATCACGAGGCCAGGCCCTGTCGAGGCCGGGCCACTCTTGACCGACTTGGCAACTCTTGACCGACCCGGCAACCTCCAACACGGTGGACGACCAAACGAACGGTCAGCCGGATGACAGCCGTAGCGGGGACGACGCAGTGTCTCGGGCTTAACGTCGCGACGGACAGCTCACTTGCAAGCACCCGCCGTCCCTCGTCTGCCCTGAGCCTTCGTGCATTCCCGGGTGCTGACCGGGTCGGCCGACAGTGCCGACAGTAGTCGGCCCACGCCGAGGGGTCCTCGTGTGCAGGGTGTCGACGCGGTCGCCGCCGGTGAATCGGGTCTGCGTGCGGCGCTTGCTGTCCGGTCGGGTGCGCGGTCCGGTCCGGTCCGAGCCGGGGTGGGAACACGGTGTCTCCCGGTTGCCAGCGCACGCGCTGGTCGGACTCAGGCGAGTCCACCGGGGCCGGGGGCGTCAAGGGCGCGAACCATCTTGACAAGCGTGGCGCTTCGCGCCGTCAAGATCGTTCGCGCTTGATCCTTGACGCCCCCGACACCCGGCGAACCACACCGGTCCTACCAGCGCAGCACTGACCCCGGAGAGACCCCACAGTCTCACCACCCCGGACGGCAGCCGCGCACCCCACGACCGGTCAGGAGGACCGTCATGCAGTTTCAACTCACCTTCGAGGGCAACCTAGGCGCCGACCCCGAACTGCGCATCAGCCCGTCCGGCATCCCGGTGGCGAAGATGTCGGTCGTGCACAACACCCGCCGCCGCAACCAGTCCGGCGAGTGGGTCGACGGAACCCCGCTGTGGATCCAGGTCACGTGCTGGCGGGACCTGGCCGAGCGGGTCGCCAAGCTGCACCGGGGCGACGCCATCATCGTCGACGCCCGCGACGACCTGTCCGCGTGGGCGTTCCTCACCCGCGAGGACGAGCCGCGGCCGGCCGCCCGGTTGCAGGTCACCGCGAACAACGTCGCGGTGAGTATGCGCTTCGCCGATGCGCAGGCGCTGCGCAAGCCCCGGCAGGGCCAGCCTGCGGAGGCGGACGACGTGTGGGCCGGTACCGACCGCGCAGGTCCCGGAAAACGCCGCCGAGCTCGACGAGCAGCTGCAGTCCGCCTAACACCCGGCGGTGGGGCCGGCGTCGGTCGGCCCCACCGCTCAACCCCGCCCTGCGTCGTATCCGATCCGTCAGCTTTGTTGGAGGAGTCCGATGTTCACCTGCCTCATCGAAGGCACCCTCACCGCCAGCCCGACCCGCGGGCACACCCGCAGCGGCGCCGTGTGGGTCCAGTTCCCGATCGTCGTCAAGGAGCGGTACCGCGACAACACCGGCAAGTGGGTCGACGCCACGGCGATGCACTTCGAC
>JAVHVY010000393.1:0-4653 GCA_032160305.1 Actinoplanes sp.
CTCTTGACGCCCCGCTCAGCCCGCCACCTCTCGACGACGAACCGGGGCCTGCTACCGGGCGTTCCGGTACCTACCCGGACGGGACTCCCACCCGCTGGCCTGGTCCAGCTTTCAGGACGCAACATACGCGGCACCATACCGGCCCCCGGTGAACCAGCCAGCCCGATACGCTCCCTCTGGTCGCATCGATGGGGGAGGATACGGAGATGCAGGTCGATACCGCGGAGTTGCGGGCGGCGGCCGGTCGGCTCCGGGACCGGAGCGCCGAGAGGCTCCGGACCGCGTCGATCCGGCTGCACCAGCCCGAGCAGGAGTTCAGCCTCGGGGCCGCCTTCGACACGTACACGACGGCGGGGCCGCTGCGGGCTGCGACCGGGGTGTGGGGCAAGGAGCTGGAGCTGCTGACCGAGGCGATCCGGCAGCTGGCCGACGCGCTGGAAGCGGCGGCGAGCGACTACGACCGCGCCGACTCCCACGCCGCCGCCCCTCTGGGAGCGCCGCGGAACGGTGCGGCCACGTGACGGGGAACCTGAAACGACTGCAGGAGCTACAGGACGTCATCCACGGCGCCTACGGCGGGTGGGGAACGAATGAGCTGGCCAACGGCTGCGCGGCCGCCGCGGAGGTGGACGGCTTCGGCGGAGACCCGGCGGCCCTGGGCCAGATCGCGGCCGAATACCAGTCCGCCCACGCCGCTGTCCGGGAGGCCTACCAGTCCCTCCTGCCCTTGCAGGAGCAGGGCGTCAGCGGAGTCTGGGCAGGCGATGCGACGGTGTCGGCCGACGAGACACTGACCGCCGTGACCGATGACGTGCTGCGCGGCGCCGAGGCGATCCGGGTGCTGTCGAAGACTCTCGACGCGCACGCCGCCACCCTGGCGTGGTATTCCGGCCAGGACGAGAGTGCGATCGTCGCCCTGCTCAAGCTGGCCGCCCAGGCCCGGGAGATGACGATGCTGGGCTTCCTGCCGAACCTGACCGACTACGACGGCGCCCGGATGCGGGAGATCCACGCCGGGGCCATGGCGGCGATCGACGAGCGGGTCGCGTCGAACATCGCGATGCGCAACGCGGCGGAGGACTTCACGGGCCAGGTGCATGAGCTGCAGTGCCAGGCGCGGGCCAGCCGGCTGGGCCCGTCGCCGCTGTCGGCCGTCGACGAGGTGGTCATCGCCGACGCCGGCCAGGACATTGCCACCGGCCACGAGGCTGTGCTGACGGCGGCGATGGACGACCGGGCGGCCACGGCGCTGGCCAAGTTGAACGACGCCGACCGCAGCCGGGTTGCCGGCCTGCTGGCCGCCGCGTCCTCGCCGGAGCAGCGGGCACATCTGATGAAAGCGCTGGCGGCGGGCTACTCGGTGGACGACGTGGACCGCTTCAACAGCCTCATCGCCGCCCACGGCAACGACCCGGACTGGCTGGACCAGCACCTCAGCCCACTCGCCATGGACGGCCCGGTCACCGGCGGAATACAGGACAACACCTTCGACGGCACCGAGTGGACGCAGGGAAGCTATCCGACCTGCGTCGCTTCCTCGACCGTGACGGCCCGCGCCGAGGTAGACCCGATCTATGCCTTGCAGTTGACGACCGGCGGCCATCCCGACGACCCGTCCCTTGACAATCCGTCAGCCTTTGCGGACCGACTGCGGGCCGAGCAGGATTGCGTCTACGAAGGCGGCCGGCACTGGTACGAGAACGCCTGGCACGACGGCATGACCGACGCCCAATCGACCCGGATCGCCAACGAGGCCATCGCGATCCACACCGGCGTTGCCTACGAAGGCGTAGCCATGGACGACCAGGCTGCCCGGGCCGCGACCGTGCCGTCGATCGAGCGCGCTATCGACGACGGGTATCCGGTTCCGCTCGGCACCTACGAGAAACCAGACTGCGGCCATCAGATGATGGTCATCGGACACAGCGGCGATCTGCTACAGATCTACAACCCGTGGGGCTACTCCTACTGGATCTCCGAAGACGACTTCGTGAACGGCCATGTCGACACCGTGCAACCGGAGATCCCCAGTACTCCTGATCACGTCTCGCTGCCGAAGGGAATCGACTGATGCGCCGGCCAGGCCACGTGACCGACGACCAGATGGAAGCCCTGGACATCGATACGCTCGTCATCGACGGCATTCGCTCGCCGGCTGCCAGAGCACGCCTCTTCGGCGAGGGAGCGGTGGCCGCCGCCATCAAGACTGATCGGTCAGGAACCGAGCCGAGGTCACTGACCTTCCTGGCGGAGATCGTCCGGCGCGGAGGCATCGCCTACGCGTCGCGGTTGCCGGAGCCGCTCGTTACGCCTGAGCAGAGCGCCCTGGCAAGGGACTGGCTCGCCGCGGCGCTGCGCGGCGAGGCAGAGGATCAGACCCTCGCCCGTTGGCTCGACGCGGTCGCAGCCATCCTCAGCATGCGGCGGGAAGCCCGAAGGGATTGGCCCTGACGCGCCGGTCGCTGGCCGTTGTCCCGGCTTGGGTAGGGTTTTCGCCGTGAGTACTGCGATCTCGACCTCGCCTGCCTGGGGCACCGGCCTCGCCACCGTCACCGCCGAGGGCCAGGTGCTGGACACCTGGTTCCCGGCCGGGCTGCTCGGGCTGGGCGCCGAGCCCTCCGGAACGGCGCCGCTGCCGGCCGGCCTGACCGGCCCGAAGGCGCTGCCCGGCCTGTCCACGGTTGAGGTGCGGGTGACGATCGGATCGCTGGCCGAGCCGATCAAGGACACAAGTGATGCGTACCTGAGATTGCATCTCTTGTCGCACCGCCTGGTGCGGCCCAACGAGCTCAACCTCGACGGCATTTTCGGCATGCTGGCCAACGTTGCTTGGACGTCGGCCGGTCCGTGCCCGCCCGACCGGGTCGAGGAGCTGCGCCTGATCGAGCTGGTCGCGGGCCGGCACCTGAGCGTGTACGGGGTCGACAAGTTCCCCCGGATGACCGATTACGTGGTGCCGTCGGGCGTCCGGATCGCCGATGCCCACCGGGTCCGTCTCGGCGCGCACCTGGCCAGCGGCACCACGGTGATGCAGGAGGGCTTCTGCAACTTCAACGCCGGCACGCTGGGCACGTCGATGGTCGAGGGCCGCATCGTGCAGGGCGTCGTGGTGGGCGACGGCTCGGACGTGGGCGCAGGGTCGTCGATCATGGGCACCCTGTCGGGCGGCGGCAAGGACAAGATCAGCATCGGCGAGCGCAGCCTGCTCGGGGCGAACGCGGGCATCGGCATCTCGCTCGGTGACGACTGCGTGGTCGAGGCCGGCTGCTACATCACCACGGGTTCCAAGGTGAAGCTCCCGGACGGCCGGGTCGTGAAGGCTCGCGAGCTCTCCGGCGTCAACGGCCTGCTCTTCTGGCGCAATTCGCAGACAGGTGCACTCGAAGCCAGCCCGCGCAAGGGCACCGGCATCGAGCTGAACGCCGCCCTGCACGCCAACGGATGACCACGGGCTGGTGATAGCGGCCGGCGCCGGTGGTCCGGCCGAGTGCGTCCCGATGCACGTCGGTGATCAGGTGGTTGGCGTCCTCGCTGGAGGTCACGGCGGACGCCTACCTCGTCTGCCGACCGTCCGCGCCGTGACCGGTCCGCAAGGGCGGAGGCTCCGTCCGGTGGACGGAGCCTCGGCACATCTCCGCCCGCGCGATCAGCAGTGCTTCCAGTGGAACTGGACGAGGGTGTATACCTCGCCGTCCGACGCACGCAACGTGATGTAGCTCTTGGCGGTCGAGGTGCCGGAATTCACCCGGAGCTCAGTATTGATGTTGAGGCCCCGTACCGCGCCGCAGGGCGCGTACACCAGGTCGGCGGTCTGGGTGATGTCGGTCGCCCGCCAGGTCCCGTCCAGCGGGCCCCTGAACGTGTGGTCGACGTAATTGTTCTCGGACGAGCCTTGGTAGTAGTAGTTCGACCGCTCCAGGGCGGTGGCTCCGCTCTCCAGGTGCGCCTTGCCCCAGTAGTCGGCCCGATCGACCGCGAAGGTGAAACCCTGCGGAATGTTCACCAGCAGGTTGACCTGACAGTTCTTGCGGAAGTCAGTGACGCCGGCGTTGCCACCGTCCTCGGCGCGAAACGCGGCGTAGGTGATCTTGAAGCCGGTGTTGTCGGACAGCATCGCGACACTCGCCGTGCCGAGCGGGCATCCCGACCCGTTCACCGTCTGCACGTCGAGGGTGATCTTTTCGCTTGGTGGTGCGGACGCCTCGTCGTCGGCGTACGCGGCGGCCGCCGAACTCGGGACAGTGAGAGCTACCGCGGCCACGAGGGCGGCCCACCTCGCGCCGGTCATCATGAAGGTCATGGGGATCCCTTCCTGGGAGGGTAATCCTAGAAATAGTATTGACTGTAATTGATGTTACGGGAGAATGTAAGCGACCCCGCCCAGTTACAACAAGAGATCCCCATACTTAACTGTTCAGTGGCCGCCGCAGACCCAACCACCCGCCTTGATCGAACCTTGACGACCCCTAGACCGCCGTGACATGCTTCTGGGTTGCGATGCCAATTGGCCAATGCCCGCCACTTCAAGATATTGACGTCTATAGATTCGACAAATAGCATGTCGCTATCTAGGAGGCTTGCCGCAGCCTTCTTCTGGAAGGAGTTCGAATGCGCAAGGCCATGTACCTTTTCTGCGCCCTGTTGGGAGTGGTG
>JAVHVY010000424.1:0-17123 GCA_032160305.1 Actinoplanes sp.
AACTGGCCGGTCACCGGTCAGACCCCGGAGGTCTTCCGGCATGACTGGTCCCCGAGCAATAACAACGGCCCGTACCTGGCGTGCGACCGGGCCGGGATCGCGAGCCACGCAAACTGCGTAGTCGAGCGCCCGGAGCGGTGCTGGAACCCGAGGCGGACGATCGGCTTCTACCTGCGCGAACTTCACCGCGAGCTGGCCTGCGCGAGCATGCCGGCGCCCGGAGGTGTCCGGTGACCGCACGGCTGACAATCGAGGCCAGGTTGTTCACTACCCTGGTGACGGGCCTCGCCGAGCGGGGGCAGGGGCGCCGCGAAAGCGGCGCTTTCCTACTCACCGACCGGGCTCACCCTGAGGGCCGATTGCCGCAGCCAGTCACGGGATCGCCTTCTACGACGACCTCGACCCGCACTGCCTGACCGGCGGGATCGATTTCCACGGCGTGGGCTACACCGCGCTGCAGAACCTCTGCCGGCGCGACGGGCTGCGGGTGGTCGGCGACATCCATACCCACCCAGCTCACCGCGTCCAGCAGAGCCGGATCGACGCCGCGCACCCGATGGTGGCCCGCGACGGCCACGTCGCGCTGATCGCCCCACGCTTCGCGGCCGGGGTCACCGACGTATCCCAGATCGGCGTCCACCTACGGGCTGGCAACGACTGGACGTCCTTCTACGGTGACCGAGCCGCCCAGATCGTGGTAATCGGCACCCATGCGGCCAGATCAGCGTCGTGGTGGCGTCGGTCCCTGGCACGGCTACCGCTACGACACCGGCATCAGGAGACACGATGAGCACTTCTATCACCGACACGTTCAACCGCACTGTCCTGCTCGGAGTCCACGACGGAACTCGGGCGACTCTCACGGCAGCGCTCGACGCGCACACCAAGACCGGAATGGTCATCGTCGCTACCGGCATGCCCTTCGACCGGTGCGGGCAAGCCGCCCTCTGCACCGCGGTCGCAACGGCCGTTCGCGCGTTCGGCAATGTCGTCGTGGTCGCCGACGGCTCCGCGAAACTGGCCTTGGGCCCGTACCACGGGTTGACCGTCGCCGAGATGGCCGGGCAGCAAGGCGCCCGACACGCCGACCAACTCGACCGAAGCGTCGTCCACGCCAACTTCCCCGTTCTCCACCTCGGCGACGCACCAGCTGAACCCGGCGACGCCGTCCAACTGCGGGCCCGTTGGGACGGCTGGATCGCCTCCGTCCAGTCGATCGAGCCCGTAAGAAGGGCGAGCCGCGAGGGCAACGTCGTTACCGCGATCGCCGCCGCCGCCCTCGGCGTGCACGAGGCCTTCGGTGCGATCCGGGAGCGCCCGGGCAGCGACGTCGGCCGGCGCACCATCACGCTGAACCTGTGGCAGCCAGGGACCGACATCGACGGGCCGCCGCTGACCCACGCCCCGGTCGCCTGGTGGCTGGTCGGTCTCGGCCACCTCGGCCAGGCCTACGCCTGGGTGCTCTCCTGGCTCCCCTACGCTGACCCGGCCAAGATCGAGGTCGTACTGCAGGACACCCAGCGGGCGGTTGACGCCAACCACAGCACCGGCCTTCTCACCCCGATCGACCCGGCCCCGGTTCGGAAGACCCGACTCGCCGAGGCGGCCCTTGATCAGGCCGGTTACGACGTCGTCATCCTCGACCGGCGACTCGACGAGACCAGCCGCGCTCTACCTGGGGATTATCACGTTGCCCTTCTCGGCGTCGACAGCCTCAAGTCGCGCCGACTCATCTCCCAGGTCGGGTGGAAGCTCGCCATCGACGCCGGGCTCGGGATCGGGCCGGCCAACTTCAACGCCACGATGCTCTACCGATTCCCGGCAATGATTCCCAGCGACACGCTCGCCGCGTGGAACACCGACGTCCCCCGCCAACGGCGGGCCGCACCCGCCGCCCTGGCGGACCTGCAGCAACGCGACCCATGCGGTTCCGTCGAACTTGCCGGAACCGCCGTCGGCGCTGCCTTCGTCGGCGCGCTCACCGCGTGCGTCGCCATCGCCCAAGGCGTCCATGCAGTCCTAGCCGAAGACGGCTTCGACGTGATCAACGTCCACCTGCAGTCGGATGACGCCTTCGTGGCACCGGCGACCGGACAAGTGGATCTTCCGACAGCCCGTATGCTCCCGATATAGCAGAACCACCGAGGCGGTGATCGACACTTCGTACGCGGCGGCCGAGGTCGCGCTCTGCTTGTTTCTCCTCGAAGCAGGAACTGGCGAACTGGACCGCGGTGCCCCGCCACCTACCTGTGAGGAGTGGTCATGTTTCAACGATCGGGTGCGTCCAGGTGATCGAGGAGCGCGACGATGTCGATCAGTTCGGCGCGGAGCCGGGTGAGTTCGGCGGCGGTGACCCCGAGTTCGTAAGGTGGTGGTGGCCGGCGCGGGACAGCGCCCACCACAGATAGCTGGCCCGGCGGCCGAGTTCCGGGCCGGCGTAATGGCTGAGCAGCAGAAGCTTCGGCCGTTGCACGGTGGTCCGCCCGATGTCTGGGTAGTCCGGGCCCAGTAGCGGTCCATGGCCGCTTCCAATTCGTGGCGTAGCAGCCATGAGCAAGCACGGGGCCACGCGCCCCGGGCACCCCTGACGACGCTGGTCAGCATCAGATCGGCGGTGGCGAGATATGCGGACGGGGTCACCGCAACCGCCCCACCAGCGCAGCGGTACTGGCGATCATCGGTCGGATGGGCATGCTTCGGTGGCCGTGGGCCGCCTTGGCCAGCGCCTGGACCGTCGGGGTGGCCTGCGCGCCGTAGTCGCTATCAAGGCGGCCGAAGAGGTCGCGGTGGGGTGCGGGCTTGACGAGTGCTCACGGCTCGGAGATTCTTACCCGAGCGATCTCCGACGTATGGCTGAACAAAGAAGCCGACTTCAGTCCCGGCGCCGAGCTGTATCGCAGCGACCGCACCTCCAGATGCTGGGGTACGCCATCAGTCACAGCCAGCTCTTGCTGTCGTCCACCAGCGGGCCCGACGACAGCCGATGAGAGACCACCGTCCAGATCTTGTTTGAGCCGGTCGAGGCGGTCGAGATCCAGAAGTGTTATCGCAGCGCCGTCAATAGTCGTTCGTGCTTAACGGTGCTGGGTGTCAAAGCCTTCTGGTCGATATGCTGACCGCGCGGGATCTCAACCCGTCGGTTGCGCCTTCCGCCATGTGGCCTGCGCCGTTGAGTGGGAATTTGGTCTGCCGCGTTGACCTGTTACGTACTCCGGGGGACCCACCTCCGGCGGGTAGCGGGATGCTGGCACCGCTTCTCGAGGCTCGTGCTTCGAGGTCTTCGGCCGCGTTAACGGGCTCTTCATCGCGTCGTGCGGTTTATAGGTTGCGAAGTGATCATCCCCTCACCTAGTGTCGCACCACGGTCACATATTCACGGGGGTCACTGGTGTGGTCTGGCAGGCGGCGTTGCGCGCGCCGCTCGAATCGTCCTGCATTCTTCCGGATCGGCGCCGCTCTGAGTGCCTCATCGATGGTTCTTGCCTGCATCGTCGGCGTTTCTCCACAGTCCGCCGATGCCCTCGCCCCCTCGCCGGTCTCGTCCGGTCAGGCGTTGACCGAGCGGGAGGCGTTGTTGCGGGCTGCCGCGACCGATGCGCCGGTCGAGGTTCTCGCCGAGCGGACCGAGGCCAGTCAGGTGTTCGCCGAGCCTGACGGTCGCCTGTCGTTGGAGGTCGGTGTCGTGCCTGAGTGGGTGCGTCAGGCCGACGGTTCGTGGCGTGATGTCGACTTGACCCTTGGGCTCGGAAGCGGCGGTTTGTGGCGGCCCCGTTCGTCGGTCGCGGATGTCGGCTTCTCGGCCGGGGGTTCAGGGCCGATGGCGCAGGTCGTGCGGGACGGGCACACGTTGACCCTGACCTGGCCGCTGGGTCCGTTGCCGTCCCCGACGATCACCGGCGACGCGGCCAAGTACGCCGAGGTGCTGCCTGGTGTCGATCTGGTGGTGCGCGCAACGCCGACGGGTTTCTCTCACGCACTGGTGGTCAAGACGAAGTCGGCTGCGGACACTGACGCGGTGCGTCACCTGCGGTTCGACCTCGGCGGGGACGCACGGATGGAACGGCTCGGGAACGGGACGTTGCAGGCCGTGGCCGGCGATGTCACGGTCGCGTCCGCCGGCGCGCCGGTCATGTGGGATTCCTCAGCGCCTGTCGCGAAGTCGGCCCGGGCCGCGGCCGGGCGTGCGGACGACGAGACGGTCACGTCGTCGTCGAGCGCGCCGGGCGATACGGCGCAGACGGCTCCGGTCGCTACGGAGATCGACTCGTCCGGTGATCTGGTCCTCAAACCGGATCCCGGATTGCTGTCCTCACCGGACGTCACCTACCCGCTGTACATCGATCCGTCGTGGGATCCGGGCAAGAATCGGTGGGCGTACGCGACGAGCAACAACTCCAACAACGAGGACCTGAGTGTGGCCCGGGTGGGTGCCGACCCGGACTCGGGGAAGAAGTACCGGTCGTTCTTCGAGTTCAAGATCGGCACGGTGGCGAAGGCGCACATCGAGTCGGCCTACCTGCACACGGCGTTGCACCACTCGTACAGCTGTGACAGCACGTCGGTGTACCTGTACCAGTCGGGGACGATCTCGGCGACGCCGCGCACCAACTGGAGCACCAAGTTGGTCAAGCGGATCGCGTCGGTGTCCGCGCATGCCCACAAGTCGACGACGGGCACCTGCGAGAACGACCCGCAGCCCGACGTGGACGTGAACTTCCGCGACAGCGCGGTCACCTCCCTGATCCAGTCGCAGGCGAACGGGTCCGCGTCGACGGTGACCGTCGGACTGTGCGGCTGCTACGACACGTCGGGTAGCGGGGAGAGCGACAAGACGAAGTGGAAGAAGTTCACCCCGGGCAGCACCAAGCTGATCATCGACTACGACCATGCTCCCGGCATCCCCACGGCGTTGCAGGTCGGGCTGTCCGGCAGCGGGGTCGGCTGCGGCAAGACCGTCGGCACGCTGACGCCGAAGCTGTACGCGAAGTTCCCGGACCCGGACAGCGGGCAGACGATCCGGGGTTCGTGGCAGTGGGGCACCTACGCCAAGGCCACCGACGCGTCGCCAGGCAACGTCAAGACGCTGGCCTCGACCACGGCCGCGGCCGGGACGGGTAAGTGGAACGACAACGCGCTGCCGACGCTGGTGAAGAACATCACCTACGGGTTCCGGGTCCAGGCCAAGGACCCGTCACCGTACGACTTGAGCAGCGACTGGTCGGGGTGGTGCAAGTTCACCGTCGACACGTCCGTGCCGAACGTGTCGGTGACGATGCTGAGCGCCCCGCCCGGTCCCGGCCGGCCCGGTACGTTCCGCATCGACTCCACCTCCTCCGACGTGGCGAAGTTCTCCTACGGGTTCACCGATGCGGTGGTGACCGACGCCAATCCGGTCGCGAAGTCCGGTGGCGGGTTCACCGCGACGGTGTCGGCGACGGCGACGGACTACGGCACCAACACCCTGCACGTGCAGGCCGTCGACGGCACCCTCAACGAGGGCAACGCCTCCCTGGACTTCGACGTCGCCGAGGCGTCGCACCCCGTGGCGCGGTGGGCTCTGGAGACCACCCCGTCGGTCTCGGCGAGTGACGCGCTGTCAGACCAGGAACCGACGAGCCTCGGCGACACCCCGTTGAGCGCGTCCGCGGTGACCTGGATCCCCGACTCCCACCTGGCCGGTGCCGCCACCGCCCACTTCACGGGCACGACGTCGCAGGCCCTGGCAACGGGCCCGATCGTGAACACGGCGGCATCGTTCTCGGTCGCGATGTGGGTCCGCCCGCAGGACGCGACGACCGGTACGCAGACGATCGTCGGCAAGGACGCCACCACAGGGCAGTGGGGTTCCTTCCGGCTGCAGCTGCGCGGCGGTAGCAGCCCGACCTGGTGCATGCTGATGAGTTCGGTGCTCACCCATTGGGACAACGTCGCCGCCTGCCTGCCCGGCCCTGCCCGGTCGGGCACGTGGGTGCATGTGGCCGGAACGTACGACAAGGCGTCCAGCACCCTGCGCGTCTACGTCGACGGGACCGCGTCGGACCCGACGACGGTGCTCACGGCGCAGAACTCGACCGGGCCGATCGCGTTGGGCCGCGGCTACAACAACGGCGTCGCGGCGGAATGGTTCCGCGGCGAGATGGCCGACGTGCAGATTTACGATCGGGTCCTGGTGCCGGAGGACTTCACCGGGCACACCCCCGGCGACGGCGAGGCCACCTCGGCCGCCCGGCCGGGCATGTTCCAGCCTGTCACGGTCGGGGCGTGGACCTTCGACGGTGTCCACCACTGCCCGTCGCTCGACTCGCCGTACTGCGCGGCCGCCGACCTCAGCCAGTGGGCCCGCCGGCAATATCTGACTCCCGGCGCGGAGGGGATGCTGCAAGGCAACCGCGGTGGCGCCCTCGGCCTCGACAGTACTGATTCCGACGCGAGCGACGACAATCCCACCCCGCCCGCGACGAGGGAATACGGTGTCTCCCAGCTCAGCGGCAACCCGAACGCACCCGACTCGGCCTGGCACAACGCGCCGGTGCTGGTGAGCGACCAGTCGTTCACCGCGTCGGTCTGGGTGGCCCCGAACGACACGACCGCGACCATGACCGCCGTCAGCCAGAGCGGCACCCAACGCGCCGCGTTCACGTTCGGGTTGCGCACCTACCCGGCCGGCACCGGCACCGTCTCGCGCTGGTCGTTCACCATGACCGCCGCGGACACCGCGACCGCCGGCATGGCCGACGCGTCCTCGGCGAACACGGTCACCGACGACGCCGTCGGGAGTTGGACCCACCTCGTCGGGGTGTACGACGCGACCACCGCACGGCTGAGCCTGTACGTCAACGGTGAACCCGCCGGCGCCTCGGCCGTTCCCGTCACCTGGAACGCCGCCGGCCCGCTCACGGTCGGCGCGGATCTGACCGGCACGACGTACGGCGACCTGTGGCTCGGTGGGATCGACGACCTCGACGTGTTCCAGGGTGACATGACGCCCGCGCAGGTCGCCCAGCTGTACGCGAGCCAGGAGCAGCCCGATGCCGCGGCCTGAACCCGACCACCAGCCTTTGCCGCACTCGCGCCCGGTCTCAGGAGGACGACGATCATGAATAGGTCCCGCAGGAACCGGGCGGCCGGCGCCGTCGCCGCCATGACCGCTCTGGTCCTGACAGCCTCACAACTGACCGTCGGCGCGGCGCGCGCCGACCCGGCGAAGCCCGTGTCCACCGCGACCTCGGCGACGGAGAAGCCCGGCACCCGCGGCGTCCGAGCCCGCGGCATCGCCTGGAAACCGCCGCAGAAGCAGCCGCAGACCGTTGCCGTACCGGTCTGGCCGAAGCCGGGCACGACCACGGTCGACGTGGCGGTGAAGAACGCCGGACCCGTGCGCGTGCAACCCGTCCACACGCTGCCCGACCGGCCCGCGACCCCCGCCCAGGTCAAGGTCCAGGTCATCGACCGAGCCACCGTGCCCACCGGATGGCAGGCCGGCCTGGTAACCCGGCTCACCGCGATCGGAGCTGCCGGCCCCGCGACCGTCACCGTCGACTACAGCACCTTCGAGCACGCCTACGGCGCTGACTGGGCCTCCCGGCTGCGGCTGTATCAACTGCCCCCGTGCGCCCTGACGGCGGCGTCGTCGCCCGGATGCGCCGCCGTCTCGCTGGCGTCACGCAACAATCCTGCGCGCCGGGAGGTGTCCGCGCCGGTGACCCTCGCCGCGGCCGCACAGGGCGGCACCGTGATCGCGCTGGCCGCCGCCGCGTCCGGCGACTCCGGCGACCTCACCGCCACGCCGCTGGCCGCCTCGGCCACCTGGACCGCCGGGGGCAGCGCCGGCGACTTCACCTGGTCCTACCCGATGCGAACCCCGCAGGGTGTCGGCGGCCCCGCACCCGTCCTGGCTCTGAGCTACTCCTCGTCGAGTGTGGACGGCCGGTCCGACGCTACGAACAACCAGCCTTCGATCATCGGTGAAGGCTTCGACATGCAGCAGGGCTTCATCGAGCGGACCTACCAGCCCTGCTCCGAGGACGACGACGCCGCCGAGACGAAGGCCAAGGGCAAGCCGAACACCCCGGCGAGCACCGGCGACCTGTGCTGGCGCTCCTGGAACGCCACCCTCACCCTCGACGGCAAGTCCAGCCCTCTCATCCCGATCGCGCCGGCCAAGGCCGGCGACGCGCCGACCACCTACCGGGCCCGCACCGAGACCGGTGATGTCATCGAACGATTCACCGGCGCCGACAACGGCGCCAAGGACGGCGAGTACTGGAAGGTCACCGCCACCGACGGCACCCAGTATTACTTCGGCCGCAACAAGCTACCCGGCCAGAGCACCGACACCACGTCGGCGTGGACCGTGCCCGTCTACGGCAACCACCCGAGCGAACCCTGTCATGCGACCGCGTTCGCCGACTCGGCCTGCGCCCAGGCGTGGCGCTGGAACCTCGACTACATCGTCGACCGCAACGGCAACACCGAATCGCTGTGGTACGACAAGGAGACCAACCAGTACGCCGCCCGTGCCGGGGACGCCAACCACGTCACCTACGATCGCGGCGGGTTCCTCAAGCGCATCGACTACGACACCTGGGACCGGCTCACCCCGGACGGCAGGATCGACCGGTCCGTCGACCCGGCCGCCCAGGTGATCTTCGCTCCCGGCGACCGGTGTCTGTCCGGCTGCACCACCCACGACGAGACACACTGGCCCGACACCCCGTGGGATCAGCAATGCGCCGCGACCGCCATGTCGTGCCCCACGCAGTACAGCCCGACCTTCTGGACGACGAAACGCCTCGCGTCGGTCACTACCCGGGTCTGGGACACCACCAAGAGCCCCGCCGCGTGGCAGAACGTCGACACCTGGACGCTGACCCACACCTTCCCCCGCTCCGGCGACGGCACCCACCGGGGCCTATGGCTCGACCACATCGTGCACTCCGGCGAGGTAGGCACCAGCACCCCCATGCCGCCGATCTACTTCTACCCGCAGTCGATCGCCAACCGGGTGTTGACGGACAGCAACACCACCCTGAACTGGCAACGGCTCAACCAGATCCGCACCGAGTCGGGTGAACTCATCACGATCACCTACAACGGACCGGAGTGCACCGACACGACCCTGCCCGCCGACCCGGCGGGCAACACCAAACGCTGCTACCCCACGATCGGACCCGACCCGCAGAACCCCGGACACGACCGCACCGAATGGTGGCACAAATACACTGTGCGCCAGGTCAGTCAAGCCGACCTGCAACTGGCCAACAATCAGGAACAACCCCAGATCAACACCTACTACGAGTACGAAGGCACCCCGGCCTGGCACTACGCCGACGCCGACGGCCTCACCAAGCCCAAACGCCTCACCTGGAACCAGTGGCGCGGCTACAGCGCCGTCGCCGTACGCCTCGGCGACACCCAGCAGACCCTGACCCGCACCACCTACCTGCGGGGAATGGACGGTGACCACGCCGCAGGCGGCGGCACCCGAGACGTCACCGTCCCCGCGACGCTCGGCTCCGAGACGGTGCACGACTCCGACGTCTTCGCCGGTATGACCCGCGAACAGACCGTCTACAACGGCACCGTCGACAAGCCACTGACCAAGACGGTCAACGTGCCGTGGCAGTCCGACCCCACCACCAGCCAAACCATCGGCAACGACACGATCTACGCCCGATACGTCAACACCCAGACCGTCTACGCGGCCACCGCGCTCGGCGAGAACGGTGAACGCGGCTGGCGCACCACCAAGACCCACACCACCTTCGACGACGACTACGGCACCATCGACACCGTCGACGACGCCGGCGACATCGACCGCACCGGCGACGAGAAATGCACCACATCGACCTACAACCGCAACAAGACCCTGAACATCGTCACGCTACCCAAACGGGTGCTCCAGACCGCCCTTCCCTGCGGCAAGAACCCAGCAGACCCGGACGACGTCATCGACGATCAGCGTCTCTCCTACGACGACGGCGGCCCGGACGCCACCCCCACGATCGGCGCGGTCAGCAGAACCGAGAAGTTGCAGAACTGGACCGCAGCCGCCGGCACCGCCTACCAGACGATCTCGACCACGAAGTACGACCCGTTCGGCCGCGAGATCAGCAGCACCGACATCCGCAACAACACCACCACGACCCAGTACACACCGGCCGGACGTGGACCGGTCACCACGGTCAAGACGACCAACGCCAAAGGCTGGACCAACACCACCACGACGAACCTCTACTGGGGCACCACCACCCGGGTCACCGACACCAACGGCCGCACCGGCGACGAGGCGTACGACGCCCTCGGCAGACTCATGGCCGTCTGGGACACCGGCTGGCCCCGGGCTAACCACCAGACGACCCCATCGACCCGCTACACGTACTGCTACCAGCCTGAACCGTCGAAGAACCCCGCCTGCCAAGCTACCGACACCCCCGGTTACACCTATATCAAGACCGAGGCGCTGACCGCGGCCGGCACCTACCAGGCCAGCTACCAGATCTACGACGCCATGCTACGGGCGCGGCAAACCCAATCGATGACGCCGAACCCCGGCGAGCGGATCGTCACCGAGACCCAGTACGACTCGTGGGGCCGACCCGAGTACGTCATCTCCCCGCACGCTGAAGCCGGCGCCGCCGCCGGCACGCTGCTGTGGACGCCGATCTGGGCCAACCGCGAGGTCACCCAGAACCTCTACGACCAGGCCGGCCGCTCGACGGACCAGATCCTGCTCGCCACCAACAACGTCGACAACCTGGTCGAGAAATGGCGCACCACCACGCGCTACGCAGGCGACCGTACCCTGCTCACACCCCCGGCCGGCGGCACGGCCACCACCACCGTCACCGACGCCGCCGGCCGCACTGCCGAGCTTCGCCAACACACCACCGCGACTGGCGTCGACGGCGCCTATCAGAGCACCGCCTACCACTACAACGCCAAAGACCAACTCGTGTCCGTCGAGGACGCCCTGCACAACACCTGGACCTACACCTACGACATCCAGGGCCGCCAGCACAGCGTCAAGGACCCCGACAAGGGAACCACGACCACCGACTACAACGCCTACGGCGACATCGCCGCCACCACCGACGGCGCCGGACATGTCCTTGCCTACAAGTACGACACCCTCGGCCGCAAGACCGGCCTGTACGACACCACGATCTCCGACGCCACCCAACGCGCCGGCTGGACCTACGACAGACTGCCTGACGGAACAACGGTCAAAGGCCAGCTCACCGCCTCCACCCGCTACAGCAGCAACCACGATGCCTACACCTCGCAGATCGAGTCACTCAACCTGCGATACCAGCCGTTGCAGACGACCTACCACCTGCCCGCCAGCGAAGGGCTCGGCACCTCCTGGTCGATCAGCTACGGCTACGCCGACACCAACGGCGCCCCGACCGACGTTCTCTACCCCGGCGTCACCGGCATGCCCCAGGAGAACGTCACCACCAAATACGACAGCTACTCCGGCCTGCCGTCACAGCTGACCAGTCTCGACCCGGCCGTCGGCACCTACGTGTCCGGGCAGACCTACAGCTCCTACGGTGAACCCGTCAAGACGGTCCGGCAGCGCACCTCCGGCCAGCGCTACGAGGAGCTCTACGACTACGACCTCGCCACCCGGCGCCTGCACAACGTCAAGGTCACCTCCGGCACCCTGACGAACCAGTACGCCAATCGCACCTACACCTACAACCCGGCCGGCGACATCACCTCGGAGACCGACGCGCCCACCACAGGCGCCCCGGACACCCAGTGCTTCACCTACGACGCGCTGCGCAGGCTCACCTCCGCCTGGACCCCCACCCCGACCAGCGCCAACACGACCACACCCGACACCGACTGCCGGGCCGCCGCCGGCACCGCGAACCTCGGCGGAGCCGCATCGTACTGGTCCGACTGGACCTACGACGAGATCGGCAACCGCAAGACCCAGACCGACCACACCACGACCGGGACCACGATCCAGAACTACGCCGTGCCGAACTCCGGGCCGACCTCGGTGCGCCCCCACGCCGTCACCGGCATCACCACCGACCCGCCACAACCCGCGGCCTCATACGGCTACGACGCCACGGGCAACACGACCACCCGGCCCGGACAGACCCTCGACTGGGACAGCGAAGGACACCTCGCCGCGGTCACCGACGCGACCGGCACGAGCAGCTACCTCTACGACACCGACGGCACACGACTCATCCAACGCGACCCCACCGGCAGCACCCTTTACCTTCCCGGCGCCGAGATCAGACACGACACCAGCGCCGCCGCAGGGGCCCTGACCGAAACCCGGTACTACACCTTCGCCGGCAAGACGATCGCGACACGCAAATCATCCGACCCGCGCCTGAACTGGATTTTCAACGACAACCAGGGCACTCAGCAGATATCTGTCGACGACCTCACCAGCCGCGCCACAACCCGCCGGCAAACCCCCTTCGGCTCCCCGCGAGGCACCGCGACCGCCGGACTCTGGCCCACCAGCAAAGGCTTCGTCGGCGGCGACAACGATCCCACCGGCCTGACCCACCTCGGCGCCCGCGAATACGACCCCCCCATCGGACGGTTCATTTCTGTCGACCCCGTCCAAGACCTCACCGACTCGCAGCAGTGGAACGGCTACGCCTATGCCGGCAACAACCCCATCACCTTCTCCGACCCCACCGGCCTGATCCGAGCCCGCGAAGAAACCGGCGGACCCCCCTGCCCCGGCACATGCCAACCCGATACCGCCAGCCCAAAACCATCCACGAAGAAGAAGGCGTCTGCACCCAAACGCTACTGGAACACGCTGACCGGATCCCTCGAAGGATTCGGCATCGAGACCATGACAGGGTTTACCGGTTACAGCAGCTGTATGTGGGACTGGGACGCCTGCAAGCAGCAGTGGAACCACGACGTCGAAACGCTGAGTTTCGTCAACGACCTCGCCGGCTGCGTCATGTTCATGATGGACCACTGCGATAACGTCGACCGCGCATTCGATTGCCAGGACGGATTCACCGCAGAATGCGCGGGCAACCTAACCGCGCTCGGCATTGAGACAGCCGGCACCGGCAAACTCGGCAAACTCGGACCAGTCGGGGCCGTCGAAGGCGACGCGCTCGCCGCCGCAGGCGAGGGCAGCCCTGCGCTCAAAACCGCAGGGAAAGACCTTGCGGGATGCGCCCACAGTTTCGATCCGAAAACCCTCGTCCTCATGGCCGACGGAAGCACCAAGCCGATCAAATCCATCGCCGTCGGCGACGCGGTAATGGCCACCGATCCGGAAAACGGCACCACCGACAGCAAGACCGTGACCATCCTGCACGACAACGTGGACACCGACCTCGCAAACCTGACTGTTGTCGATCGCCATGGCAACCAAGCCGTCGTGCACACCACCCAGAGCCACCCCTTCTGGGACGCCACTACTAACCAATGGACCCGAGTCGATCACCTTGACAAAGGGGATTGGCTCCTCTCACCACAAGGCCGAACGCTTCGCGTGGTCGCCACGCGGTCCATTGCCACGAGCCGACACATGCTGAACCTCACGGTTGCAGACCTCCACACGTACTATGTGCTCGCCGGTAACACTCCGGTACTGGTGCACAACTGCGGTGGTGCCGCGGCGGGTTGGGCTGAAAAGGCCGATTTCTCGGACCTCAAGACGCTTAGTAAGAAGTACGACGCCCATGCGTCGGACTTCGGAATTACGGGCAACCGGAATAACGCAAACCTTGGAGCGTTTAGGGAAGCCATGACCGAGCACATGACCTCCGAGGGCACGAGCATCTACCGCTTTAACTACCGCGGTCAGGGCCAAGCTGTCGGGTTCATCGATTCGAGTACTAACAAAATGGTGATGCTTCACGCTGATAGCGGGAAGTTCTGGTCCGCCTATCGACTTGGCGACAACCAATTTGCGGGTATCGTGGACAAAGGATTCCTATGGTGACGCCCGACTCAGGGGAGGTGCGGCATATGGGCAGGTCATGGGCATCACCCTCGGAGGTTGATCCTGGTTCAGCCACCGCCGCGCAGCTTTCGCTGATGCGTGATCTTGTGAGTGGAAAAATCGCGGGACCAGATTTCGCGAGGGCCTGGTTATCGGCTCGCCGTCGTGTGCTGGATGCCGGGGAACGCGTTCGTGAGAGGTTTGATCGAGTACTCACGGATGTCTTCTACCTGCTTGACGACTATGTCATTGATCCCGCCCTTCGGGATTCTGGTGACATGACAGACGAGGAACTTGTCGCAAAGGTTTTTGCGGCGCTGAATGATCTCGATTCACTCGATGTATCACGGAGGAGTGGCGGCCAGTCGGATAGCCCGTGATTTGGTCGTGCCGGGTGCGCGGACTGACTGAACTGTCGCACCACAGCCTGATCCAATACCGGACACCGGCCAGCGGGGAACTGGTCCCGCTGCTGCAGATCCCGCCGTCGAAAACCGATGAGGAGAGGCTTCTGGTCATCTCGCCGGAACTGGCCGACGTGCTCTCCGCGATCGTCTGCCGGATCCGCAACCCCGACGGCAGCGTCCCGCTCGTGGTCGCCTACGACCACCACGAAAAGATCTGGAACCCGCCGATGCCCCTGCTGTTCCAGCGCACCGTCGGCCTGGAGACCCGGCCGATCCCGATCAGCGGCATCCGCACCCTGCTCAGCGACGCCCTCGCCCGCGCCGGACTCACATCCACCACCGGCAAACCGTTGGACTTCGCACCCCACGACTTCCGAAGGGTCTTCACCACCGACGCCATCATGAACGGGATGCCACCCCAAATCGCCCAAATCCTATTAGGACACAAGGATATCAACACGACCATGGGCTACAAAGCCGTCTATCCCGAGGAAGCCATCAACGGGCACCGGGCCTTCATCGCCCGCCGTCGCGGCCTGCGACCCAGCCAGGAATACCGACAACCCACCAACGCGGAATGGGACGAATTCCTCGGACACTTCGAACACCGCCGAGTCGCACTCGGTGACTGCGGGCGAGCATACGGCACCAGCTGTATTCACGAAAACAGCTGCGTCCGTTGCCCACTACTACGAATCGACCCCAACCAGCGGCAACGTCTGATCGACATCCGCGACAACCTCACCGCCCGCATCGCCGAAGCCGAACGCGAGGGCTGGCTCGGCGAGGCCGAAGGACTCCGCGTCAGCCTCGCCGCCGCCAAAGACAAACTCACCCAGACCGACGACACCGTTCAGCGACGCACCGCAGCTATCGAGCTCGGCATGCCCAGCTTTCCCGGGATCGCAGCACGCACCGTTACCCCGTCTGCCGCTCCACCAGCCGCAAGCGCCGCGCCCAGATCCTGCCTATCATGATCATTTTTAGTTCAGAGAAGCCACCCACGGCCGATACGTGCGCCGCCGCCCGGCCCGCCACAAGTTCTTCGCCTCCCGCACCGCGCGCCGGGTCGTGCGTTCGGTGCCGGTGAACCCCATCGCCACCGGCCGGAGAGATCCACTTCACGTGGCCGAGATGGAGATCACCTGACCGCCCAGCAGGAATTCTGCGGTTCTGGCCCACTTTTGGTGATGCCCCCGGGAGCTCCTGTCACTGTCCACTGTGGTATCTGACTGCGTGCTTACTAGTGTCATCAACGTGTTGTTCCCGCATCTGGACGGTGTGACAGTGGATCGGGTCGAAACGGCGGGGAAGGGCGTACGGATCTGGGCCCGGGCGGTTGGGCCTGGCGCGCAGTGCCCGGGATGCGCCCGGTTCACGGCTCGGGTTCACTCCCGGTATCGCCGATCGTTGCAGGACGCCACCGTGGCGGGCCGGCCGGTGAGTTTGCGGTTGCTGGTGCGCCGGTTCCGCTGCCCGGTCCCAGCGTGCGAGGTATTGACGTTCGCTGAACAGATACCTGGATTGACGTGGAAATATGCTCGCCGGAGCCCGGTGTCGAAGCGGGCGCTGGAAGCGATCGCGGTCGCGCAGGCGGGCCGGCCGGGCTCACGGCTGGCGGCGGAGCTCGGCTCTCCGGCAAGCCGCAGCGTGCTGCTGCGCCTGCTACGGGCGCTGCCGTTGCCGGCACCCGGGCCCGTGCGGATCCTCGGAGTGGACGACTTCGCGCTGCGGCGGGGCCATGTCTACGCGACCGTGCTGATCGATCTAGAGACCGGCCGGCCCATCGATGTGCTGCCGGATCGTGAGAGCCCCACCCTCGCCGCATGGCTGCAGGCACATCCCGAGATCGAAGTGATCTGCCGCGACCGTGCCGGCGCCTACGCCGAGGCCGCGGCGACCGCCGCGCCGCAAGCAATCCAGGTGGCCGACCGCTGGCATTTGTTGAACAACCTGGCCGGGTATGTCGAGAAGGCCGTCGCCCGCCATCATCGGTGCCTGACCGAGGCCCGGGCCCAGACGCTGCGAGAACGTCAGCAGCACCCGGCCGATCCCGCTGCAGTGGTTGCTCCAGCACCGAAGCACGCACTGCTCCCAGAATCCGTGAACGAGACCGAATCCGCAGCTCAAACCCGGCTGCGGCACCGATATGAAGCCATCCACGAACTGGCCACCGAAGGCGGCGGCGCCAAGACGATCGCCCGGGAGCTAAATCTGGCCCGGGGTACCGTCCGCCGCTACCTCCGCGCCCCAACCGTCGACGACCTGCTCAACCGGCCCCGGGCCGGGAGGCCCAGCCGTCTTGACCCGTTCACCAGCTACCTGCACCAACGCCTGGCCGAAGGAGCGACCAACGCCACCGGACTGTTCCGGGAGATCGCCGAACGCGGCTACCGCGGCACCACCGCATCGGTCCGCGCCTACCTGAAACCACTACGCGAGTTGGCATCACAGACCGGCGCCCCCAGTCCGGTCCCAGCGCCGATTCCCAAGCCCCGCAAAATTAGCGGCTGGATCCTGCGGCACCCCGACCATCTCACCGACAGCGACCGGGCCGGCCTCAGCGCCGCATTGGCGGTCTGCCCCCACCTGCGCGCCCTCGTCAGCCACGTCCGACGGTTCGCCGAAATCCTCACCCACCGCCACGGCAACCAACTACCCGACTGGCTCGCCGCGATCGACGCCGAGACCGAGCAACCCGACCTGACCTCCTTCGCCACCGGCCTACGCCGCGACCTCAAAGCCGTGACCAACGGGCTGACCCT